>DATKOS010000303.1:0-12846 GCA_035524535.1 Bryobacteraceae bacterium
GACGCCGCCAAGATACCGGGCCGCAAGATGATCATCGTGTTTTCCAACGGGCCGGACAACGCCAGCGTGGTTTCCCCAAGCGACGTGGGTGCGGTGGCCGAGGACGCGGGCATCCCCATCTACGTGATCTCCACCAACGAAGTGAACCAGGACCCGATATCGAGCGCGGCTTTCCGCCGGCTGGCCACGGGCACGGGCGGCAAGGCTTATTGGGCCCGCTCCTGGCAGAAGCAGGTGGAAGCGTTCGAGGATATCCGCGAGGATCTGGGCAATTCGTACACGGTGACTTACTACCCGCGGCCCAACCCCAACGAGGGCTTCCGCAAGATTGCGGTGGAGATTTCCGGCGACGCGGGCAAGAAACTGCGCGTGCACACGCGGCCAGGCTACCGGCCGAATACCAAGGGCGCGTAGGGCCGCCGGGGGCGCGGGCGCGGAGGGCATTTGCCCCAATCCGTGGTGGCCCCTAAGAGCCCTATCCGGCGCATTCCGGCTGTGATAGCTTAAGGCCAGGAGATTCTGGTATGACTGACGCGCCTCCTTCGCCCCAGATCAACGTCTCCAAGATGCCCGTGGGCAGCGGTATTGCCGGGAGCCTCTTCACCCTTGGCAGCATGGCCATTTTTCTGGTTGGCATTCCGGCCTTGCGCTACTTCCTGGGCGCGACGGCGGCGCTTGGCCTCGGTGTGGCGCTGCTGATTCGGCGGCGCGGCGAACCTTGCAGCACCCGCCGGATTCTCTCAGAGCCGATCAAGAGGTGACCGCAGTGCGCTTGCGCGCTTTTCTCCTTCTGGTTTCCCTTCCCCTGGCCGCACAGCAATCCGAACTCTCTCCGCGGGCTGCGGCCGCACCCGAGGCGTCCAAGAGCTTCATCTCGCTTGACGTGGTGGTAACGGACAAGGCGGGCAAGCCGGTATCGGGCCTGGAGCAGCAGGATTTCAACGTCATCGACAACAAGCAGCCGAGGAAGATCGCGTCGTTCCGGGCGGTAGACCCATCCACGGCGCCGCCCACGGAGGTGGTGATCCTGCTGGACGCCTTGAATGCGCCGTTTGCCGATGTGGCGATTCAGCGCCAGGAACTCGAAGCGTTCCTAGCGAAGAACGCGTCCACGCTTCCCGGGCCAACGACCATTGTCATGATGGGGGATCTAGGCGTGGCGCTGGGCGCAGCCTCGGCTCGCGATGCCAAGGACTTGGTGGCCGCGATGAACGCGGGGCGTTCCGGCAAGCTGGTGGCGGCGGAGGACATCGGCGCGTACGGAGTGGAAGGCGCGCAGCAGGTTTCACTGTACGAACTGGACCGGCTGGCCGATTTTGAGGCAGCCAAGCCGGGCCGCAAACTGGTGATCTGGATCAGCCCGGGATGGCCGCTGCTGGCGGGTGACGACCCGGACCAGGGGCTCAACAGCAAGGAACAGAAGGCGCTGTTCGGCACGATAGTCTCGCTATCGGATAAGCTGCGGCGGGGGCGAGTTTCGATCTACGACATCGACCCGGCGGGTCTTGCGGACGCGGACCGCTTCGGGACTTCGGACTATAAGCAGTTCGAGAAGGGCGTGAAATCGGCCGGGCAGACGCAGGTGGGGAGTCTCGGGCTGCAGATCCTGTCCGACCAGACCGGCGGGCGCGTGCTGAATTCGAGCAATGACATTGCGGGCGAGCTCGAGAAGTGCCTGGCGGACGCGAAGGTTTACTACACCATCACGTTCGACGCGCCCAAGGGCGACGGGCCGAACGAGCTACATACACTGGACGTGAGAATTTGCAAATCGGGCCTAACGGCGCGCACGCGGATGATGTACTACGCGCAACCCTGAGGAGAAGAGAGGCCCTGGGATCATCAGGCGCCCGGCGAGCTTCGCCTCGATTCACGCCGAACCCCCGCTACACTGGAGTTTCCACAATGGCGGGCGCGGAGACGGGGACGATTGCGGTACTGGCGGAGAAGCCTTCCGTGGCGCGCGATATTGCGCGCGTTCTGGGAGCCGGGAGCAAGGGCGACGGCTTCCTGCACGGAAACGGGTACGTGGTGACGTGGGCCATCGGCCACCTGGCGGCGCTGGCGCAGCCGCATGAGATTGAATCGGCATGGCGCGCATGGCGGCGCGAACTTCTGCCCATGCTGCCCAAGCGCTGGCCGCTGGTTGTCTACGACAAGACCAAGGACCAGTTCGAAGTAGTGCGGAAGATCCTGAACTCGCCGCGCGTGGGACGGGTGGTGTGCGCCACGGACGCCGGGCGCGAAGGCGAGCTGATCTTCCGTTACATCTATGAAGCCGCGGGATGCGCCAAGCCGTTTGAGCGCCTGTGGATCTCGTCGCTGACGCCGGAGGCGATCCGGAAGGGCTTTAGCGCGCTGAAACCCGGCGCGGACTACGACGCCCTGGCCGACGCTGCCCGCGGGCGCAGCCGCGCGGATTGGCTGGTGGGCATGAATCTCTCGCGCGCCTACTCGCTGGCCTACAACGAGGATCTCTCCGTGGGCCGCGTGCAGACGCCCACGCTGGCCATGCTGGTGGAGCGCGAACTGGCGATTCGCAGCTTCGTGCCGGAAGACTACATTGAGATTCAGGTCACGTTCCATCCATTGGATGCGCCGAAGGCGACCACCTACCAGGGGACTTGGTTCCGGGACCGGGGGGAAGGCGCGGACAAGGAATCGCCGGCGAAGTCCATGCGGCTGCCGGCGGACGGGGAGGAAGCCGCGCGGATTGTCGCGCGCGCGCGGACGGGTGCGGCGGAAATCGAATCGGTGGAATCCGAAACGCAGCGCATGCCTCCGCCGCTGCTTTACGATCTGACCGAGCTGCAACGCCACGCCAACCGGCTGTTCGGCTACAGCGCGCAGCGCACGCTGGAGATTGCGCAGGCGCTTTATGAGACGCACAAGCTGCTGAGCTATCCGCGTACCGATAGCCGGCATTTGTCCCAGGATGTGGCGGCCACGCTGCCTCTGATTGTGCAGACCATCGCGGGCCCATATCGAGAGCATCTGTCGGCCGGGACGGGTGAGCGGCCGTTGAGCCGGCGCTACGTGGACGACGCGAAGGTGACCGACCACCACGCCATTATTCCCACGCCGACGCGCGCGGAGAACGCCAAGCTAACGGCGGAAGAGCGCAGGATCTATGACCTAGTTTGCCGGCGGCTGCTGAGCGCGTGGCAGGACGATCACATCTCATCGGTGACCACCGTCATCACGGCGATCCGCAACGGCGAACTGACGGACCGCTACCACACCTCGGGCACGGAGGTGAAGCACGCCGGGTGGAAAGCCCTGGACGTGACGCCGGAGCGACGGCAGGCGGAGGCCGAGCCGCAATTACCGGCCGGGCTGAAGCAGGGGGCCGTCCAGGAGGTGGTGGACGCCGAGACGCTGCGCAAGAAGACGCGCCCGCCGAAGCGTTTCACCGAGGCAACCCTGCTGACTGCCATGGAAACGGCCGGCAAGACGCTCGATGAGAAAGAGCTTTCCGACGCGATGAAGGAGAACGGGCTGGGCACGCCCGCCACGCGCGCCGCGATTATCGAAGTGCTGCTCAAGCGCGGTTATGTGGAGCGCGCCGGCAAGACTCTGGAGGCCACGGCCAAGGGCATACGGCTGATTGAGATTGTCCACCCGGAAGTGAAGAGCCCGGCCATGACCGGGCAGTGGGAAGCCTATTTGGGGCGCATTCAGAAAGGAAAGGCGCAGCTCCCGCCCTTCCTGAAGGGAATTGAAGATTATGTCCGGGAGGTGGTGGGCAAGACCGGCGAGGTGAAGGCGGAAACGGCCACTTCCAGAGCGGGCCTGCCCAGCGGCGCGCCTCGTCCTGCCGCCGCCGCCGCGCTTGGCCAGAGAAGACACTTTGCACAGGCGGATACTCACGCCGAAGCGCACGCGCAAACCGAACTCGGCGAGCGCGTGCCGCTTTCAGGCGAGGAGTCTCTCCTGGAGCTCTTGCAGCGGACCTTCGGCTACGCGGCGTTTCGGCCGAATCAGGAGGCTGTTTGCCGCGCGGCGGTGGCCGGGCAGGATGTAATGCTGGTGATGCCCACGGGCTCCGGCAAGTCGCTGTGCTATCAATTGCCCGGCCTGGCGCGGGGCGGAACAACCTTGGTGATCAGCCCGCTGATCGCGCTCATGGAGGACCAGGCGGCCAAGCTGAAGGAATGGGGATGCCGCGTGGACCGCATCCATTCCGGCCGCGAGCGCGGGGCGTCGCGGCAGGCGTGCATCGACTATCTGAACGGAGAGCTGCAATTCCTTTTCGTCGCGCCTGAGCGGCTGCGGGTCGCGGGATTCCCGGAGATGCTGGCCAAGCGCAAGCCATCGCTGATCGCCATCGATGAGGCGCATTGCATTTCTCAATGGGGCCACGATTTCCGCCCGGATTACCGCATGCTGGGGCAATACTTGCCGTCGCTGCGGCCGGCGCCGGTGATCGCGCTGACGGCTACCGCGACGCCGCAGGTGCAGGACGATATTGTGGAGCAACTTGGCCTCACCAAGCCCGCGCGATTCATCCACGGGTTCCGGCGGGAGAACATCGCGATTGAGGCGGTGGAGATCGCCACGTCGCAGCGGGCCGCCGCCGTGATCGAGCTGCTGCGCGACCCGGCGCGGCGGCCTGGCATTGTTTACACGCCCACGCGGAAGGAAGCGGAGAACCTGGCGATGGAGTTGGGCGCGCTGTTCCCAACGGCTGCCTACCACGCGGGCCTGGACGCCGAACGCCGGGAACGGGCGGGCGCCGGATTCCTGGCAGGCAAGCTCGAGGTGATCACGGCCACCATCGCGTTCGGCATGGGCATCGATAAGCCGGACATTCGCACGGTGATTCATACGGCGCTGCCGGGTAGCCTGGAAGCGTACTACCAGGAAATTGGACGCGCGGGCCGGGATGGCCAGCCGAGCCGCGCGGTGCTGATGCATTCCTACGCGGACCGCTACACGCACGATTTCTTCTTTGAGCGCGACTACCCGGACGTTTCAATTCTGGACGCGATGTTCGCGAAACTGAGGGCCGAACCGATGGAGATGAGCGCGCTGCGCCGGCGCGTGCACGTGGAGTCCGACATTTTCGATAAGGCAGTGGAAAAGCTCTGGCTCTACGGCGGCGCGGTGGTGGATTATGCGGATAACATCAGCCGGGGTCAGGGGCAGTGGCGCGAGGCGTACATCGCGCAGGGCGAGCACAAGCAGGCGCAACTTGAAGAGGTGATCCGCTATGCGCAGGTGAACCAGTGCCGCATGTCCGCCCTGGTGCGGCATTTCGGCGACTACGAGGACGCCCGGACGGATTGCGGGGTGTGCGATTTCTGCGCGCCATCCTCCTGCGTGGCGCAGACGTTCCGCAAGGCCACGCAGCCGGAGCGGGAGGCGGCCGCGCGCGCGCTGGACGCACTGCGCAAGACGCGCCAGAACACCACCGGCCGGCTGTATGCGGAACTCTTCCCCAGCTCCGAAATGACCCGAGACCGCTTTGAGGAACTGCTCGGCGCCATGGCGCGCGCGGGGTTGGTCCAGCTTGCCGAAGAGGTGTTCGAAAAGGACGGCCGCCAGATTCCGTTTCGCAAGGTGCGCTTGGGTCCGGCGGCTGACTCGACGGACCTGGGCAGCGCCGAGTTGGCGATGCGGACGGCCGCGTATACGCCGGAAGCCAAACGGAAACGCGGTAAGAAGAAGTCCAAGGCGGCGGCGCGCGGGGAGGCCGCCAAGCCGAAGCGAGCGCGGAAGCCCGCGCCGCAGAAGAGCGAGGAAGAAGCAGCGGAGGATCTCCCGGAGATGGAGGCGCCCCGTGGCGTTCCACCGGCGGTGGCGGCCCTCGAGGATGCCCTGCGCGCGTGGCGCTTGCAGGAGGCGCGGCGGATGGGCATTCCGGCATTCCGAATCTTCAGCGACCAGACCCTGCAAGCCATTGCCCGCCGCCGCCCGGCCACGGCGGCGGCCCTGCTGGCCATTCCAGGCATCGGACTAAATACCGTGGAGAAATACGGCCGGCATATCTACCGCATCCTGGAAGAGAAACGCGGGGGGTAGACCGGGTGGAGGGGGCGGCAGCCGGTTCTATCCGGGCTCCCGTGGTCACCAAATTCAGATTTCTCTTGCACTCCGACTATGACGATAGTAGAGTAAATGTCGAAGCAGGTGCTTTGACATGCCGCGTGCAAGACTAACCAAGCTGGAACTCCAGATCATGGAGGCCTTCTGGGACAGGGGCGCGTGTTCCGTGCGCGAGGTCCAGGAGACTTTTCCCGAAGCCTCACGCCCCGCATACACGACGGTGCAGACGGTGGTCTACCGCTTGGAACGCAAGAAGGCGCTGCGATGCGTGAAGCGCATTAGCAACGCGAATATTTTCGAAGCTGCCATCTCGCGGACGGACGCGCAGCGCGGGCTGGTGGACGAGTTGCTCGCGCTTCTTGGCGGGCGCGGCAAGCTGGTGATGGCACACCTGCTGGACGCCGGCGAAATCACGCTGGAGGACCTGAAAGAAGCCGAGAAGGCTCTGCGGAAGCCCCCGGAAAAGGGGGGACGGAAATGACTTGGGCGCAGTTTTCGCCATTGGCCAATCACTTGTGGCAATCCACGGTGTGCGTGGGAGTGGCGTGGACGCTGACGCTGGCGCTATCGAAAAACCGCGCGGCGGTTCGGTATGGCGTGTGGCTCGCAGCCTCTGTGAAGTTCCTGGTACCGTTCGCCTGGCTGGCAGCGATTGGGGCGCGCTTCGAATGGCGATCTGCTGAGGTCACGGCGCCGGTGCGAATTCCCGCCGTGGTTGCGCAGATCGGGCAGCCATTCGCCGTGATTGCACCGGAGCCGGCGCTTTCAGTGGGGCGGACCTCCGGGTCTGCCTTCTTCGTTTTGTTGCTAGCCATCTGGCTCTGTGGCGTTCTCGTCGGCCTCGCCTTCTGGGCGCGTTCCATATGGCGGATGCGCGGCATTGTGCGAGGCGCCAAGCCGCTCGATCTGCCTCTGCCGATCCCTGTGAAGACCGCGCCCGGCCGCATGGAACCAGGCGTCTTTGGCATCTGGAAGCCAGTGTTGCTGCTGCCCGAAGGCATCGCCGAGCGCCTCACTCCGCAGCAACTGGAAGCCGTCCTGGCCCACGAACTCCGCCACGTGCATCGGCGCGACAATTTCACGGCCGCCGTTCACATGCTGGTGGAGACGCTCTTCTGGTTCCATCCAGCGGTTTGGTGGATCCGTACGAGGCTGATCGACGAGCGCGAGCGAGCCTGCGACGAAGGGGCGCTGCGGATGGGCAGCGAGCCGCGCGTTTATGCGGAGAGCATCCTGAAGGTCTGCGAATTCTACCTGGCTGCGCCGGCTGCGTGCGCATCCGGAGTCTCGGGCGGCAGTCTGAAGCGTCGAATCGAAGACATCGTGGGCGGCCGCTTCGGCATTAGACTCGGCGTCGGCCGGAGAATTCTTCTCGCCGCCGCAGCCATGCTTGCGGCGCTAAGCCCGTTTGCAATTGGCGTGTTTCACCCGCTGCTACGCGCACAGGAATCGGACCAACACCTCACGTTCGACGTGGCTTCGCTGAAGGTCGCGTCCGATCAGCGGATACTCTGGACAAGACCGGAACGTTCTCCCGGCAGGTTCACGTGGAACACGCAGCTTGCGTATCTGATCCAATACGCTTTCCACCTGGAATGGGACCGAGTTTTGGGCTACTCGGATCATATCCCAGGATGGGCCGACATCTACGACCTAGCCGCCACGATGAGCCCTACGGCTACCGAAGATCAGGTCCGGCTGATGGTGCGGTCGCTCCTGGAGGACCGTCTGAAGATGACTTGGCGCTTCGAAACAAAGACGGCTGACGGATGGGTTGTTTCGGTTGCGAAGAGCGGGGCGAAGATCCACGCCTATAGAGACACGGACCCAGCGCCTCCGTATCCGGATTGGGTGAGTGGGGAACCAGCCGACGCCGCCGCTTGGGACCACATCATCTCCACCTTGGGCTTGGAGACCGGTGTGTGGGGTGTGCTCGGACGCAGGGTTTCGGTGATGCAACTCTGCCAGAACCTGGAGCGCAATCTGGGCGCTGCGGTGTGGGACGAAACCGGCATGAAGGGCAAATATTACGTTGCGTTCCGCTATGCGCCGGCGGATGCTCCCGTGGACGCCGACGCGCCCCCGCTCAATGCCGCACTGCGGGAAAATCTTGGGCTGCAGATCGAGAAACACAAAGGGCCGGCCCAGTACGTGGTGATCGATCACATAGAGAAGACGCCTACGGAGAATTGATCCCATGAAACGACGCCTCGGATCTTGCGCCTGGTTGATGGCCTTTTGCCTGATCGGCGCGCCGATTGGGCGTGCTCAGCCGCAGCCCCAGCGGCTCACCTTCGATGTAGCTTCACTGAGAGTGGCGGCGAATCAGGGTCCGTTCAGCACGATTCCCGAGAGGTCGCCCGGCCGCTTCACGTGGACGACTCAGCTCATGTATCTCGTCTCATACGCCTTCCCGATGCAGTGGGATCGCATTAGCGACGTCCCTGGCGGGGGCACAATATACGACCTCGCCGCCACCATGGATCCCGCGTCGACGGAAGATCAGGTCCGCCTGATGGTCCGCTCGCTGCTCGAAGACCGCTTCAAGATGGTCTGGCGCCTGGAAACGAAAGTGTCGGACGGATGGGCGTTAACCGTGGCGAAGGGCGGGCCCAAGATCCACGAAGCACCGGACGGCAGCAAACCCCCGCCGATGCCGGATTGGAACCAGGATTTGGACCCCGCATCGAACGACGGCCGGATCTGGGGCGTGGCGCGCGAAGCCTACGTCGTGTCGATGACAGGCCGCAGGATTTCGATGGCTCAACTCTGCGACCGCCTGGAGGGCTCTCAGCACGCCATCTTTTGGGGCCGGACAGGGTTGAACGGCAAATACTACATTGCGTTCCGCTACGCGAATCCTAGCGCCCCGCCGGATCAGGAGGTAGATGCGCCACCGCTCAACGCCGCGCTTCAGGAGAGCCTCGGTCTCAAGATTGAGAAGAGCAGAGGTCCGGCGCAGGTGCTCGTGATCGACCACATGGAGAAAACTCCGACGGAGAATTGAAATTCGCTCCGGGCTATAATTTGACCGTGGAGAAGATCGCGCGGGTATTCGCCAGCTTCAAGGACGCAGACGAGGCCGACGCTCGCGAAGACGCAGCCATGTCCCCTGAGGAGCGCCTGCGCATTACGATCGAGCTCCGCGATCGCCGCCATCCCGATGCCGCTCAACAAAGACTGGCGCGAGTTTATCGAATTACTGAACTCGAACGGGGTTGAATACCTGGTGGTGGGGGCGTTCGCCGTTTCCTACCACGGTTTCCCTCGCTACACCGCGGATCTCGACAGTCTCATTCGGCCCACGGCGGAGAACGCGAGCCGGGCATACGCATCATATTCGCCTGACGAGTTTTCCAAGCCGCTCAGGCGGTCCGCCGCGCGGTTGGTTACACTCATATAAGATCCCTGTGAATTCCAAACGAGTCATCATTGTGGGCGGCGGCATTGTCGGCCTGGCGGCGGCTTACCGTCTCGGCGAACGTTATCCGGGCGCGCAGATCGTCCTTCTTGAGAAGGAGGCGGGCGTCGGGCAGCACCAGACCGGGCACAATAGCGGCGTGCTGCATTGCGGCCTCTATTACAAGCCCGGTTCGGCGAAAGCGCGGCTGGCGGTGTCCGGCATCCGGCAGATGGTGGAATTCTGCCAGCAGAACGGCGTGGCGCACGAGGTTTGCGGCAAGCTGGTGGTGGCGGCGGACGATACCGAAGCGACTCGTTTGGACGCCTTGTTTGAGCGCGGCACGGCCAACGGGCTGCAAGGCCTGAGGAAGCTCTCGCGCGAGGAGATGCGCGAGATTGAGCCGCATGCCGGCGGCGTGGCCGCCCTGCACGTACCTCAGGAAGGGATCGTGGACTATCCCGCGGTATGCGCGGCGCTGGTGAAGCGCCTGACCGAACGCGGCGCGCGGGTGGTGACGAACGCGCGCGTGGAGCGCCTGCGCGGCCACGACGGCGCATGGACGGCCGAGACCCCGGCCGGCGCCTTTGAAGGCGATTTCCTGATCAACTGCGCGGGCCTGCACTGCGACCGCGTAGCGGAGCTTGCCGGCGAGCGGCGCGAAGTGCGCATCCTGCCGTTCCGCGGCGAGTATTACAAGATCCGGCCGGAGCGGCAGAACCTGGTTCGCAATCTGATTTATCCAGTGCCGGACCCGCGCTTCCCCTTCCTCGGGGTGCATTTCACGCGACTGATTCACGGCGGGATTGAAGCCGGACCGAACGCGGTGCTGGCCTTTGCGCGGGAAGGCTACCGCAAGACCGATTTCAACGCGCTCGACCTGGCCGACGCGCTCAGTTACGCCGGCTTCTGGCGCTTCATGATGCGCTACCCCTCCATGTGCTGGTTCGAGCTGCGGCGTTCGCTAAGCCGCAAGCTATTCTGCCAGTCGCTGCAGCGCCTGGTTCCGGAGATTCAGCCCGACGATCTGGGCACGGGCGGTTCCGGCGTGCGCGCACAATCCATCACGCAGGCTGGAGAGCTGGATCAGGATTTCCGCATCATCGCGCGAAAAAATGCGCTGCACGTATTGAGCGCGCCGAGTCCCGCGGCTACGGCTTCGCTGGCTATCGGCGGCGATATCGTAGCCATGGCGGAACACGCCGCGGCTTGAAGCGGGCGCTTAGCGAACCGCCTGGTCCACTTTCAGATTGGCCAACGTGCCGCTCATGCGGAGTTCCTTGGAGCCGTTAGCCATCAGAATACTCAGACGGCCATCGTCCTGGGTGGCGCCGCGCCCGGTATAAGTCTCGCCATCGGCGCGCAAACTCAGGTCCGTGAGGCGGAGGCGCGGGGACGTCTGCCACCATTCCAGGTTGAAGCTTCCGGCCATGGCATGGAACGGCACGTCGCCGCCAAGGTCCATGCCGGTTGCCGTGAAGGTTCCGTGCGAAGTGAGGTTGGTGAGCAACTGCGCGCCGGAACCGGAGGTGTCCGCCTCTCCCTCCACATCCGCCGTTCCGTCCTGCCACGGGAGACCCGTCACCTTGGCGGTGAGGGCGTAGGAGGGCCGTGCGCCGCGCAGGTTCACGGCCAGCTTCCCCACCAGCGAAGCATCGTCCATGTTGGCTCGGATATCGCTAAAGCTTGCGTGCGTGACGTCCCAAAGCAGGTGGGTCCGCAGATTTTGCCAGTGGAGGCCGGCAATCGCCACGTCATCCACGCGGATGGCGGCGTCCACGGCGCGGTCGCGAAGCCAACCGGGCACCGGCGCGCGCCCCAAGGCGCGATCTATTAGTCCGGCGCGGCGCAGGGTGGGCGCGAGCTCGTCCTCCAAATCCGCGGCGTCCAGTTTCGCCAAGTTCATATGCAGGCGGTGCGGATGGGGCGCGCCCGGCTCGTAGGCGTAATCGCCGGTGAAGACGATTTTGCCCAGGGCGCCCTGCATACGGTCCACGGTAACGCGGGCGCCGTCGATGCGGGCGCGCGCCGAAGCAAGCTTCAGGGGATCCGCGAATCCATCGGCCGGCAACGCCGCATCCTTCACTTGCAAGCGGCCGGACCAGCCGGAATCCGTTGGGTCGCGATGGTAGCGCAGCAGGCCGCTCCACTCTCCCGATTTCACCTGGTCCAACCAGGGCACGGCTGCCAACGAAGCTTGCGCGCGCAGCGCCGCCACTGGCATGGCATCGGCCTGGATGGATAGGTCCAGCGAACCGGCAGCCATATCGTAGGCGCCCTCAATGCCCGCCTCTTCCCCGGTTGCGGTGCGGACCACGGCGGGCGAAAGCCTGGCCGAGGCGCCATCCACGGAAAGATAGGCGTTCTCAAAGCGGACGGGCGGGGAGTTGGGAATGGCCACGGCGGCGTCATGAAACGCCAGTTGCCCGCCGAAAGCGGAACTATCCGAATCGTGCAGCGAGCCGTCGATGGTTCCACTGATCAGCAGGCCCGGCGGCATCTGGACGCCCATGTGGCCGGCCAGTTCCAGGAGGGGGGCGATGGGGAACTTGTTCCAATCCAGCGCCAGATTCCAATGCGGCTGGGCGAGGTAGTTGGACACCTGCAGGCGCAGCGAGAGCGGCAGAGGCACGTTGCGCGCGGAACTGGTTTGAAGCTGCAGGCGCTGGCCCACCAGATCCAGGCTGCCGCCGATATCCATGGGCCAGGCCGCGCCCTGCTCCGGCAGCAAGTCCCAGCGGTGCACATCTTCCACCAGCAGACGGCCCGCGACGCCGATATTGCCGATGGGGCCGGCCAAGTGCATCCTAGCCGAAACCGTGCCGTGCACGCCGCCCGCCTGGCCGCGCAGGAGCGCCGTGATTTCTCCGAGGCCGGAGCGATTCAACTCCACATCCACATCCACGCGCTCCGGAGCCACATACCAGCGCCCGTTGACCGTCACCGAGCCGAGGCCCTCGGCGGCGCGGTCCGTGCGCGCAAGCTTGGCCTCACCCGAAACACGCCATCCGGCGCCGGACACGCTGGGCGGAGAAATATCCAAATCCGTGTTGAGCAGGTAAAAGACGGCCTTGGTATCGCCGAACTTAAAATTGACGCGGCTGTCCCGAACGTGAATGCTGGGAGTGGCGCTCATCACGGATCGGTCCACGAAGGACGAGAAATTCCAGCGGCCCCATTCGCCGGCCGGGCCGGATTTCGTGAGATTGATGCTGGCGCCATCCAGGCTGATGGAAGCTACCACGAAGCGCCCGCCCAGCAGCGACCACAAGCTGGGCTTCACTTCCAGGCCCGCGCCAGAGGACTCCTCGATGTAAGCGACCGGCTCCGCGCCAATCGAGGGATCTTCGTGAATTACCACGCTATCCACGGAGAAGCCAGGGCCCTTAAAGAGACTG
>DATKOS010000304.1:0-5862 GCA_035524535.1 Bryobacteraceae bacterium
GGCCAAGGAGACGCTGCCGCTGATGCGCGAGCGGCGCTGGGGCCGGTTCATCGCCATCACGTCGGTTGCGGTGAAGCAGCCGCTGGCGGGCCTGGTGCTTTCGAATTCCGTGCGCAGCGCGGTGAGCGGCCTGGTGAAGACACTGGCCAATGAATACGGGCCGCACAACGTGCTGGTAAACAATGTGTGCCCGGGTTTCACCGGCACGGATCGATTGATGGATCTGGCGCACGCGCTGGCGGCCCGCGAGGGCGCGACGACGGAAGCGATCGAGGAGCGCTGGGCGCGCGAGATCCCGCTCGGGCGGATCGGCCGTCCGGAAGAGTTTGCCGACCTGGTGGTGTTTCTGGCTTCGGAGCGCGCCAGCTACATCACCGGGGCGTCGATTGCGAGCGACGGCGGCTTCGTCAAAGGACTCTACTGACGCGGCAGCGGCTCGTAGACCACGTACGCGAACTTCTTCGAATCGGGCGACCACGAATTCACATTGATGGTCCCCTGGCCGCCGAAAAACTTCGTCAGGATCTCCAGCTTGGCCGGCTTCAGTTTCTTGCCGGGCGCGGGCGTCAGGCGCAGCACCACGCCTTCCAGGCGCGGATCGTGCGTGCGGGTGCCGTGCGGGAACGAGAACACCAGCATCCATTTCCCGTTCGGAGAAATGTGCGGGAACCAGTCCTCCCATTCGTCGTTGGTCACCTGTTCGGCCTTGGCATCGCCCCCTCCGGCGCCGGTGGCGGGCATGCGCCAGATGTCCCACGCGCCCGCGCGGTTGGAGTTGAAGTAGATCCACTTGCCGTCGGGCGTGTATTCCGGCCCATCGTCATAGCCGCCTTTTGAGGTGAGGCGCTCTTCCGGCCCGCCGCCTACGGGCACACGGTAGAGTTCGAACTTGTCGGGACGAGCGGCCACGAACGCCAGCCATTTGCCATCGGGCGACCAGCCGTGGAAGTAGCTCGGCGAGGCCGGCGTGAGCAGTTTTGCGCCGCTGCCATCGGCATTGGCCACAAACACGCGCGAAGCCGGCGCCTCGCGCGTGGAGGCTGAGAAACCGAGCAGTCTGCCGTCAAAAGAAAACGCCTTGTCGTTGTTGCAGCGGTAGCCGGCCGGCCCTAAATCGATCTTCTCCAGCTTCGGCGCTCCGGCCGCTTCGAGGGGTAGCCGATACAGATCGCCGCCGGTGTTCACCAGCAGAAACTTGCCATCGTGCGACCAATTCGGCGCTTCGATGACAGTGTCGGCCTCGTAGACTACCTTGCTGCTGTGGCTTGGCAGGTCGTACACCGTGATCTTGCTGCGGAAGCGCTGCGGCGGCGGCGCGGGCGTGCCTTCCTGCACGCGGACGTTGGAAAACACGGCGGTCTCCAGGATGTTCGCGTCATGCGAGCACACCCCGATTCCCACATAGATCGGATCGCTCATGGTCACTTCCTGCGGCCCGGAACTGGTCATTTCTTCGCCGGGCTTGCCCACGCGAATGGTGAATCGATTGCCCGCGCGCTCGATGCGGATGCGCACGGGCGCGTTCGCCGTGGAGCGGAGCTCCTGGGTTTGCGCGCCGGCGGCGGTGCGATATTGCAGCGAGGTGAGGCCATCGCCATGCAGCGCCACATCGGCGTACGCCGAGGCGGGCGTGAGGTCCTGGCGCGCCATGAGGACCGCCTTGCGATGCGCCACCGCACCGGCGCCGAGGAAATGCACGTCGGCCGAGAGCGAGAAATCGCCGGAGAGGCGCTTCCAAACGAAACGGAACGCGTCGGTATCGGCCCAGATATTGGCGCCGCCGCCGGTCACCTGGTATTCATCCCTGGCAGCGTCATAGACCATGGAGCCGGCCTTGGGCGTCACGCCAATGTCGCCTTGCGCTTCGAAGAGCTTGCCGCCGCCGGAGGTCTGCGCGGCCGCGACCCCCGCCAGCACCGCCGCCGCGCAGAGAGCCCGGGCGAAGCGTGCGTAGAAATCGATGGAAAACATAAGTGGTGGAACGCCGATTATACTGCGCGGCGTGGGGCGGGGCACACACAGAGGCCGGCATACGGCTAACCGCGGAGACGCGGAGGCGCGGAGATTGCGCGGAGAAAGACGGAAGTTGAAAATCAACAACTGAGCGCGCGGAGTGAGCGGAGGTGTCGCAAGCTTCGCTGCGAGGCGGTCCCAAATGGGTGTGCTTCTCCGCGCAACCTCCGCGCCTCCGCGGTTAATGGGATGCAGGACGCTACTCGCCGCTCTGCTGCAGCAGCTTTGCGACCAGGCCCGTCCAGCCGGTTTGATGGCTCGCGCCCAAGCCAGCGCCGGTGTCGCCGTGGAAGTATTCGTGGAATAACACCAGGTCACGCCAGTATGGATCGTTGCGAAAGCGTTCTTCGCCGGCATGCGCGGCACGCGCGCTGGTTTCATCCCGCAGGAAAAGGCGCGAGAGCCTTCGCGAGATTTCCGCCGCCACCTGGTGGAGCGTCAGCAGGTTGCCCGATCCCGTCGGGCACTCCACCTGATATTCGTCGCCCAGGTAATGGTGGAACTTCTGCAGCGCTTCGATCAGCAGGTAGTTCAAGGGAAACCACACCGGCCCGCGCCAGTTGGAGTTTCCGCCGAAGAGTCCCGAGCGCGATTCGCCGGGTTCGTATTCAATGGACCGCGCGGCGCCGGCGCCCTCCAGAACATACGGCTTGCCCTGGTAGGCTTTCGACAGGCTGCGAATGCCATAGGGAGAGAGAAACTCCCCCTCGTCCAGCACGCGCTTGAGCGCGGTTCGCAACTGGTCGGGGCTGACGATCGAAAGCAGCCGGCGTTCGCCTTTGCCGCAGACCGCCATGGAGGCCACATTGTGCGTGAGGTCGGGCCGGTTCTCGATGAACCAGAGCATGCGCCGCGCGAAGCCCGGCATCTGGTCAACGAGGTGTGGCTCCAGCGTCTCCACCGCGCATAACGGAATCAGCCCGACCGCCGAACGCACTTTGACCGGCAGGTGGCGGCCGTCGGGCAGCTGCAGCGCGTCGTAGAAGAAGCCGTCCTCGTCGTCCCACATGCGGTGGCCGTCCGCGCCGAGATGCGTCATGGCGCTGGCGATGTAGAGGAAGTGTTCCCAGAATTTGCTGGCCACATCCTCATATGCCGAATCGGTGCGCGCCAGCTCCAGCGCGATGGCCATCAGATTCAAGCTGTACATCGCCATCCAGCCGGTGCCGTCGGCCTGTTCGATGGTCTCGCCGTTCGGCAGCGGCTCGCTGCGGTTGAACAGGCCGATATTGTCCAGCCCCAGAAAGCCGCCCTGAAACACGTTGTGGCCGGCGGTGTCCTTGCGATTCACCCACCAGGTGAAGTTCAGCAGCAGCTTGTGAAACACGCGCTCCAGAAACTCGCGATCGGGCCGCCCACGCCGCTTGGCTTCGATCTTATACACGCGCCAGGCGGCCCAGGCGTGCACCGGCGGATTGACGTCGCTCAGGTTCCACTCATACGCCGGCAGCTGCCCGTTGGGATGCATGTACCATTCGCGCAGCATCAGGGTCAGTTGTTGCTTGGCGAATTCGGAATCCACCAGCGCCAGCGGCACGGTGTGAAACGCCAGGTCCCAGGCGGCGTACCACGGATATTCCCATTTGTCCGGCATGGAAATCACGTCGGAGTTGTAGAGATGCTGCCAATCGGCATTGCGGCCATGCAGGCGGCTGGCGGGCGGCGGCGGAAACGCGGAATCGCCGCGCAGCCAGTCGCGCACCACATAGTGGTAGAACTGCTTGGACCACAACATGCCGGCCAGCGCTTGCCGCATGACGTTGCGTCCATCCTCGGAGAGATCGCGCGGCGCAAGTGCGCGATGGAAATCGTCGGCCTCGTGGATGCGATCGGCGAAGGTGCGGTCGAATTCGGCGCCGAACGGTTCGGGCATCTCGCGGTCGGTGAGGCGCAGCTTCCACACCGCCGATGCCCCGGCCGCCAACTCCGCCGAGTAGTGAGCGCTGGCCTTGGTGCCGCGGCCTTCGGGATTGACGGCGGCGCAATCGCCGTCCACCACGCACCGCGCGATGCCGTTCTTGCTATACGGCGAGGAGTCCTGCGATCCCCACAAGCTTCGATAGTCGCTTTCGTTTTCCGTGAACAGCCACTCGGGCGAGCCTTCGGCGTAGAGCCAACGCCTGCCGTAGTAGGGCTCGTCGAGTTCCACCGCGTTCGGTGCACGGCCGCGGCGCAATTCCGGCCTCGGCGTTCCGGCTTCCCAACTCCACGTGTTACGGAACCACACCGTGGGCAGCACATCGAGCGGCGCCGTCTCAGGCCCGCGATTCGAAGCGGTAATGCGCACCAGGATGTCGTCCGGCGCGGCCTTGGCGTACTCCACGAAGACGTCGAAGTAGCGGTCCTGGTCGAAGACCCCGGTGTCGAGCAGTTCATACTCGCCCTGCTCGCGGGTGCGGCGGGCGTTCTCCGCGCGCAACTGCTCGTAGGGAAACGGCCCCTGCGGATACTTGTAGAGGCACTTCATGTACGAGTGCGTGGGCGTGTTGTCCAGGTAGAAGTACTGCTCCTTGACGTCCTCGCCGTGATTGCCTTGATCGCCGCCGAGGCCGAACAGGCGCTCCTTGAGGATGCGGTCGCGGCCGTTCCACAAAGCCAGCGCGAAACAGATGAGCTGGTGCCGGTCGGAGATGCCCGCGAGGCCATCCTCGTTCCAGCGATACGCTCGCGAGGCGGACTCCTCGAAGGGGAAATACCGCCAGACTTCGCCGGTGGCGCTGTAGTCCTCACGCACCGTGCCCCAGGCGCGCTCGCTCAAATACGGCCCCCAGCGGTTCCAATGCGCGTGCCGCGTGCGCGATTGTTCCAGTCTCTCCTTCTCTTTCGAATTCCCGGCCGCCATCAAACCACCAGCAGGCGATGGTCGGGGCAGTCCACCTGGATGGACTCGTAGATGCGGTCGATGAGTTCCAGGCCGTGCTTGGCGAGGAAGGGAAGGATGGAGTAGATGCGTTCCTGCAGGTGGCGCCCGGGATAGATCAGGCCGTAGAGCGAGGCCGCGTCAACCGCCGCGCGTTCGTCGCGCCGCAGCGCTTCGCGGCCGGTTTTTCGTTCGATCTTGGCGAACTGGTGACGGATCTTGCGCGCGCTCAACCCCGCCGCTTTGGCCAGAGTGGGATCGAAGGCCGTCAACTCCGCCCGCATCCGCTCCACGGCGGTCTCCGCCTCGGCCGCGGTCTGGCGAAGCGACGCCGCCAATTCCGGCGGCACCAGCCGCCCCGCGATGCGTTCGCGCAGGGCGTTTTCTCCGTGGAACAAATCCGCGAGCGAGAGTCCGTAGCGCTCTATCTTCTGCTGGCTGCGGGCATCCAGGATGGTGAACCCGGCGCGCGGCGCCACCACCGGCATGCGGCCCAGAATCGCGCGGTAGAGCGTTTCCGATTGCGCCAGGTACGCCGTTTCGGCCGGACCCATGACGCTGGCGACGGTAGGAATCATGGAATCCTGCACCACCGGCCGCAGCAGCGCGTTGGGCGAAAGCGATGCCGCGCGTTGGGCCAACTCCGCGGGGCCGATGTGGTGTCCTTCGGCCGTGTAGCCATCGTCCTTGCGCCGCAGGGTGAGGCGCTTGCCGTCTTCCAGCAGGAAAACCAGCGAGGTCTGCGGCCCCACGTGAACCTGCGCGTGATAGCCCGCCGCGGTCAGTTCGCGGCCGCGCTCCATCAGCGCTTCAGTCAACTCGTGCGCCGATTCCGCCGCGCGGCGCAGCGCAGGCGCGGCCAGCGCGCGAAAGGTCGGCTGGAGCGGATCGAGCTGCAAAATGTCGAACCGCGCGAGCAACCGCCGCACCAGACCACCGAACGCCTGCCCCATGGTCGCGCCGGGAACGTAGCTTTCCGCCACCAGCTC
>DATKOS010000305.1:0-3476 GCA_035524535.1 Bryobacteraceae bacterium
GCGCCGCCCGATCATCGCCACGGTGAACGCGGCAAACGTCATGAAGCTGGCGACCAGCCCGCAGAACAATCCGGTGAACGAAGCGCGCCGCGACCATCCGCGGCCATCCCATCCGCCTGCGCCCCCTCCGCCCCATCCGCGATCCACCGGGGGTTCCGGCGGTCCCTTCCACACGTCTTGCGTGACGAACCCAGCCATGTATATAGGATGCACTATTGCGCGCGGCGGGGTTCATTTTACAGGTGTGAAGTGGCTCACTTTTGGAACGGAGCGTGTCAGGGATGATCGCCTGTGGAGATTACGCCACCCGCTTGCCGGACACGAACCGGTTTCCGCGAATGACAAAACGCAGGAGCAGGTCGGCGCACCTGGTGATGCCGATGCGCGGCGTTACGGCGATTTCGACACGACGCCGCTCGGCCGGTTCGCGCACCACCAGAGAGCCGCGGGTGACGTCCGCGCCGTTCTGCGCACGCGTGATTGCCATCGCAAGTGTGAGCTTGCCGGGACCGGACGCGAGTTCCTCATCCTTGCGCGCGCCACGCCGTTCGCGCATGATCTCGATTCCCGCCACGGGCTCGAGCGCGCGGATGAGCACGCAGCCGGGCCGGCCGTCCGGCTCCGCCACCAGGTTCAGGCACTCGTACATGCCGTAGATGAAATAGACGTAAGCGTGGCCGGGAGGGCCGAAGATGACGCGCGTGCGCTCGGTGAGGCCGCGCGCGGAATGAGAGGCCAGGTCCTCGCCGCCCAGGTAGGCTTCGGTTTCGACGATGATGCCGGACGCCGGCCCATGCACCAAGACCTTGCCCAGAAGTTCCCGCGCCACCTCCACGGTTGGCCGCGCATAGAACGCGCGCCGCAGCACCGGCCCGAAATGCGTCATCGCCTCAGGGTAGAACGCCGGGACGTGGCTGCGCCACTATCCGGCGCTGCTGCCGATTCCGGACTACACTGTAGGTTGGTTTTTGCGGAGGTCATGTGAAGCCCAACTGGCACGGGGTCTTTCCCGCCATCACCACGCAGTTCCACGACGACCAGTCGCTCAACATCGAAGCGACCGCGCGGCACCTGGAGATTCTGATCGAAGCCGGCATCCACGGGGTCGTGCTGCTGGGGACGGTTGGTGAGAACACCTCGCTCGAAGCCGAAGAAAAGCTGACGGTAGTGCGCGAGATGGTGGCCGCCGCGCGCGGGCGCATTCCCGTGCTCTGCGGCGTGGCCGAATATACGACGGCGCTCGGCTGCCGCTACGCGCAGGCGGTAGAGAAACTGGGCGCGGACGGGCTGATGGTGCTGCCCGCGATGGTTTACAAGTCGGATGTGCGGGAGGCGCTCACACATTTCCGGACGATCGCCGGCGCCACAGGGCTGCCCATCATGATCTACAACAACCCGGTTTCGTACGGCGTGGATGTGCCGCCGGAGGGATTCGCACGGCTGGCGGATGTGGCCAACATTGTGGCCATCAAGGAATCGTCCGAGAACGTGCGGCGGGTGACCGACCTGATCAATCTGATGGGCGACCGCTTGATCCTCTTTGCCGGCGTGGACGACCTGTTTCTGGAGAGCGCGATGCTGGGAGTGGAAGGCTGGGTGTCCGGGCTGGTGAATGCGTTCCCCGCCGAGAACCAGGCGCTGTGGCAGATGGCCTCGCGCGGGCATTGGCGGCAGGCGCGCGAGCTGTACCGCTGGTACATGCCGCTGCTCCACTTGGACACCAGGGTGAAGCTGGTGCAATCGATCAAGCTGGCGATGGCGGAAACCGGGCTGGGGTCGGAAACTGTGAGGGCGCCGCGGCTGCCGCTGGAGGGCGCGGAGCGGGAAGAGGTGCTGCGGACGGTGCGGCACGCCATCGCGACGCGGCCGCAAATCGAGAAGGCCGCGCAAATATGAACCGCATCCGCGTGATCGATTCGCACACCGGCGGCGAGCCTACGCGCGTGATTGTGGCCGGCGGCCCGGACCTGGGCACGGGGCCGATGGCGGAGCGCCTCGAACGTTTCCGGCGCGAGTTCGACCACATCCGTTCGGCGGTGGTGAACGAACCGCGCGGCAACGACGCCATCGTGGGCGCGCTCCTGTGCGAGCCTTCGGACGCCGCATGCGATGCCGGCGTCATTTTCTTCGATAACGCGGGCTTCCTGAACATGTGCGGGCACGGCAGCATCGGGCTGGCGGTGACGCTGGCGCACATGGGGCGGGCGCGCCGCGAGATGCGCTTCGAGACGGTGTGCGGAGTGGTGGAGGCGCGGCTGCTCGACGCCAACCGCGCGACCATCCGCAACGTGGCAAGCTACCGGTATGCGGAGCAGGCCGCTGTGGAAGCGCCGGGCATCGGGGCGGTGCGGGGCGACATCGCCTGGGGAGGGAACTGGTTTTTCCTGGTGAGCGAGCACGGGCAGAAGCTCACTCTGGAGCGCGTGGAAGAGCTGACGGATTATGCCTGGCGGGTTCGGCAGGGCGTGGATGCGCAGGGATTCAAGGGTCCGGACGGCCGCGCCGTCGATCACATCGAGCTGTTCGGACCGCCGAGCACGCGCGGTGCCGACAGCAAAAATTTCGTGCTCTGCCCGGGCAAGGCTTATGACCGCTCACCGTGCGGCACGGGCACCAGCGCGAAGCTGGCATGCCTGTACGCCGAGGGACGTCTGCAACCGGGCCAGATCTGGCGGCAGGAAAGCATCACGGGCAGCGTCTTCGAAGGGACAGTGCGAGTGGAAGGCGGCGCTCTCTATCCCGAAATTACGGGCTCGGCGTACGTCAATGCGGAGGCAGATCTGATCGTGGACGAGCGCGACCCGTTCGCCTACGGGATTCCGGGCAGATGGGTGCAGGCTGCGACGTAGCCATTGCCGGCGGCGGAATCGTCGGCGCAGCGTGTGCGTGGGCGTGCGCAACGGCGGGGCTGAAGGTTGCGGTGGCCGAGCCGGGACCGATCGGCGGTGGGGCGACCGCAGCGGGCATGGGGCATATCGTCCTCATGGACGATTCTCCGGCGCAGCTCGCGCTGACCCTGTATTCGCGGGCGCTGTGGATGGAACTCGCGGCCGAGCTTCCGGCGGAGGCGGAATACCTGGCCTGCGGAACCATTTGGGTGGCGGGAGACGAGGAAGAGATGGCCGAGGTGCGGCGCAAGCAGGCGCGCTGCGAACGCATGGGCGTGCGCGCGGAAGCGCTCGATGCGGCGCAATTGGCTGAGGCCGAGCCGCACTTGCGCGCCGGGTTAGCCGGCGGTCTGCTCATCCCCGACGATTCCACGATCTACCCGCCCTGCGCCGCCCGGTGGCTGCTGGAACGATCGGGCGCGACGGTAGTGCGGGAGCGGGTGAGCGAAATCAGCGGGCGCGGATTGCAGCTCGCGAACGGCGAGTTTCTGGAAGCCGGTGGCACCGTGAACGCCACCGGCGCATGGGCACCGGAATTGGCTCCGGGGCTGGCGGTGAACCGGCGAAAAGGCCATCTGGCCATTACGG
>DATKOS010000306.1:0-19319 GCA_035524535.1 Bryobacteraceae bacterium
AAGGAGGCGCTTTGCAAAATCTGCACCTGAGTGGCAATCTCATCCTCGGTGTATCCACCGTTCTGGTTGGAGGTGGGGCTTACGTCCCGCATATGCAGGAAGTCTTCGTTCATCCCCTCGATTTCAATCAGAGTGCTTGCCCGGTAGACCGGGGTCTGCGGCAGCGTGTAGAGCAGGCCGGCCAGCATTCCCAGGCACGTGATGACGATTACCGCGCCTCTTCTTCGCTGGACGATCCGCCAGTACTCCAGCAGGCCGCCCGAGGGCACCTCGCCCGCACGCGCGCCAGCCGGCCCCGGGGTGAATCTTTGATGAGAGAGAACGCGCCCGCCGGGGTTCGGCCCGGAGCCTTTGTGGGGGTCGGGCGGGATGGGCGTCAACGCCGTTCCAGGTATTTCCATAATCATTCCTACGGAATGCGGTAGACCAAGGCGCTGGCGGCCAGGGTTGCTACATCGCTCATTTTGGCTAAGGTTTTCTTGGGGGTGCTGGAGGGCACAAAGAGGATATCGCCGGATTGCATGCCGACGTCCGGGGCCTTCCCGCGGAGAATGGCGGTCAGGTTGATGGGGATTTCAATATGGCTCGCCCCCCCTGGCGCGGAGCGGAGGATCTTGGTGTTCTTCGTGGAAGCGCCGGGGCCCGTGCCGCCCGCCAGGGAGAGCGCCTGCAGGACCGAGAGCGTGGATCTTTGCTGGAGCACGAATCCTCCCGCGCGGAGCACCGTGCCCACCACGTAGATCATTTCGCCGCGCGGGACGGTGATCTCATCGCGCGGGCAGAGCACGATATTCTGGGCGGGGTTCTTGGCCTCGAGGATGTCCTTTGTATCCACTTCGGCCGTCGAGTAGTCGCCGCTCGGATCATCCGTGGCGGAGGGCAGCGGAATCCGTCCATACTCGCGGCGGCGCACGATCTTCACCGTGTAGCCCGCGTCGTCGCTAAGGCCGCCGGCGGCGGACAGCGCATCCACCAGCGTGGTCCGCCCTTCCAGTTGGATGACGCCCGGGTTCCGCACCGCTCCCAGGATGGATACCGGCTCGCGGCGGAACGAGACGATGCTGACCGTCACCTGCGGGTTCTTGAGGATGGTCTTGAACATCCCCGCGATTTCTTCTTCCAGTTGCTCGATGGTCAGTCCGGCCGCCTGAATTCGGCCCGTCACCATGGGAAGCTTGACGTTGCCGTTCAGGTCGATGCGATAGACCTTGTCGCTCACTTCCGGGACGTTCAGCACGGTGACCGAAATTTGGTCGTCCGGGCCGAGCACGTACGCCGCTTTGGCGTCGTGATCCACCACCGGGGGCGGCACAATCGGGGTGCTTCCCGCGCTAGGCATGATGGCCGGCGCGGAGGTCGGGCCGGGGGCTGGCGCTTGCCCGGGCAAGAGGCCGGCCGCGGCCAAGCAGATGGCCGCCGCGCCAACTGCGGCAAGCAGATTCCTTGGGAAATGGTTCCTCATGGCGTTTTCCTCGGAGACGGTTCCAGGGCCATGGCGCGCGTGAGCCGGGAAACCTCGCCTTCCAGCATCGCCACCTTGCCATGCAGGTGCTCGACTCGGTCCTCAAGGTTGGAGCCGTGGGTAAATCCCTCGCCGACAACGCGATGCATGGCTTCGCGCGCGAACTCAGACAAGCTGCGCACACCGTGAGATGTATAGATCGACTTCAAGCTTTCGTATTCTTCCTCGGACAGACGCAGACTGATGATTCTGGTCTTACGCGTGGGCATGATTAGCCGCCCTCCAGTGAGACGTATTAACTTAACGGCGATGATCGGATGTAGGCCGGACCCAGTTGCGGTCTATTTCAACCGCGACTGAGCGTTGGAGCAGGGAAACGGAGACGACCAGACGGTACTGGCCCTTGAAGCTGACGATGATGCCTTCCACGCCCGAAAGCGGACCGTGTTCCACGGCCACGTACTGCCCTTCGCGGAGGAACGGCCATGGGCCGATAACCGCGCCGGAAGCCACCATGCCGCGGACCGACGCTATCTCCCATTCGTCCACCGGAATGGGTCCGGTGGCCGAGCCGACGATGGATACCACGCCCGGGGTGGTCAAAATGGGCAGGCGCTGGGCGGCGTCGAAACGGCAGAAGGTATACCCTCGGAACAGCGGGGCCTCGATTTCCTTCACCCGGTCAGACCAGCGGCGCCGGGTGCGGTACGTCGGAAGGAACGCCTCGTAGTCCTTATTGGTGAGCGCCGTGCTGACTGCCCATTCGAAATTCGACCGGACGCGCACGGCATACCACGCCAGCGACGCCTCCGTGACGAGCGCCGATGGGCACGCTACCGCCATTTCACCCCCACTTTTTGGACTCAAGACGTAATCTTTGAATTGTATCATTCCAGGGGGCTGGATCGGCGAATTCCGTAATACTGCGTTCGACATGAGAGTACTATTACTGCCACCGGTGAGTTCTTCTTATGCATTGAAAAACAATTACTTATCGAAAATCATATCTTTCGATTCCCCAAACGCCGCAGGCAGCCAGCAGCCCGTAGACGGCGCTACTGTACTACATTCACTTGACAATCCCAATAACCCCTGGTCAAAAAGAATATACTGGGGCGGGAACTTTTTCCCGCGCGGATGCAATGGAGAGTAAATCGTCGTGATGGGCACGAGCGACGAAGAACTATATAAACGAATCCGTCAGGGCGATCGTGAAGCGTTGGCCGAGCTTTACGAACGGCGGGAGCCTGCCTTGTACCGGTACGCGCTACAACTTTCCGGCAATCCGGCCATAGCAGAAGAGGCGGCGCACGAGGCGTTCCTGCAACTGATTCAGCCGGAAGCCCGTTTCGACGTGCGCAAGGGATCGCTGCAGGCGTACCTCTATGGCGCAGTCCGGAACCTGACCCGCGTGGCGCAGCGGGCACAGAGCGCAGCGGCGCTCGGAGACGCCCAGGTGGAAGACGGACTGGTCCAGGCCTTGATCGAGGGCGAAACCACGCGCGCCTTGGCGGTGGCCGTGCGGAACCTACCTTCGGGATATCGCGAAGCCGTCGTCCTTTGTGACCTGGAGGAGCGCAGTTATGAGGATGCGGCGAAATTGGTGGGATGTCCGGTGGGCACCATCCGTTCGCGACTGTTCCGGGCCCGGCGGTTGCTGGCCGCCAAGCTGAGGAACTACCGGATGACTCCGGAGAAGGTGGCGAGATGAAGACCGAAGACTGCGGGAAGTGGCGGGACGCGCTTTCCGAATCCGCCCGCAGCGGCGAGCAGCCGGGAGGACGCCTGAATGCGCACCTGGCGGTTTGCCCCTCTTGCGCGGAGCGGTGGAACTCGGAGCGAGCCCTCTCCGCCGAGTTGCGGGAGCTGCGCGCGGCCCTGGCCGGGGAGCGCTCCGCGGATGTCTGGCGGTTGCGCCTGATGGCTGAGTTCGCCCGGATGGAGCGGCCTTCGGCGCGCCCGTGGCTGCGCTGGGCCTGGGTCCCGGCCTGCGCGGCGCTGCTGATGGCGGCGGGCGCGCAACTCTGGCTGTCCATGCCGGGGCGAGGGTCCGCGGCCAAGCTGGAGGCCAAGGTCCAGACCGCGGCGGCGGTTTCCGCGCCGGACGCGGACGAGGATAACGGTTTCATCCCGGTGCCCTACGCCCTGCCTCTGGCAGCGGGCGAGTCCGTGCGTGTGGTGCGCCGGGAACTGAACGGGGCGGATCTGGTGCGCATGGGAATCGACGTCCCCAGCGCTTACGCCGCCGATCTCTCGAACGATTTTGAAGCGAATGTGGTTCTGGGCGAGGACGATTTGCCGCGCGCCGTGCAGTTGGTGACGGACGTGGATCCTTCGGCCGACATGGGGCTATAGGTAGGCAGGAGAAGGACGATGAAACGCTTGGCGTATGCGTTATTGGCTGTGATCTCCGCGGCGGTGGCTTTACCGGCGCAGGGGAGGTTTGCGGGCGGGTTGCGCGGCGGCCCTGGTCCGGGGTTCGGTCCCATGGGTGGGCGTTTCGGCGCGGAGGAGCGCGTCACCGGCGCGCCCTATTCGGGAGTCCGCACCACATCCATGCAGGAGACCCTCGCCAACGGCAACGTTATCTCCCGCCAGGAGCAGTCCAAGGTGTACCGCGATTCAGAGGGCCGCGTGCGCGTGGAGACCACCACAACGAACACCGTCACGGGTAAGACGCACACCTCCGTGACCATCACGGACCCGGTGGCCGGCGCATCCTATATGCTGGATCCCGAGGCCAAGACCTATACGCGCGCCATGGCGCGCATGTTCTCCCGGCCGGCCGGGGCGGGTTCGGACGGCTCGGCCTCGGTCGCCGTTCCCGGGCGCCGCGGCGGGAACCGGGCTCAGACGCCGGGCCGCGGGCGTGGCAGCGCGGAAGTTCAGAGCGAGGATCTCGGCATACAGTCCGTGGAAGGGCAGCCCGCCACGGGGACCCGGATGACGGAAACCATCCCGGCGGGCGGCATCGGCAACCAGCAGCCGATACAGGTTGTCCGTGAAACCTGGGTTTCCACCGTGCTGCATGTCCCGGTGATGATCAAGACCTCCGATCCGCGATTCGGCTCCACCACCATGGTCCTCTCCAACGTGACGATGGGCGAACCCGACCCCGCCCTGTTCCAGCCGCCGTCGGACTATACGCTGGAAGGAGGCCGCGGCGCCAGGGGCGCCGGACGCAGGCCGCCGGCGCAATAGCTCCCGCCGAGTCATCGATTCCCCGCATAGCCGGGACCTTCCAGAGCGCCACGCCAACAGGTGGACGGCTACACGCATTTTTGCGGACTCCTACATCGATCGTGGGAGTACCGATTCGCCACCGCGGCTCATCTACAGATACGACCGCGGAAGGAGTTTGTAAAATGGCGAACGCGGAACGAGACCCCCGCGCGAGCGCCAGGAGCGCCGCTTTTCTGCTTCTGATGCTTCTGATCGGAACGGTGTTGGCTTGGGCGGCCCCAGATCCGGCTGCGCCGATGACGCCGTCGGCTCTGGACGATCTAGTGGCTCCGGTGGCTCTTGATCCCGATCCACTGCTCGGCGAACTCTTGGCCGCGGCCACGTATCCAATGGAGATCGCCGAGGCGGATCAATGGGTGCGGGATCACGCAAGTTGGAAGCCTTCCAAGCTCATGGATAAGGCCAAGAAACAGAAGTGGGATCCGAGCGTTCAAGGCTTGGTCGCTTTCCCCGATGTCCTCCAGCAATTGGCGCAGAACATGACATGGACCACGCAACTGGGAAACGCCTTCCTGGCGCAACAGGCGGATGTGATGGCGGCCGTGCAGCGCATGCGGGCGCAGGCTATGGCGAAAGGGACTCTCCGCACTACGCCGCAAGAGACCGTCACCTCCTCTGACCTGAATGGACAGACCGAGATCAGTATCGAGCCGGCGGATCCGAACGTTTGGTATGTGCCGGATTACAACCCGGCGTATGTTTGGGGACCTCCGATCTGGGGAGCTTATCCGGATCTGATGTACCCGGGGATCGACGCAGGATTCGCGTGGTATCCAGGCATTGACCTAGGCCTTTGCTTCGGCGGCTGGGGCGGCTGGGGTTGGGGCGGGTGGGGCTGGACTCCCGACTGGTACGCGGGAGCAATCGTCACCGACCATTCCTTCTTTCACCGCTTCGGGTTCCGGGCGAATTGGGGCGAAGCCGGCGCGCTGGGGCGTTCGACTTGGGTTCATGACCCAATGCACCGGATGGGAGTGCCGTATGCGAATCGCGAAGTGGCTACGCGGTTTCTGGCGAACCCCGCCATTCGTGGCGGAGCCAGCATGAACCTCCGGGCAAGGCCGGCCGCCCCCGCGCAGCATTTTGGAACTCCGCAGTTCGAGCAGCGAGCCTGGACGAACAACCACAGCGTATTCGGCGGATACCACGACGGCGCCATGACGCGCATGCAAAGCGACCACGGTTTCGCCAGCATGGGGGCGGTACGGGCCTCCGGCGGCGGCATGCGCATGGGAGGCGCGATGCCCATGGCCAGGCCCATGGGCGGCGGAATGCGCGCGGCTCCTGCGGGTGGTATGCGCGGTGGTGGAGGGAGGCGCTAAATGGACGGCAGGTTTTTCCTTTTGGCGGCCGCCGCAACGTTCTCCACGTCATTGGCCGCGCAACAGCGCTTCGACTCCCCGGAGGCGGCGGCGCAAGCGATAGTCGCCGCGGCTGAGCATCACGATGCGGCGAGACTCGCGGCAATTATCGGCCCCAGCGGCAAGAATGTGCTCACTTCGGGCAATCCCACTCAGGATCGCGCCGAGCAGACCGAGTTTGCGCGGATGGCGGCGGCGAAGCACCGTCTGGAAGTCTCCGCGGCGCATCCGAACCGCGCCATTCTAGCGATTGGCGATGACGATTGGCCCTTCCCGGTTCCGATTGTCCGGAAGGATGGGAAGTGGAGTTTCGACGCGAGCCAGGCGGCGACGGAGATGCACGCGCGCCGCATTGGTTCGGACGAACTCGACGCCATTGAGGTCTGTTACGGGTACGTGGACGCGCAGAAAAAGTATGCCGCGGAGGATCGCGACGCGGATGGGCTGCTTGAATATGCCCCGCGCCTGATGAGCAGCCCCGGCAAGCATGATGGGCTGTATTGGAAGGACGCCGCCGACCCGCTGATACCGGAGGGCTTGGCCGAGGCTGGATGGGACGGCCTTCATAAGGGGACTGGCCGTCCTTATCACGGGTATTATTTCCGGATACTCGACGGGCAGGGCGACCATGCGCCCGGAGGCGCTCACAACTACGCCTTCAAGGGTGAGTTGCTGGGCGGTTTCGGGCTGGTGGCGTGGCCGGCGGAGTATGGCGTCAGCGGCATCCACACTTTTGTGGTCAATCAAGACGGAAAGATCTACCAGAAAGATATTGAGCCGGCGCGCGGAAAGGCGGCAGCGGCCGTCACACGCTACGATCCGGACAGTTCCTGGGATCCCGTCGACTGACAGCCAACCGACTGGGAGCGGCGCCCCGAAACTGGCTGCCGGTCCGTGCGCCGGCTGAGATTACCAGCTATGACCGGCCACCGGCTCTCGCGTTAGCGCCACGATGTGCGGGGCGGCCAGGCGGCGAAACTCGGCGGTCTTCATGTGAATCACTTCGCGGTGCGTTCCCGCATTGAAGGCGATCGTGTCCTGGCCGGCCAGTTGGCTGTCTAGATAGACCTGCAACCCGTAGGCGGGCCCGAGCGGCGGCATGGCGCCAATTTCGCAGTCGGGGAAGAGCTTCGATAATTCGTTCTCCGTGGCCAGCCGCGCCTGCGAAAGGCCCAAGACGGGACGAACCTCGTGGAAATCCGCCAGCTTGCTGGCCGGAATAACGACCATCTGGTAGGCTCCATCGCCAAAGACCACCACCGTCTTGGCAACCTCCCTTGCAGGCAGGTGTTCGGCAGCCGCGACCTCGCGCGCTGTGAAGGCTTTGGGATGGATGGTTAGGGTGAACTCCGCCTGGTGGGATTCCAGAAAAGCGCGGAGCCGATCGGAAAGCGGCATAGCAACCTCCGCTGCCTGGATTATACGCCCATCGCGTTTGGGTGGGTTGAAATTGTCCAATCGCGATTTCCCTTCATCGGATTGCCAAGCCCATCCGGAAGCCCCAGTAATGTTCGACGAAGCCGAAGTATGAGTAGTAGCGCTCGGCGTGGACATGGTCCCGAAACTCGGCGCGCACGCCGAAGTGTTTGGCGGCCCAATAATTCAGGCCCCCGCCAAAATAATACAGATTGACGTGTCCGTCCCGGAAGATTCGCGAATAGCCTCCTCCGGCGAAAGGGTCGAGCTTCCGGTCTTTGCGGTGGAGGAAGTGGTAAGAGCCTCCGGGCGAAAAAACCCCGACGACGCAGTCGGAAAAGCACTGGCGAGGCCACAGTCCTCCGATCTCGATGTTGCCCGCGATGCCTTTCGCGATGACGGCGTCCACGCCGAAGCCTGCGTGAAGCGTCATGGAGGTGTAGCCCATTGACGACACTCCCCCCGGCGCGAAGAACACGTAACCGCTGGAGCTCTGCGCCACACCCGCCGCGGCTGCCATGAGCAGAAGGACCACCAGCTTTTTGCGCATCGAATTCTCCTTCCCTGTCTGTATTGCGGCGCTTGCCCGCGAAACGGATCGGACAGTGACTTTCGGCCGTCTACAAGTAATCCGGCGCCACAAAGCGGTAACCGACGGCGACGGTGGCGCCGAGCGCCATCTGGCTGTGTCCAAGCGGGCCGTCGTTCCAGTCCTGCAATCGAAATTGAGGCCGCACGAACAGGCCATGAGTCACGCGGATCGTCACTCCCACTCCGGTTTCCAGAAAGAGGTAGTTCTTGGAGACGCCCTGGGTTCCGCCGATGCCGAAGAGGAGAAAGCTGGGCCGCACGCTGCCCGTGCGTTTCTCCAGCAAGAAGTTCATCACGCCGGTATTCAAGCAGCGCGCCACTCCGGGCGTGGGCGTGCGCCACTGCTGGAACTCTGCCTGCATGCCTATCAAGCCGGAATACCCTCCGAACCCAGCGCCGAAGAAGCCTCCGCCGCCGCTTGCCTTCGGCGCCGCGCCGTACAGGCCGGCGCTACTTTCGGCGGCCCGGCCGTAAGATCCGATGACGTAGACCTCCATGGTCCTATCGTCATCCTGCGAGAAGGCTGGCGCGGCGAAAAAGGCCAGCGCCGCCAGGGCCGCCGCTGTTCTGAGAGGTGTTTTCACGTTTCCTCCTTTCCGCATCAGTGATGGCGCGCGGTGGCGCGCTTCACGTCCGGCCAGAACTCGCTGGCCAGGTTCCCCAGAAGGTCGAGACCGATGGTGGCCGCGCCCTGCTCCAGACCGGAGGGAACTGTGTTCAACCTGTCCGGGTACCATTCGTTGGAGAGCATGGCAGCGCCAACCGCGCTGCCGAATCGCCAGACCGAAAATCGCGTGCGGCCGGCGTCTGTGCGCGTGAGCAGAGTCTCCCGCGCCGCATGGCCGGCGCGAACCAGAACGTCCCCACGGCCCGCGCGGCGGTAGCGCGGGTCTTCCTTCAGGCCGGAATCCAGGACGAAAGCAAACACGTTGCGGATGGCCGTGGCGCCGGCCGCGGAAGCCACGCGCTCGCCGTAGGAGATCCCTCCCTGTCCCCATTCGCGGGGGACATCCATGGCGTGGAGCGCCCCGGCATAGGCCGCCGTCTCCGCGACAAACGACAGGCTGGCGGTCTGGCACCAGTGGAACCGGAGCTTGCCGGCTACGCTCAAGGCATCGCCGGCCGTCTCTGCGGCCCGCGCGGCGCCCGCCAGGGCTAGCGCACCGGCCAGAACTCCCAGCGCGCGCGGAGTGAGACAGCGCATCGTTTCCTCCTGTCTCTCTTTGCGGCATTTCCTCCCAAAACGGCTCACCCCGGAACGGTCTTGGGGCGGCGTGTGCTATGCTTAACCAGATATCGGGTAACGGGACCCTGTTATGGCGGTATCACTGACCCCGGGAAGCCAATCGCAAGAGCCGGCGGAAGGTCCCGAATTGGCCGCGGTCCTGTACCGGGAGCTTCGCCGCGCCGCCGCTGCTTGTTTGCGAGGTGAGCGGCCTAACCATACCCTCCAGCCCACCGCCCTGGTCAATGAGGCTTACCTGCGGCTCGCCGCGCAGCACCAGACGGTATGGAGCGACCGCTTGCAGTTTCTAGCCGCGGCGTCGCATCTGATGCGCGAAATTCTGGTGGATTACGCCCGCGCGCGCAACCGCGTCAAGCGCGGGGGCGGCCAAACGCCGGTCCGAGTGGAAGACGCCCGGGAATTGGCCGCGGCGCCGGATGTCAACATGTTGGAACTGGACGAAGCGCTCGACGCGCTCGATCAGGTCGATTCGCAACAGAGGAAGATCGTCGAATTGCGCTATTTCGGCGGCTTAAGCATCGAGGAGACGGCCCGGGCTTTGGGCGTCTCGCCGGCTACGGTTAAGCGCGACTGGCGGATAGCCAGAGCGTGGCTGCACCGGGAACTCAGCCCGCATGCCGTCCGGGAGCCCTGAAAGCCGTCTTAGGGCGATCCTGGAAGCCGCGCTCGATATGCCGCCGGCGGAGCAGGCCGCCTTTCTGGAGGCTGCTTGCCAAGGAGAGCCGGATCTCAAGGCCGAGGCGCTCTCTCTGCTGGAGCATGACCGGGCCTCGGCTGAATTTCTGGCCACGCCCGCGATGGAAGCAGCCGAGCCCATGCGCTTGCGTCCCGGGAGCCGTCTGGGCCCTTATGAGGTCATCGAGGCGCTTGGGGCGGGCGCGATGGGTGAAGTCTACCGGGCGCACGACCCGCGGTTCGGGCGCGATGTAGCCATTAAGCTGCTGCCCGCGGCGTTCGGACATGACGAAGCCCGATTGGCGCGTTTCGAGCGCGAAGCCCGCGCGGCCGGCTCTTTGAACCACCCGAACGTTCTCACCGTACACGATTTCGGATGCCAGGACGGGACTCCTTACTTGGTTTCCGAGTTGCTGCGCGGGGAGACCCTGCGCGCACGCCTGCAACGGACAGCGCTCTCTCCGGCCACAGCCGCGGCCTACGCGGCGCAGATCGCTCGCGGATTGGGTGCGGCGCACGCCGTGGGAATCGTCCATCGCGACCTAAAACCGGAGAACGTCTTCGTAGTGCGCGGCGGCGGACTGAAGATTCTGGATTTCGGCCTGGCTCAGTTGCCGGAAGAGCAGTGCGAGAAGGCTGATGGCCTCCCCACCGAAGCAGGGGCCGTGGTGGGCAGCCCCGGGTATCTTTCGCCGGAGCAGATACGCGCGGAACCGGCGCGAGCCGCGTCAGACATCTTCAGTTTGGGCGTGATCTCTTACGAGATGCTTGCGGGGAAGAGGCCGTTTCCCGGCGCTACCTGGGTGGAGGAGATGAACGCGACGTTGCACGCGGAAGCGCCGCCCCTCCCGGCTAATATGGCGGGCATCGCCGATCCGAACGGTTTGAGGCAAGCGGTGGAGCGGTGCCTGGCCAAGCAGCCAGAGGAGCGCTTCGAATCCGCACGCGATCTGGCCTTCCTGCTGGAAACGCTGGCGGGGCGTTCCGTGCCGCGACTGCCGCGCCGCCGGCGGCGCACAGCGCTCTGGGCCGCGGCCGCGGTGCTATTGGCGGGGGTTGGGCTGGCGATTTTCTTTCCCCGCCATGCGGCGCCCCCAGCCTATGAACGGCTCACCTTCCGCCGCGGAACGGTGTCAGCGGCCAGATTCACCTCCGGGGATGAGGTTGTCTATTCGGCGGCTTGGGATGGCGCGGCGTGGGGAATCTTCCAGACCCGCTCTTCCGGCCAGGCATCCGCACGTCCCCTGAGCCGCGGCGGCGCCATGCTCTTTTCCGTGTCCCGGGACGACAGGCTGGCGCTTTGCCTGCCGCGGCGCCAGACGCAGCACGGCGTCATCGGATCCCTAGTGGAAGCGCCCCTCTCCGAGGGCGGGGAACTCACGCGAGCCGAGGACGTATCGGCCGCGGATTGGTCTCCGGGCGGCGCGCTTGCCGCTGTGCGGGTGGATGACGCAGGGAGATCCCGAATCGAGTACCCGCTGGGCAGCGTGGCGTATGCGCCGCCCTACGCCGCAGGCTACATCGATGCGCTGAGAGTGTCGCCGGACGGAGGCGAAATCGCGTTTCTGGAGCACCCCCTGCCAGACGACTCGGCTGGTTGGGTGGCCACCGTGCGCCTGGCCGACAAGATGTACCGCAAGATCTCCGGGCGGTACAACTCGATGCGCGGTCTTGCCTGGAGCGCGGACGGGAAGGAGGTTTGGTTCGCAGCCGCGCGCCAGGGGATCAACATGGCGCTCTGGGCCGCGCGGCGCTCAGGGGGGAAGGAGCGGCGGGTCGTCTCCTTTCCGTCGTACGCCAGCATCGAAGACATTGCCAGGGACGGCCGCATGCTCATCTCGTTTCATTCGCTGGATGCCTCCATGGTGCGCGTTTCCAAGGACGGAAAGGCCGAGGATCTGGCGTGGCACGACCAGTCCCAGGTGCGCGACATTTCGCCCGGCGGCCTCATTCTGTTCTCCGAGAGCGGCGACGCCACACGGCAGGATTACGAGGCGTACGTGCGGGGCCCCGGCCGTTCCTCGCCGGCCACATATCTGGGGATGGGTATGCCCTTGGCGATTTCGGGAGATGGCCGCTGGGTGATAGCCAATCCCGCTAGCCCGGCGGGCGCGCCCGCCGCCCTCACTCTGCTTCCCGCCGGCCCAGGCGAGAGCCGCAGGTTCGGCGCGGATGGCATCGATCACCTGGGCGCGGCATGGCTGCCGGATGGGAAGCGATTTCTCTTCGCGGGATCGGCGGCGGGGCAGGGCGTCAAATACTACGTGCAATCCGCCGGCGGCGGGGCTCCGCGCGAGATCACTCCGGCGGGAGTCTACTACGAGAGGCGCAGCCCCATCGTAATTTCGCCGGCCGGCGATGCGGTGGCGGCGCTGGATGCCGATGGCCGCATTGCGGTTTACCCCGTCGAGCCGGGAGGCCAGGCCGGAGAGACGCGCATCGAGCCCGGGTTTACGCCGCTACAGTGGTGTCCGGATGGACGGCTGGTGGCGTACCGCTACTATGAGCCGGACCAGCGCCTGTGGAAGCTCAATCTCCGCACCGGCGCGGCCGAGCCGTGGAAGGATCTCACGGCAGACCCGGTGGGCCTTCTGGATGTGACTCCAATCAGGATCAGTCCCGATTGCAGGTCCTACGTTTATTCACCGCTGAATGCGCTGTCGAAGACCTACGCCGTGTCCGGGCTGCGGTGAGGGGCTTGAGGCGACGCCCAGCAGTTTCTATCGAGGCTGCGAGATTGGACCGCTTCGGCCAAGCGCTTGGCGGCGACGTTAGAAGACTGTTCAGGGCGCGAGACGGCGGAAGGCGCGCTCGCCACGGAAACGATCTGCCGGAAGTAACGGCGTTGTACGATAGGCCTTGAACCCGTAACGGCCCGGCAAACGATGCGGGAGTGCGCGAGGTTCTATGAAGGCGAAGTTTTCGTGAGCCAGGTATTCATTCCGTTTCTCGACGGCATGCTCGATTGCGACTGCGCAGCTTCCGGCTCGCCTTGCTGTCAACGGGGTTTGTTAGTCGCCAACCAGGCTGAGCGGGATGTGCTGCTGCTTGAGTATCCCGACATGGGGATGTTCCTGCTGAACGATTCCGGCGGCCAGTACGCGTTTCAAAAATTCTCGCCATGCTGGTTTCTGGATGACGCCGGGATGTGCCGAATTCACGCCAAGCACGGCTACGCCCTGAAGCCGCTCACGTGCCGTTTACACCCCTTCTATGTTTTTGCGTGCGGCGGGGAGCATGTTGTCGTGCCACACGGCTGCGAGCCGCTGAGGGTCGTGAGGCCCGGCCAAACGAGCAGGTTCGACCAAAGAGTTGTCCTGGCGAACGCGGAGGAGGCGATCCGGCTGGGCGTTTTCGAAACGGAGTTTGGGCTGCCGCCTGGGCGCCTGGAAGTCGAAAAGGAGGTTCTGGCAGCCTCTTCGGCGTATCTGGACCGCGCGACTTACGTGGATTTCGCCGCGTACCAGATTGCGATGTCCCGAGGCTCATCCGCCTCCGATGCGCGAGCGCGGCTGAACGAGATGCTGCGCCTCTGGAAGAGGTACCTGGGCTCCGAGGATCTCGACCTGGAATCCAGGGAATTTACCCGCGATTTGACCGCGGTCACCCCTCTGCTCCGGGTTTCCGCCGAGTGTCTTTGGGGAATGGATGCAGAGTCGATCGCGATGGCTCTGCTGGCGCTCTATTTCTGCCTGCTGATGTACTCCCGCGGCGGGCCGCGAGAGGCTTATGTGGCGACATACAGCAAGATGCTGCCGGATATCCCATTGGGGCTGATTCATCTAACGGAACAAGACCTGCAGGTGGCGAGCCAACCGGCGGACAGGAAGATTCGCTGGGTTCGCACACTGCGAAAGCTCCACTCGGGGGAGCCAAACCAGGCGCGAACACCCCGGGGTTGAAACGCGCATCCGCCTGGCGGGATTCAAAGCCATTCACTGCCTTCTCGGCGAGCATGGCCGGGTGCGCTGGGGACTTCGCCCTCTGCTACTAGGGTGAAGCAAAAGCCCGGGGAAACCGCTACTCCAAGCGGAACAGCTTTACTCGCAGCATCCCGATCACGCCGTTGCCCGGCAGTCCGCGTCCGGCTTCATCGCCATTGAGCCGGCGGCCAGCGATCCACTTCCCGTTTTCGTAATGCCCTTCATCCTTATAGCCGACCACAGCGCGGCCGGGGCCGGATTCCACGGCAAAGGTGGGCGTACAGTTGGAGCCCACGAACAGGAACTCATCGGGTGCGATGTTGGCGATAAGCGCGAAGGGTTCGGTTGCGGGCGTCTCGCAAGCATTGAAAGCGCCCGTGCAGTTCGCGCCTAACGGGGCCGGAGCGGCGGCAGGCGCGGCGGCGCCGCGCCCTCCACGGCCACCCCGGCCGAACCCTGCGCGGCCGATGGTGATTTTGTAGCCACCGAGGGACACGGTCTCCGGTTGGTCGCCATCCACGAGAACGGCTGTTACTTTGCCGGCCGCCTGCCATGCCGCCAACTGTGTATCGAATCCGCCGAGAAGCTTGTTCAGGTTTGCAAACTGGCCCTCGGTGGGCGCATCCTCAACGCCGAACACCGAAACCCCCATCGCCGAAAGTTTCCCAATGGCATACAAATCATTTGCCGGTATATTCCGCGATTCGGGGAAGAAGAGCGGGTTGCCAGCGCGGGTGTAAAGCGCGCTGATTTCCTTGAACTCCTTGTCATAAATATCCGGCGCGAGGAAGTCGAGGGCGGGCGCAGCGGCGTGGTAAATGTCCATGACGCGGGCGACCGGACCTCCGCTCGGATATGTTCCCGGGTTGGGCGTGCCCGTCACCCCGTAGATCCATGCGTTCGCGAACATGGGGATGTTCCACTCGGCCTTGCCCGCCTGGGTAATCCGGTTCAGGCAGCGGGCGTAGAAATAGGCCATGAAGATCTCGCCGGCGCGCGCATCGTCGCCGAAAACCTCGGCCCAAGTCCCGGAGGATTTGTACCCGTTGCGTTCCCAGACTTCCTGCAATTCGGGCAGCAGACTGGCCTTATTCTTCGTCAAGAACGCCATCAGGTCGGCGGGTACGGGCTTAGCCCAGGCGGCTTCCGCCAGCGGCGACCGGTCGCGGGTATCGCCCGTGATACCGACTTCATTCTCCACCTGCATCATAATGACGGTGTGTTGCGGGTCGATGTTGCGAATGTGGCGCATGAGCGCGGCGTAGGCGCGCGCGTCAGCCGCCACGTTCTGCTCGGCGAACGCGCTCAACTCGCCGTTGTAACGGTCACTTACGCCGCGGCCTGCACCGCCGGCGCCGCGGCCCGCGGAGGGCCGGATCTCCATTACGGGGAAGCGGTTCGGGTCCTTCTTCACCCAGATCGGTGCGAGGCCCGAGGCGACTTTCCAGGCGCCGAACCAGACAAAACCCAGGTGTATGTTGCGCTTGCGCGCTTCCTGAATCTGCGCATCGACAAGGGTGAAATCGAACTTCCCCTCCTGGGGTTCCAGCAGTTCCCAGCTTACGGTTCCGATCACCGTATTGAGATTCAGCTTCGCCAAGTGGTCCCAAATCGGTTTCATGTACTCCACGCTGGAAGCGCTGGAGTTGTGCAGTTCGCCCGCCAACATGATAAACGGCTTGCCATCGACGAACATCTGCTTCACCGCGCCGTTTTGCGCGATCCGAGGAAGCGGGGCGGCGCCCTTTGGGACCGCGGGGGCCGCCTGCGGCTGCGCCACCAGCGCAGCCGGAAGAGCAAACAGGAAACAAACCGCAAAGCGTCTCATATCAACTCCGACGTTCGAACTGCCTGGCCCTGGTTGTTGGTTGCGTCTCTTCCACATTACGGACCCACGATATCAGTTTTCCTGTCAATAGGAGCATTGAAGATGCTCCGGCGTCCCTTTCCCGTGCGATCGAGGCATCCTACGGTATGGGTTTACGCCGCTGCCGTGGTGTCCGAATGGGCAGCCGGTGGCTTACGTCCAGTAGTTTCTATCGAGGCTGCGATATTGAACCGCCTCGGCCAGATGCTTGGCGGTGACGTTGGGAGACTCGGCGAGGTCGGCGACGGTTCGGGCGACTTTCAGGATGCGGTCGTGGGCGCGGGCGGAAAGGCCCATGCGGCGGACGGCCATTTCGAGCGTGCGCTCGCCGGCATCGTCCAGCGCGCAGTGCTGGCGGATCATGCGGGAGGGGATGGCGGAATTGTAGTAGCCGCGAGCCTCCTGCAGGCTGCGCGCCTTCTGGACGCGGGCGCGGATTTCGGCTGACGATTCGGAAGTCTCGGCGCCGCGCAGTTCCTTATAAGGTACGGCGGGCACCTCGACGTGGATGTCGATGCGATCGAGCAGCGGGCCGCTGATCTTGCCCAGGTAGCGTTGGATGATGGCGGGCGTGCACCGGCATTCGCGCGTGGAGTCGCCGTAGAAGCCGCAGGCGCACGGGTTCATGGCGGCCACCAGCATGAAGCGCGAGGGGAAGCAGAGCGTCATGGAAGCGCGGGCGATGGTGACGCCGCCGTCCTCCAAGGGCTGGCGCAGCATCTCTAGGACGTCGCGCGGGAATTCCGGAAGTTCGTCGAGGAACAGCACGCCGTTGTGGGCCAGGCTGACTTCGCCGGGCCGCGGCATGCCGATGCCGCCGCCGATGAGGCCGGCGTCTGAGATGGTGTGGTGCGGCGAGCGGAAGGGACGGATGCGCAGCAGACCCGCGCCGTTGAGCACGCCGGCGACGCTATGGACCTTGGTGGTTTCAATGGCTTCGTTGAAGGTGAGCGGAGGCAGGACGCCGGCGAAGCGCTTGGCGAGCATGGTCTTGCCGGAGCCGGGCGGGCCGATCATCAGAACGTTGTGGGAGCCGGCCGCGGCCACTTCCAGGGCGCGCTTGGCCATGGTTTGGCCGCGGACGTCGCGGAAATCGGGGGCTGAGGCCTGCTCCGCTTCGTAGCCGACGGCTTGCGCGGCCACGGGCTCGAATTGCAGGGGTTGGGAAGCCAGCGCCACCACCTCGGATAGACTCCGAACTCCGTAGACGCTCACGCCTTCCACTACGGCCGCTTCCGCCGCGTTCTCGGCCGGAACCACCAGAATGGGTATACCCTTATCGCGCGCGCAGACGGCGATGGAAAGAGCGCCCCGGACGCCGCGCACCGCGCCATCGAGCGACAGCTCGCCAATAAAGATGTAGCCGTCCAGCGACCGCAGTTCCCCCATGGCGCCGATGATGCCCAGGGCCATCGGGAGGTCGAATCCGGCGCCTTCTTTGCGGACGTTGGCCGGAGCCAGGTTGATGGTGAAGGCATTGGCCGGATAGCGGAACCCGGAGTTGAGGATGGCGGAGCGGATGCGCTCGCGGCTCTCCTTGACGGCCATGTCGGGCATGCCCACGGTGACGGAGTCGCGTGCGTTGCCGGAGGCGTACATATCGACCTCGACGTCGATGATGTGGGCGTCGATGCCGTAGACGGCGGCGCTTCTGGTCTTAAAGAGCGGCATGGGGGTGTGGGCGAACTCCGGGCATTAAGAATGTAGTGCCGCCATGGACTGCGAGTTCTCAAGAAAATTGGGAGCGGACGCGAGGCGCCGGTTCGGGAGATGCCTAATTTCGGAATCATAGGAACCAACCCAACTCGGAATTTTAGTGCCTGAAAAAGAGGGACTTACGGGACTTCGGTCTCGGGTCGCGGTGAGGCGCCAACCATCCAGGAAGCGTCTTGCCTGATGCTGCGTTCTTGGGGTAGCACGCTGCGAGCAAGGTCATACGAATCAATTAGATAAGAAGATATTTGGAGCCAGAATGAGCCGATGCGGCGGCAAACGGAGTTCGGCGCGTAGGAGCAGGACAGGACCGAGCCAAGAGTCGCGGCGCGGTGCGTTGAAGGCGCGCTCTACCAGGGTGCGGACGCGTTACCCAATAGACCGAATTTCCTAGTCCCAAGGAGCCATCAGGCACCCGATTTTTGTAATGTTACGAACCATATTGATGATATTATTGCCGAACAAGCGTCGCGGCTTGTTCTATCGTGACGCCGGTTGAGTCCTGTTCCTGGGCCTTGGAGCAGGCCGCTAGCACCCGCCGGCGCGAGGGGACCACGAACGGCGGCACGCTCCTGGGGAGGGGTTCACATGCTCTGGTTCACCTATTCGTTCCTGTTCCTATTGCGCCGATTTCGCGCGCTGACTCTTCTGGCGGCTTTGGCGGCATTGGCACCGCTCGTCTCGGCGGCGCAGGTCAAGTGGACGCTGCACAGCGTGACGTTCGCCGACGGCGGCACGGCCACGGGCTCCTTCGTCTACGACGCCGATTCGAATACGTACAGTTCGGTGAACATCACGACGACCTCGGGCACGGCCTTCGCCGGAGCGGCGTACACCCAGGTGACGGCGGGCACTTCCTCCACGCTGGTGGTGACGCCGCCGACGCTGAACTCGGTGTTCCTCACGTTTGTATTTTCGCCGCTGACGGACGCCGGGGGCACTGCTGACATCGTGGCGCTGGTGGAATCGCAGTGCACCAGCGGCGGATGCGGAACCTCAAACACGCTGCGCTCGGTGACGACATCCATCGGCACGGCCACTCTTGTTTCCGGACAACCGCTCTCGAATGCCACAAACCCCAACGGCACGTTCTCCATGGGGACCTGGGAGTTCCCGCTGAGCGCCTCGGGCGGGAGCGGAACCTACACCTGGACCCTGACATCCGGCAGCCTGCCGCCGGGCATCGCGCTGCGGGCCGACGTGCCGTTCTTCTTCCAATCGAACCAGCAGGCGGGGCTTCTGGGCGTGGCCACCACAACCGGAACTTACAACTTCACGCTGCAACTTTCGGACGGGACCACGAACCAGTCCCAGAGCTTTTCGCTGAAGGTCACGGCGCTGAACATTCAGGACCCGGACGAGCTTCTGGACGCGTTTACCGGTTCTCCGTATTCGTATTCGCTGCAGGCGCTGAATGCGGCGAACAACGGTGTGAACGTCTCCTACTCGCTGGCGAACAGCAGCAGCCTGCCCGCGGGACTGACGCTCTCCACCGCCGGTGTGATTTCGGGCACGCCAACGGCCGCCGGGCAATTCAATTTCGGGATCCTGATGACGGACGGCGTGGACACGATTTTCCGAAACTTCAACCTGAATGTCTCGGCGGTGCAGATCAGCGGGTCGCAGCGGCTGCCGAACGCCACGCAGAACCAGCCCTACAGCCAGACGCTGGCGGGGAGCGGAGGCACGGGGCCTTACACGTTTTTCCAGTCCGGCGGAGGGCTTCCGCCAGGACTTAGCCTGAACAACTCCGGTACCATCTCCGGCGCCGTAAACGGCGGGGCTGGGAACTATACCTTCCAGGTAACGGTGAACGACTCGG
>DATKOS010000307.1:0-10800 GCA_035524535.1 Bryobacteraceae bacterium
GAACACGATGACCGGCGAATATAAGACGGTCAACGTGGAGAACCGCTACAACGCCACCGTCACCACGGGCGACTGGCTCACCAAGCAGATGGACGACGTGCGCATCAAGTTGGAGCGCGATGACGAGGAGTTGCAGGATTACGCGGCCAAAAATGGCTTGGTGATCACGGGTGAAAAGGACAACGTAGCCGATGACCGCGTGCAGCAACTCCAGGCGGAACTCTCCAAAGCGCAAGCCGACCGCATTGGCCTGGAATCCCGGTACGAGAACGCGAAAAGCGCGCCCGTGGATGCGGCGCCTGGGGTCCTGGACGACTCCTCCGCCGAGACCATCCGCGGCAAGGTGATCGAGTTGCGCGGACTACTGGCGAACCTGAGCGGCGTCTACACGCCCCAGGCGCAGAACGTCAAGGATTTGCAGGCGCAAATCGACGCCTACGAGAGCGAACTCCAAGGGGAGCGGAAAACGGTGCTGGAGCGCATGCGGAACGACTATGAAACCGCCCAGCAACGCGAGAACCTCCTCCAAAAGGAATATGACGACGCCGCGGCCGTCGTGACGAAACAGGGCGACCAGATGGCCCACTACAACATCCTCAAGCGGGAAGTGGACACGGATCGTTCGCTCTACGACAGCATGTTGCAGAACGTGAAGGAGGCTTCCATTGCGGCGGCGTTAAAGGCCTCTAACGTGAACGTGGTGGATGCGGCCGAGGTTCCGGGCGCGCCCTACCGGCCGAGCATCAGCAGTAACGCCTCCATGGGCTTCTTTTTCGGCCTTTGTTTCGCCATCGGCTTTGTGGTCCTGCTGGATCGCGCGGACCGCACCATTCAGGAGCCCGGCGACATGGAAGCGCTGCTGGGAATCGCGGAACTGGGGCTCGTGCCGAGCGCCGTCGCGGACCCCGGACGTCCTCGGGTGCTGGCGTCCTCCACGCAAGGGGACGATTCCTCGAAGGCCATGATCATGATCACCGCGGAGCGCCGCAACTCCGCTCTCGCCGAATCGATTCACGCCACGCTGACCTCCATTCTCTACGCCGGACCGAGCGGGCATTTCCCACAGGTGCTGGTCTTCTCCAGCCCGGCGCCCCACGAAGGCAAGACGACCATCGCCACGAATCTGGCCGTGGCCCTGGCGGAAATCCACAAGCGCGTACTGCTCATCGACGCGGACTTACGGCGCAGCCGCCTGCATCACATCTTCGACCTGCCCAATGAGAAGGGCATGGTGGAACTGCTGCGGCAGCCGGAGCCGCTCAACGGCTCACTTGGCGACCACGTGTTGGCAACCGCGATTCCCAATCTCTCCATCATGCCGGCCGGCCGCGCGGGACGCGGCGATCCGACGCTGCTGCACTCCACACGCCTCGCCGAAATCGTCCGGACCTGCCGCTCCCTGTATGACGCGATCATCATCGATACGCCTCCCATGCTCACCATGGCCGACGCGCGAGTCATCGCGCGGCAAGGCGACGGCGTTATCCTGGTATCGCGCGCCAACCGGACCTCGCGCGATTCCCTGCGCGATGCCTCGCGCCGCTTCGCCGAGGACGGCACGCATATTCTCGGCGGCGTGTTGAACGACTGGAATCCGAAGAAGTCCGGGCGATACGGCTACTATCGCTATTACTCGAAGTATAAGCACTACTACAAGCCGTCCAGCGAAGAAGAGGCCTAGCGCCAGGGAACGGGCGGATGGATCGCAAGAAGGCAATCATCATCGGAGCCGGACCGGCTGGGTTGACCGCCGCATACGAGCTTCTGACGCGCACGGATGTCCATCCGGTGGTGCTGGAGAAGAGCGAGTGCCTGGGCGGGATCTCAAGAACCGTCAACTACAAGGGCAACCGCATCGATATCGGCGGCCACAGGTTCTTCTCCAAGTCGGACCGCGTCATGAGGTGGTGGCTGCAAATGCTGCCGCTTCAGGCGTCGGAGACCAGCCCCGGCGCGCTCAGATACCATGGCATGGAACGGCCGGCCCCGCGGTCTCCGCAGGGTCCCGATCCCGCCGCCGCAGATCGCATCATGCTCCTGCGGCCACGCAAATCCAGAATCTACTATCTGCGCCGCTTCTTCGATTACCCCATCTCTCTGAGCAAGGATACGCTCCTCAAACTGGGCCTCGTAAGGACCGTGAAGATCGGGCTCAGCTACCTGCGCAGCGCGCTGCTGCCCATCAAGAAAGAGGAGACCCTCGAGCAGTTCTTCATCAATCGCTTCGGCAGGGAGTTGTACGGCACCTTTTTCAAGTCCTATACGGAAAAGGTCTGGGGCGTTCCGTGCGACCGTATTAGCGCGGAGTGGGGCGCGCAGCGCATCAAAGGTCTCTCGGTTTGGGCCACCCTGGCGCACGCAGTCAAGAAGCTGGCCGGCGGCGGCGCCGATATTGGACAGAAGGGCACGGAGACGTCGCTGATCGAACAATTTCTTTACCCGAAGTTCGGCCCCGGACAAATGTGGGAGGAGACGGCGCGGCAAGTAACGGCGCGCGGGGGCGAGATCCGCATGGGCTGGCGGTTTGAGCGCCTGATCACCGAAGGTTCGCGCGTCACCGGATTACAGGCTACCGATAGCGCCACCGGGCGCAAGGAGACGATCGCGGGCGATTACTTCTTCTCCACGGCGCCCATAAAGGAGCTGATGCGATCCATGGTTCCGCCGCCGCCGCCGAAGGTCCTGGAGGTCTCCGACGGCCTGGTCTACAGGGACTTCATCACGGTTGGACTGCTGGTGCGGTCCTTGCGCATCCACGACGATACGCCGCGGGGCAAGAAACTCATCAGCGACAACTGGATCTACATCCAGGAACCCGACGTTCTCCTGGGCCGGCTGCAGATCTTCAACAACTGGAGCCCCTTCATGGTGGCGGACTCCGGCAACGTGTGGCTGGGGCTGGAGTATTTTTGTAACCAATCGGACGAACTCTGGAACCTCTCCGACGAGGAGATGGTGGCGCTGGCGACGCGGGAACTGAGCAAGATCGGCATCATCGACGCGAACGAAACGCTCGATTCCACGGTCCTGCGGATGGAGAAGACCTACCCGGCCTACTTCGGGACGTACGACCGCTTCGGAGAGATCCGCGAGTACGTGGACCGCTATGACAACCTGTTCCTCCTGGGCCGTAACGGGATGCACCGCTACAACAACCAGGACCACTCGATGCTGACCGCCATGATGGCGGTAGACCTCATTGCCGAAGGGAAGACGGACAAGACGGGCCTTTGGGAAGTCAACACCGAGAAGGACTATCACGAAGAGAAGGAACCGCCGCCGGCGGCAGCCGCGCGATCCGAAGTGGGCGTCGGGGGACAATGAGCGCGCTGGCGGGCGTTGAGGCTTCTCGAAACAGCGCCGCGCCGGCGTCGGCTTTTCGGGGCGCGGCCGCGGTGTTTGCAGCTTCGCTGACGCTCTTCGCGCTTGTGGCCCTGCTGTTCGGGCTTCCGGGGCCGGATGGCAATGCCGCTGAAACCTATGACGGGATATCGCGGCTCTCCCACACATTCACCTATGCCATTTCTCGTACGCCCGGCCAGCCGTTCCTGGACTACTGCAACTTCGTGTTCTGGAGCCTGGGCGGCGACCTGGCGGTGCAGACGTGGTTTGTCCTGGCGTCCGCCTCCGGAGTGACCGCGCTCTATCTGCTGCTGACGGATCTGCGCGCGGCTAGCCCCCTGGCCGGAGCATGCGCCCTCGCGCTTCAGCCCATGTTTCTGGGTCATGTGGGCGGCGTCGGGGACTTCGCGGCAAGCCTGTCGTTCCTGCTGGTGGCGCTGTGGGCGGCCGCTCGCGGGTGGGAGGTCGCCGCGGGGATCGCGCTGGCGATGGCGGTGGGATGCCGGCTGAACCTGTGCGTGTATCTTGTGTCAGTCGCGCTCCTACTGTGGCAGGCTCGGCGGCGAAGCGGAGATTCGCCGCGAATCGCGTTCCTGAGAATTTGCCGCGCGGGCGCGCTGGCCGGCGGACTCTCCTTGCTCCAATTCGCGCCTCTGTTCGCCTTCTACGGCAAGGCGCTGCTGCAGAACTTCGCCTGGCAGACCTGGAAGTATCACATCAGCGCGACGGCTTACCGGTTGTTTGTGGGCTATGGCGCGCCGTTCTGGGCGCTGGCCGCGGCCTTGGCGGTTTGGCTGGTGGCGAAACGCTCCAGAGCCCTCGCCGGACGGCGCACAGTGGGCGCGGCCGCCGTCTGGCTGATGCTGGCTGGCTTGGTCACACTGTTCCGGGTCCCGGGAAAATCCGAATACGCGCTGCCGTTCCTGGCGGGCGCAATCCTCTTCTTTCAGGCGTACGCGCCGAAGAGCTGGAATTACGCGCTGCTTCTCAGTTCCGTCTTGGCGGGCCTGGTGGTCGCCTCGCCTTACGATAACCAGCAGGATGTATACGGATGGAAATTGGGGGAAGGCTGGTATGGACGCCTCACCCAACAGGCGCGGGACAACCGATTGCAGATGGCGACGTTGCGTAAGTTCCTTCAGAATGCGCCGCCGCGAACCGTTCTGGTGGCCCGCTGTTCCTGGACCAGGGATCAGGCCCAGGCGGGCGGATTGCAGGCCATCGCCAATTACCGCGGCATCGGCGGCCTTACGGCATATACCTTCGCCGGGCTCGGCGAGGACCGCGTGGCCGTGCACTTTCAGGAGCCGAAGCTGATTGAGCTGTTAAGCGGCGAAAGAGGTTCGGCGACGGAACCGCCCGTCAGCGTGGTCTTCGACCGGAACCTGCTCGGTCTCCTGCGGCGGTGGGCGCACTTCGACCCCGAGCGATATGGACAAACCGTGGCCCTGCCGTCGCATCCATTCGCCGAGCTTTGGAGCCATGCGGGCGAATCCAACGCCCGCACCGCGGGAAATTCGGACGGGCGCTGAGTCCGCCCGCCCATCGCATGTCTGAGTACACCTACGCCGACGACCAGCCGAGTTGCTCCAGCCAATACGTGCTGCCCGCGGTTCAGGAGGCGCTGCGGGATCTGCCCTCCAACGCAGTTGTGGCGGACCTCGGCTGCGGCAACGGATTCGTGCTGGCGCACTTTCGCCAGCCAAATCGCGAGTTGCACGGATTCGAGGTCTCGCGGACGGGCTTGGCGGAAGCCGCAAGAGCGTATCCCGATATTCACTTCGAGGAAGCGGATCTGGCGAAGGAGATGGATTCGCACGCTCTGGCCGGCCGGTGCGACGCGGTGATCAGCACGGAAGTGGTGGAGCATGTGTTCCTGCCGCGCGTGTACGCCCGCAATTGTCATCGCCTGCTAAAGCCCAACGGCGCGCTGGTGATCTCCACGCCCTACCACGGATACCTCAAGAATCTGTTCCTCGCGGCGGCGGACAAAATGGACTTTCACTACACCGCGCTGTGGGACTACGGCCACATCAAATTCTGGTCGCGGCGCACGCTGACGCGCCTGCTGGAAGAGGCAGGCTTTCAAGTGACGCAATTCCGCGGCGTGGGGAGATTGCCTTACCTATGGAAGAGCATGGTGCTGGTGGCGCGGAAAAGGGAACAAGCGTGAGCGCGCCACCGCCCTTGGAGAGCGCGCCGCCGGAAGCCCGCTCGCACCGTACGCGGCGCGAGAGCCGGGCGCGAAAGACGGCCTATGCCGGCGTGGCGGCGCGGGCAGCGAACTACCTGATTCGCCTGTTCGCGGTACCCCTCTCCCTGACGATGCTGGGGCGCACGCAATACGGCTTATGGCTCACGGTTGGCTCCGTTCTGGTATGGCTCGGACTTAGCGATCTCGGCATCTCCACCGGCCTCGTCAATATGGTCTCCCGCGCCTATGGAAAGGAAGATTGGGAAGAGGCGCGCGGGTACGTCTCGACCGGACTGTTCTGCTACACTTTCCTGGCCGCACTGGCGCTGGCAGCCGTGCTCGCCGGATCCATGTGGCCGGGGCTGCCGGCATTCATCGGCGTGCGGGAGTCCGGCCATCTAGCGTCAGAAGCGCGCGAGTTGTTCGTGGTTTGCGGCGCGGTCTGGGCCGCATCGTTTTCCATCGGAGCGATCGACTCGTTGTGCCTGGCGCTCCAGGAAGGCTACTTCAAGAACTACGCGCAGATTGGAGCAGGCGTTCTATCTCTCGGCGCGCTGGCGGCGCTGGCCTGGCGCGGAGGCTCGCTAATCGCTTTCGCGCTGGTTATGGGGCTGCCGCCCTTGGCCGCGGACGTTGTCCTCACGGCCTATTTCCTGTACTGGCGGCATCCGCACCTCCGGCCTTCCCTTCGCCATTGGCGCAAACGCTACCTCAAGGGTCTGCTGCACATTGGAGGCCCCATGGCGGTGGTACAGTTGGCCGACGTCGCCATCATGTACTCCATCAACATCATGATCGCGAATCGCCTCGGCGCCGCCTCCCTGCCCCTTTATGCCGTGCCCGCCACTGCCTTCATTGTGATCACCGGCCTGATCTACAACTGGACTTCGCCATACCTATCGGCTTTCGCCGAAGCGACCGCGCGCGGCGACTGGCACTGGATCCGCCAGGCGGCCCTCAGAAATCTGAGCCTGGCCGTGGCCGCCATGGCCGCCGGTTCGGCGGGCCTGGTAGTCCTGGGACCCTACGTCATCAGCTTCTGGACCCATCGGCAGGTGGTTCCCGGACGAATGCTCCTCCTTTGCCTTGGCCTCTTCTACATCATGATGACGTGGGCATCCACAAACGGCACGCTGCTGGTCGGTCTGGGAATGGTGAAGACCAAGGCCGCGCTGGAGTGCGCGGTAGCGGCGGTCTACGTGGGCCTGTCCTGGGCCTGCCTCCCGAAATTCGGACTTACCGCGGTTCCTCTCGCTGGGTGCGTCGCCTACGGAATCGACGTTCTGCTATCCCTGCCGTTGGCGTTGCGGCGAATCGGGCATTCGGCCGCCGAACGCATTCCACTTGCCCGCCAGCCCGCCGCGGCCGGGGAGACCGCATGAATCACCGCGCCAACGCTGGGCGCATAAGGCTCTGAATGAACTGGCTGCTTCTCATTCTCTTCGGAGCGAGCTGTCTGGTTCTCATCGTCCGCCCGCTGAAAGATCGCGCTGGGGTCTTGCACTTCCCCGTCCTGGCCGGCGCGGGCTCGCTGGGGTTCCTGTTCTTTCAGGCCGTCGGCCTCGTGCGGAACCCCGCGCTCGTTCCCCCCGAAGGTCTCACCAAGACGCTGATCATGTGCACCTTGTGCAATGCCGCGGTGTTCATCGGGTGGTACCAAAGGCCGTCGCCAGCCTGGCGCCGCGCCCCAAAGTGGAATTACCGCCTGTTGAACGTCTATTGGATTGGCATCATGTGGTTGGTCATCGGCGGGATCGGGCTGCTGAAGCTGATGTCCCTTGCCGGCGGCCTCGAAAAGGGCTTCTCGGTGGATACGGAAATCACCGAGTGGTCGGGGTTGCCGGTCATCTACCTGTTCATCGGCACATTCAACGCGGTGGGGATTGCATTAACCTGTCTGGCCGCGCTCAAGATGCGGGACTCCTGGTGGAGGTTCGCGCCCGCTGCCCCGTTCCTGCTTCTTCAAGTCGCGACCGTAGCCTTTAACGGCCGCAGGACCGTTCTCGTCGCACTCACCTTACTGGCGCTCTGCATCCCCTTTTTCGCAAGGAACTACCTGCCGCCAAAGGCGGTTGTGCTGGCTTCCGCTGTTTTCATTCTGGTGGGGATCTACCTCTTCCCCATCATCCGCCAATACACCCCAATCGGCGCGGACCGCAGCAAGCTGGAAAGCGTGAGCGTGGAGGATACCTCGCGAGGCGTCGTCGAAGGACAAACCGCGGAGCTTTGGGCCGCGACTTACCTGATCGATATTACCGACATCGACCATCAATGCATGTACGGCGCCCGCACCTACAACCAGATCATCAGCCTCTTCGTCCCTAAAATCCTCGTGGGCGGAGCCGACGCCAAGGCACGGCTCCTGCTGAACGTCCCGGAACCCGGCCTCAGCGGCGAGAATGCGTTCAATTGGGTCCGCCCTTATTATTTCCATGTCACCGGACCCGCTTCGGTATTCATGGAGTTCAGCTACGCCGGAGCCCTCTTGTATTGGTGGCTGGCGCGCGTTATGCGGCGTCTGTGGGTACGCGCCACCGAGTTTGACGATATTCGGGCGCAGATCATTTACGCGCTATTCGCCGCGCCGGCCGTGGCCGCGCTCACCAGCGATTTCGCCAATGTCTGGGTGGCGCTGCCGGTCTCAATTCTCGCGCCGATCGCCTCGCTCTGGTGCGTCAAGGTGGAACTCCTGCCGGATTGGCGCCGGCCCAATACGGAACACGCGGCCCTCGACGCCATGCTGCCTCCGCTTGACCAGACCGGCGTCCAATAGCCCCAATGCCGCAAGGTACCAACGACCCTTCCATCGTCGCCATACTGGACCGGCGCGCGCCGTGGCTGGTGGAGTGCATGTCGGCGCTGTCCCGGCGAACGGGCGTTCGGGCTTATTCGGCGCTGTCTCTCCTGGCGGGCGCGCTCTCCAACCGCCTGGAGCGCGTCGCGATTGCCGATCCGCCGCTCGACGTGATCGAATTTCCCGTGCAGCGCGGGTATTTTTCGTCCCCGCTGAAGCATCTGCTCTGGGAGCATCGCAGGATCGCCGCGTGGCTGCGAAGAGACCTGAAAGAGCCCGGCGCCGCCTGGCTCCTCTGCTGCTACCCGCACTACTGGAAGGTCGCGGCGCTGTGGCCGGGACCGGTGGCTTATTACGTAACGGATTTCTTCTCGCATTACGTCGGGCGAAGTTATGGGGACATCGCGGAGGCAGAGAAGGAGCTTTGCCGCAGGGCCGCTCTCGTGTTTCCGAACAGCCGCAGAGTAGCGGAGTTCCTGGCTTCGGAACGCGGCTGTGACGCGGACAAGATTCACGTGGTCCCTAACGCCGTTCGAGAGTCCAATTTGCTTGCGGCCCCGGCCGTGACGCCTTCCGCGCTTCCGCCTGACTGCGCGGGCTTGCCGCGGCCGGTCGCCGGAATCATCGGCAACATGGCGGCCAATACTGACTGGGAGCTCCTTGAACGCGTCGTCGCCGCCACGCCTTGGCTCTCGTGGCTGTTCGTCGGCCCGGCGGATGCTCCCATCAAGGATCCAAAGCAAGCGCGGGCGCGCGCCGGCTTGCTGGCTGCCGGAGGACGCGTCCGGTTCCTCGGATCCAGACCCTACGGTGAGTTGAAAGCGTATGCGCGCGGGCTGGACGTCGCCATTCTGCCCTACATCAAGCGGGAGCCCACTTATTCGGGTAGTTCCACGCGATTCTACGAACATCTGGCGGCGTGCAGGCCCATCCTCTCTTCACGCGGCTTTGAGGAACTCCTCCACAAAGAGCCTCTGTTGAAGCACCTGGGCGAGCCCGAGGAATGGATTTCGGCCCTCGGCCGGCTTCGCGAGCAAGGCTTCCGCGACGGGCTGGAGGAATTGCGCTGGCGGCAGAGCCGCTCCGAAACATGGGAAGAGCGCGCGCAGCGCCTTCATCTCGCCATGTCTTGGCGCGAATCTCGCCTGGCCACTGCACCCATTTAAGAAGGTTCACAAGAGATAGCCATCATCGAGGCGGTAGCCGCCGGGACGCGCCAGGGCCCAGCCATGGCGGAAACCACGCAATCCAGGTCATAGCCCGGCCGCCTCAAGCGGCGTAGCGCAAGCGCATGGCACCGCACGTTGGATTAGACGCCAAACCGCAACAGCCGGACCTGCAAGCCTCCCGTGGCGCGCGCGCCAAGCCGATTCGCGCAGCGCTCATCCTGTACGTGGACTCGGCTCACGTGGGAGGGTCGCTGCGGGTGGGCGAAGTCCTCGGCCGGAATCTGGCGGGACATTCCGTGGAACCCCATTTTATCTTTGCTTATGGCGGCCCCGGGCCGGTGAGCGAGGGCGCATCCGCGAATTGCCATTTTCTGGGAGCTCGCGGAGCCCGCGACTTCGCCGCGTGGCGGCGCGCCCGGCGCCTCGTCCGTTCGCTGAATCCGGACGTGTTGCACTTCGTCAATCCGGTGTTCTGGATGGCTCTTGCGCTCTCTGGCTCCAAGCGCCCCAAGGTCCTTCACGTCCATGGCCCCATGCAGCCCCGTGACGCAAAACTGACCGATCGCTTCATCTGGCGGGCGTTCCGCCACCTCATGAACGCGTCGATTTGCGTGAGCCATGACATGGAAACCAAGCTCCTCGCGGCGGGATGGGGCCAACCGGACCGAACGTGGACCATATATAACGCTGTGGACTGCGATCGATGGGCGGTTCGGTTCGATAAAGCGGAAGCTCGCGCCAGACTGGGCTTGCCGGAAGACGCCAGGCTCCTGGGCATGGTTTGCCGGCTGCATGCCACCAAGGGGTGCGACGACGGTATTCGGCTACTCGCTCATCTGCCCGCAAAATATCACCTGGCCATCGCCGGCGAGGGCCCGGAAAAACAGAATCTCGCGGCCCTCGCGGCGTCCCTTGGGGTAGCCGGGCGGCTCCACTTGCTGGGCTTGCTGAATGATACCCGGCTGGCTTATTCCGCCATGGATTACCTTCTGTTCTTGAGCCGCACCGAGCCCTTCGGGCTGCTGCTGGCGGAGGCCATGGCCGCCGGGGTTCCCATCGTGGGCTTGTCCGGAGACGGCGGGTATCGCGAAGAACCGAATCCACTTGTCACTCCGGACACGGCCGCTCTGCTGGAGAGGCCCCAGCCCTTCGATTGGGCCGCAGCAGCGCCAGCGCCGCTGATCGAGGCCCTCGCCGCGCGCGTCCAGCAGTTCGAGGAGAATCCGGACTTCCGCGCCGCATTCGCGAAACGCGGACAGGAGAGGGTCAGGGCGCGCTTCGACGCTGGCAAGTTTGCCGCC
>DATKOS010000308.1:0-7534 GCA_035524535.1 Bryobacteraceae bacterium
CCATTCTGCGCCTGCGAAATAGCTGGCAGCATCGTTACCAGAAAGATCAACGCTCCAAGAGAGCGGCCATGTCTCATCGCCGTGCCGCAAGAATCTGGCAAAATGGACGCCCGAGAGCGAGTTGGCTTCATGCCTACAGTATGCATCAGAGGGAAGAGGATGGGCGCCCGTGCATCATCGACGTGGACCACACTCGCCGCTTCCCCTTCTCAAAGATCTTGGCCGGAATGACGGTTTGGAGCACTAGCTCCGGTGTGCCAACGGCTCAAACCAATCACGAATGCTCTGCCTCACGGTAGGCGTAAGGCCCTCCGAAAGATTGAAAATCCGAACGGCGGCTTCCCCCACTGTCGGGTAGGCGTTAATCTGGATATCGCCAACTCCCGATTGGAGCGGCGCTATCGCATACCGAACATGGTTGCCGTGCTTTGCAGCGATACCATCAAGCAACCTTTCCACATTCTTGGTACGTTCCATGTCGCACTCCCGAATCACGAAGTCTGGTCTTCAACGGATCAGCAGTTGCCTGGATGGGCAAATCGCCCGCCCTTTTCGCTACTCCAGGCATACACAAACGAACCGTCGGAGCGAACCTCCACGAAGCGGCCCCTATTCTTCGCTATCGTTTGAAGGGTTGACTTAAGCCTTTTTCGTTCTTGTTCGTCATGTTCCGTGATCCTTACCGCAACATCGTCTCTTCCCTCCAGAGCCCTCAGCACTTTGTCCCATTGGGAGCTGCCCGGATTGTTGCTTGCTTTTGCGACGGGATTTCGGGAAGGCACTCGTTCCAAGGGAATTACGTCGAACTGTATCTCCTTCCGTCTGGGCGGCGCAGTCTTCTGTTTAGACATGATTGAAGTGTATTGATTACAGCACCGCAAATCAAGCAAAGAGATTTCCAGGGTTCGCCTGCCCTACGAAGAAGCTCTCTTTAGCACCTGATTCACAGCGAGGCAGTCCCCTGCAATCCCAGCGCGTCGGCGTTCGCTTGCATCGCTTGGATGCAGAAGGCGATGTGGTCTTCGAGGGGGATGCCTAGCTCGGAGGCGCCTTGGGTAATCTCGTCGCGGTTCACGGAGCGGGCGAAGGCTTTGTCTTTCATTTTCTTTTTCACGCTGGCGACATCCACTTCGAAGACGCTGCGGGTGGGCTTGACGTAGGAGATGGCGGTGATGAAGCCGGCCAGTTCGTCGCAGGCAAAGAGCGTTTTTTCGAGGGGCGTGACGCGAGGCACGCCGGTGAAGCTGGCGTGCGAGAGGATGGCCCGGCGGATGTCTTCCTCGACGCCGCGTTCGGCCAGGATGGGCTCTCCTTTCACGGGGTGGTCAGGGAGCTGCGGGTGGATCTCCCAATCGAAATCGTGGAGGAGCGCGGTGACGGACCACTTGGGCTCGTCCTCGCCGAACTTGCGCGCGTAGGCGGCGACGCAGGTTTCGACGGCCAGCGCGTGCTTGCGGAGTCCCTCGGACCTGGTGAACTCGCAGAGAATATTCCAAGCCTCGTCGCGGCTGAGCATGGAGCCCATGATATCGCGGCGACAGCGGAACTTTCGCGCGGAAGCGGTGTCTATTGGGGTGAAGAAGGAGGCGCGGAATGTTCGAGACAGCGACAATTCCCAGCGCGCCGGCAGGGCGCAGAGTGTGGGGCGCGTGCATTGGCATGACCGGGCAGGCGGCGGCGCTGGCCGGCTTGACGCTTGCCTACATCTGGTTTCCGGCGGCGCTTCCGAAGACGCAATCCATCATGGCGTGGCTTACGGCGCCGGCGCCGCAGCCCCCCCGGCCGCCGGTTCCGGAGCACACGGTGGCGGCGCCGAAGATCAAGCCGTTTCAGGCTTTCGGCACACGGCTGGTTGAGCCGAAGCGCATTCCGGCGATGGTGGTCCCGATTGTGGACCCGCCGCTTCCGGCGGGAATGATGGTGAACGGCGCCATGGATGCCGTGAGGGGTATCGGGGATTTGGCCACGGGGCTCTTCGCGCCACCCGCGGCGCCCGCCGCGCCGGCGGAGTCACACGCGGCGGAGCCGGCTGCCGCGGCCACGCCGAGGAGATTCCGGGTGGGCAGCGGAGTGAAGCCCGCGGAGGTTCTGAAGCGCGTGCAGCCGGTTTATCCAGATTTGGCGCAGAAGATGCGCGTATCCGGCGCCGTGGAGCTGGAAGGCGTGGTGGGCCTTGATGGCCGCATCCACGATCTGCAAGCGAAAAGCGGTAACCCGCTATTGGTGGGCGCGGCGTTGGCCGCGGTCTCTCAGTGGGTGTTCCGGCCCACGAGACTCAACGATGAGCCGGTGGAGGTGGTGCAGAGAGTGACCGTCAACTTCATTCTGAAGTGACGGAGAGAAATCCGCTGACATTCTCCCAGAGGAGTTGGGGGAAGCTCTTATCCAGGTAGGAGCGGATGGACACGTAGCATTCGTCGCAGCGGTTGGAGCGGGTGAACTCTTCCACCATGCGCCGGCGCTCTTCGAGGGAGTAGCGCTGGAACTGCATGGAGCAGGGCTGGAGCGCGCCTTGCGCGGTGACCACCAGGAAGCGCAGGCCGGCCTTGCAGCCGGGCGTTCCGCCGTCTTGGAAGTAGCGGCGCGTGGCGTCCATGGTGCTGCGCGAGTTGACGATCCAGTTAGTCTCGTCGCGGAGCGTTTCCACGCGATCGAGGCGCGCGTTCAGCTCGGCGAGTTGTTCGGGGGCGCCGGGGAAGAGATCGCGCTGGCCGGTACGGCGCGCGGAGTAGGCGCTGTAGCAGAGATTCACGCCCCACTGGCGGGCCTTGTCCGCGATGGCCTCGATTTCACCTAGATTCTGCGAGGTGATGCAACTGTTGAGGACGATATCGTCGTGCCCGAGCTTGGCGAGGCGCGGAATCAGGTCTTCCAGATGGGAATAGAGGCCGGGGTAGACGCGGAAATCGTCGTGGCGCTGATCGGGAAAGTCCAGGCTTACGGAGAATTGATCGATGCCGGCTTCGCGGAGGGCGAGGTATTTCTCCTCGGTCATCAAGGACCAATTCGAGACCAGGATCGTGTACGGGAGGTGGGCGCCGTTCTTGATGGCGCGGACGATATCGACGACGTCGTGGCGCATGAGGGGCTCGCCGCCGGAGACCTGGACGACGCAGGGCCGCAGGGCTTCCATATAGCGGCGGTAGTCGGCGGGTTTCAGGTTGCGCGACTCGTCGCGCGGTCCGCCGTGGTCGCAGTGCTTGCAATAGCAGGTGCAGGCGTCGGTGACCTCAAACGAGACGACGATGGGGCGTTCGGCGATCCAATTGGCCGTGCCGCGGCCGATGATTTTCAGCGAATCGAGAAGGGGAACCTTGCGCAATACGACCTCTTTGACCGCCATAGTACCATGTGGCGTGAAAAAGGTCTGTTACTCGGTTATGGGATTGCGGAATTTCGCTCCCTTATCGCTTACACACGCCGGGCGTGCCCGCGGCCGGGATAGCCAGGCCGTGACATCAAGCGCGGACTTGGCCGGGCGCTTTGGAATCGGCGGCGCTACTTCGCGCCCAGGTTCTCTCGTTGAATCCGGTCAGCGATGGTGACATTGTGGACGGCCACCCAGGTGAAGCCGGCGGCTATGATGCCCGAGGTTCCAATGCTGAGCGCATCCGTCAAGGCGTCATCCACGCGCTTCTTGTGGAGGACGTAGGTGATGACGAAGGGAACGTCGGCCAGGCCGACCTTGTAGGTCCAGAACTTGTATTGGGAAAACGAACTTCCGCCGCGGCCGAGGAAGAGCGGGTTGGCTTCCTGAACGCCGGCGATGCCGATGCCGCGCTCGGTGGTATAGCCGTCCGCGCCAAGCGAGGCGGCGGCCGCCACGCCTTCCGCGAGGTAGACAAACTTGTGGAGCTTATTGGGACTTTCCATGCCGGCCTTGAGCAAGCGCGGCGAAATGGTGATGGAAAAATGCGCGGCGACCAGCGTGGAGCCGCAGCACAGGAGCAGGAAGAGTCGCTTCAGAAAGCCTCCGAGTGGGTGATGGTGGCAGCCACTATAACACAGGCCTTCAGTAGCTTGCCGCGGCTTGATTCCCCAGGGCCGGAGGGGCCATAATAGCCCCTATCGCCGCCTTTTGGCCGCGCGGTCCGAAGGCGCTTGGAGGCTCACCCATGGCTCGCACGGTTCGCTGTTCCCTGATCCAGGCTTCGAACGCCGCGGCTCCGGGCGCCTCGCTCGAGGCCACCAAGCAGGCGATGATCGAGAAGCACGTGGGGCTGATCGAGCAGGCCGCGAAGGCCGGGGCGCAGGTCGTCTGCCTACAGGAGATCTTCTTCGGCCCGTACTTCTGCGCGGAGCAGACCACCAAGTGGTACGACTTCACGGAGCCCGTTCCGGACGGCCCGACGGTTCAATTGATGCGAGACCTGGCGCGGCGGCATCGCCTGGCGCTGGTGGTTCCGGTGTATGAGGTGGAGCAGGCGGGCGTGTACTATAACACCGCGGCCGTGATCGGCAACGACGGAAGGTACCTGGGCAAGTACCGCAAGACGCACATTCCGCACGTGGGGCCGGGCTTCTGGGAGAAGTTCTATTTCCGCCCCGGGAACCTGGGCTACCCGGTGTTCGATTTGGGCTTCGCCCGGATCGGCGTGTACATCTGCTATGACCGCCACTTCCCGGAAGGAGCGCGGGCGCTGGGGCTGAAGGGCGCGGAGATTGTGTTCAACCCGTCGGCCACGGTGGCGGGGTTGAGCGAGCACCTGTGGAAGCTGGAGCAGCCGGCGCACGCGGTGGCGAACGGGTATTTCCTGGGCGCGATCAACCGGGTGGGCGTGGAGGCGCCGTGGAACATCGGTGAGTTCTACGGATCGAGCTATTTCTGCGACCCGCGGGGGCGGATATTCGCCCAAGCGTCGCGGGACAAGGACGAGGTTCTGACGGCGGACCTGGACCTCGATGCAATCGCCGAAGTCCGCAAGACATGGCAGTTCTACCGCGACCGGCGTCCAGAGACGTACGGGCCGCTGGTAGAGGGCTAAACATGACCAAAGACGAAATTCTGCTGGCAAATCGGGAGTTCCTGTTTCCGGCGGTATTCCACTACTTCCGCGAACCGCTCGTGGTGGCGCGGGCCAAGGACCAATACGTCTGGGATGCCGACGGCAATCAATATCTGGATTTCTTCGGGGGCATTGTCACGGTGAGCGTGGGACATTGCAACGCCGCGGTGAACGCGGCGATGCACAAGCAGCTAGACACGCTGCAGCACGTTTCCACGCTATTCGCCACGGAGCCGCAGGCGGCGCTGGCGAAGAAGATTGCGAGCGTGACGCCGGGCGGGAAGCTGACGAAGTCGTTCTTCACCAACAGCGGCACGGAGGCGAATGAGACGGCCATTCTGACGGCGCGCTGCTATACGGGGAACACGGAAATTGTGGCGCTGCGGCATTCCTACCACGGGCGCTCGGCCGCGACCATGACGCTGACCGGCCAGGGGTCCTGGCGGCTGGGGCCGCCGCAGGCGGGCGTGGTTCACGCGCACAACGCGTACTGCTACCGATGCCCGTTCGGGCTGACGTACCCGAATTGCGAAGTTCGCTGCGCGCGGGATATGGAAGAGCTGATCCGCTCCACGACGGGCGGGCGCATCGCGGCCTTCATCGGGGAGCCGATTCAAGGAGTGGGCGGATTCATCACGCCGCCGAAGGAGTATTTTCCGATCGTCGAACGGATCGTGAAGGACCATGGCGGCCTGTTCATCAGCGACGAAGTGCAGACGGGATGGGGACGCACGGGCGGCAAGTGGTTCGGCATCGAGCATTGGGGCGTGACGCCGGACATCATGACCGGCGCGAAGGGACTGGCTAATGGCAGCCCTATCGGCATGACCGTGGCGCGGCCGGAGGTGGCGGATGGGGTGACGGGGCTGACGCTTTCGACGTTCGGCGGCAACCCGATCACGGCGACGGCGGCCAAGGCGGTGATCGATTTCATTGAAGACCAGAACCTGATGGCGAATTGCGAGGAAACCGGCGCGTACCTGCGCGGGCGGCTGGAGGAACTGAAGGACAAGCACGAGATGATCGGCGACGTGCGCGGCATGGGTTTGCTGCAGGCCATTGAGCTGGTGGAAGACCGCAAGACCAAGGCGCCGGCGACGGCGCAGACCGCCATGGCGCTGGAGGCCGCGCGCGAGAACGGGCTGCTGGTGGGCAAGGGCGGCATGTACAGCAACGTGCTGCGCATCACTCCGCCGATGAACGTGGGGCGCGGGGACGTGGACCAGTTCATTGAACTGCTGGACCGCAGCCTGGCCGCGTGCGCCGCGACGACGTCCGGGAGGACTGGATGAGCACGACGGAGCTGCCGGTCCCGCGCAATCTGGAGCGCTTTCCGGAGCTGCACCCGGCGTTTGACGCCGCTTCCGCGCTGGCGGAAGCCAACCGGTGCCTGTATTGCTTCGACGCGCCTTGCACGGGCGCGTGCCCGACGCACATCGACGTGCCGCGCTTCATCAAGAAGATTGCCAGCGGGAACCTGCGCGGCTCCGCGCTCACCATTTTGGACGCGAACATTCTGGGGCTGAGCTGTTCGCGCGTCTGCCCGGTGGAAGTGCTGTGCGAAGGGGCGTGCGTGATGCACGGGCTGCACCGGGAGCCGATTGAGATCGCGCGGCTGCAGCGGTTCGCCATGGACCGGTTCTACGAGGGCGGAGCGCGGCTGGAGGCGCCGCGCGCGCCGGCGGGGGAGGCGGCCGCGGTAGCTTGCGTGGGGGGCGGACCGGCGTCGCTGGCGTGCGCGGCGGAACTGCGGCGGCAGGGCGTTGCGGTCACGATTTTCGACAATCGCCCGCTGCCGGGCGGCTTGAATACGTATGGGGTGGCCGAGTACAAGCTGCGGCCTTCCGACAGCCTGCGCGAGGTGGAACTGGTGCGGTCGCTGGGCGTGGAGTTCCGGCGCGAACAAGTGGGCGAGAGCATCTCCCTGGACGCGCTGGAACAACAGTTCTCGCTGATCTTCCTGGGACTCGGCCTCGGGGCGATGGAACCGCTGGGCATTCCGGGAGAGGACGCCGCGGGCGTGGTGGACGCGCTGCATTTCATCGAACGCTACAAAACATCGCCGCAGTTGCAGGTGGGGCGGAGGGTGGTTGTCATCGGCGGCGGCAATACGGCAATTGACGCCGCCAACGCCGCCATGCGGCTGGGGGCGGAGGAGGTGCATCTCTTCTACCGGCGCTCGGAACGGGAGATGCCGGCGTTCGGTTTCGAGTTCGATAACTCGAAGGTGGAGGGGGTGCGTTTCCATTGGCTGGCGCAGCCGGTGGAGATTGTGGCGGCGGAAGGCCATGCCTGCGCCGTGAAGTTTGTGGCTACCTGCCTGGGCGAGCCGGATGCGAGCGGCCGGCGCAAGGCCGAGCCGATGCCGGGCTCCGCGTTCGAGGTGGCTTGCGATATGGTGATACCGGCGCTGGGGCAATCGCGTTTTCTGAGCGTGCTGCGGGAATCGCGCGGCATTGCGCTGGAGCGCGGCTGCATCGCGGTAGACCGGCCCACGGGGCAGACGAGCCACGCGAGCTACTACGCGG
>DATKOS010000309.1:0-3422 GCA_035524535.1 Bryobacteraceae bacterium
GCACGGTGCGGGCGCCAACCTCCGGCATCTCGGCGGCCGGAATCGTGATGGAACACGTTCCCGTTTTCTCCAACGGCTCTGGCGGGTGATACTTGGTAAACAGGCGTATGGCCGCGGCCGGGGTGTTGCCGCCCTCGACCTTCGCCGATATGTTCACCGTGGCCCTCTTGGAATCGCCGGGTTGGTTTTCGAATCTTAGGCCGCGGGGGTCGATTGCCACCATGGCGCGCACGGTGAGCAACCGCCGGTGAGACTTGGGTTCAACGTCCGTCGCCGAAACCAAGGGGATGGTTCGGACGCGTAGCGGGGCTGGGGAAGGCCGGGTCTGCGCACGAGAGGCCGCAGCGCGCCAATGCGCCGTCAATCCGTTTCGAGACACGCGCACTATGATGTTTGCGGCTCGTCCCCCGGCGCGCCGGGTTCGGTAAGCGATCAGGTAATAGCCGCCGGTCATGCGACCCAGCATCTTGTCCAGGCTCACCGCAAGCGCCGCCTTCCGCTTCATCTTCTCGATCAAGCCTCCCAATTCCTCGGGCGCTTGGCCGACTGAGACCTTGAACTCGACGTCCGGTCCATACGACGTAAGGCCACCTGTGGCCCTAGCCAGGTCAGCCGCTCCGCTGCCCGCCGCGAACTGCTCGTGTGGGAAAACCAACCGTCCCGGATCGAGCCAGTAGATAGCGACATCGGCCTGATTCGCGCGCGCGGCGAGGGCGCGCAGCAGTTCCTTGCGCTGCAAAGGCGGCCATCCGATCGCCTGAGTGATGAGCACGACGCTCTTCCGCCCCGGCAGGGGAGCCATCGCATCCACAGCGGTCCGTAGCGCTTCGAAAGATCCCACGGCGTGGTACAGCGGCGCTCCTTCCTCAGCCCGCTGATTGAGACCCATCAGCGTAATGGCGTCTTGGACGCGGGCGACCGCGCCGATGCGCATGATGGCCTCGTAGAGCGCAGTCTTATCGGTAGTGAGTTCTTGGCTCCCCTCGGTTACGGGCATGATGGCCACGGAGCCCGCGGACGCTGCGCGGCGGTTGACGAAATCCGCCAGCAGAAGGGACACGGAATCTGCGGTCGCGGCTGAGTCGACACTGTCGGCGACGAAGGCAACGGCCGGCGGCCCATCCACATACTTGACGCTGATGACCTGCCGCGGCTGACCGCCTTCGGTGAGTGAAAAATCCGGCGCGCGCAGGTCCGTGACCGCCGCGCCTTTGGCGTCCGTGACTACGGCATCGACCTGCACCACATTACTCGCAGTGTCCGCCGTCTGGGCGTGACTGAAAGGCGCCAGAGTCAGCGTCAGGACCAGAAGCGTAGGCGAGTGACTGGATCTCACACAGGTATTGTACGCCGGCCCCGGAGCGCCAAAACTACTCTGGGCGCAGTATTTTTCCACCCCATGCGATGGCGTGCATCCCTCTGGAACGGCGCTGCGGTTGCGGCGGCGCTGGCCCGGGCGCCGCTCCACCGCGAGCCGTTTCGTTCCGCACACTTGCCGCGGCGGGCCGCCTCCGGCGCCCATCCGCGCATAATAGAATTTGGCCAGTTAGGAGGCGGCTGGTGGATCATCCCTCGCCAGCCTACCGTTCCCGCACCCAGAAGTCCATCTGCTGAAAATCGAACACGCGGCGATCCGCCACATAGCGCTGGCTCTGTCCCGCCTTGGCTGCCGCACGGATGGGCGGCGGCCCGCCGTACGCGGTCAGAAGCAGGATGTAGTGGCCGGGCTTCATGTCCCGCGGAAGGGCGATTCGCCCGGCGGCCAGTTGCTTCGGGCCCTTGCTGGGAGTCAGCATGGTCCCATCGTCGCGCAGGGCAAGGGCCGGAGTCCCTGGCGCGCCCAGGACCTGATAGCTGATCTCGATAGCCGCCAGCCCCGTCTTCTTGTCCGCTTGCGCGCCCACTACCTCGGTTCGATACGTAATCGTATCTCCCGCTGTAAACACCCGGTCCACCGGGTTCGCGTCCGCGGGCGCCGCCGCGTCCCCGCCGCTACTGTCCGCGCGCCGCAACTCAAGAGTCGAAGCCCATATGCGATCACGGGTGAAGTTGCGAACCAGCGCCAGCGCGTACGCCGTACCCGTAGCGCCTGATGCGGCATCCGTCGCCTTCACCCACAGCATATAGGGGCCCGCCGCCGGCGGCGCGAGTTCCACGCTGCACAAGAGCCGGCGAGAGGCCAGGACGGCCGCCTCGCCCGCGGATAGCGTCATGGAGCACGCCCCGGACTTCCGTAACGGATCTTGCTGGGGAGTCTTGCTAAAGAGGTTTGAAAGCGCAGCCGGCGCGGTCCCGCCGCGGGCCTCGGCCTCAAGCTGGACCGTGGCTTTCTTCGATCCGTCGGGCTCAGCCTGAAAGCGCAGGCCCGCCGGATCGATGGCGACCATGGCCCGCAACACGGGCCTGCGTTCCTGGGAAGCTGCGTCCGCATCGGCCAAAACGAATGGAATGGTGCGCAAGCCCAAAGCGGGTGCTGGCGCCGGCGCCGGCTGCAAGGGAACCGCGCGCCAGTGCGCCGTCTGGCCGCTACGCGCTAAATCGATCTTGATGCCGGGCGAATCCCCTTGCGGCGCCTCGGAGCGATAAGAGATCGCATAGTAGCCGCCGCTCATACCGGCCAGCATCTTTTCCAGTCCAGCTTCCGTCGCGGCCGCCAGAGCCAGGCTGGTTTCCGTCAGGCCTTCCGGTGACCGCATGGGCGTTGCGAAAGTGACCTTTCGCTGAGGTTCCTTGAATACCATGCCGCCGGTGCTCCTGGCGAGATCCGCGGGACCTCTTCCCTCTGCCAGAGGGTCTGGCCGCATGAGCATGGACGAGGGCGGATCTACAGGCATCGATAAACGGACAGTGGCCGCCGTCCCGGCGGGTGGCATGAGCGCCGCAGGCGGGCTGAAAGTGTCCATCAGATGGATCGCTATGTCCGCCTGATTCGCGCGCGCCGCTAGCTGCCGCACCAATTCCATGCGATGGTACGGAGGCCAGCCAACGCCGCGGGTCAGCAGCACGATGTTCTTTCTGCCAGGCAGCGCCGCCAGCGTCTCCACGGCGCCCCGAACCGCCTCAAAGGAGCCGGGTCCATGGAAGTACGGCTGCCCGCCGCGCGCCTGTACGAAGCCGGCGCCTTGGCCGAGCCATGCATGATCGTCGAAGAGACGCGCCAGCGTCCCGGCTAGCGCCGCCTTGTCACTCGTCAGTTCCGGTCGCCCGCTGGATACCGGCATAATAGCCACCCTATCGGCGGGCTCCATCCGCCGATTGAGGAAGTTCACCAGGAGAAACTGAACGATATCTCTACGCGCCGGCGAATCGACATCGTCGACGACAAACACGATGGCTCGCGGAGCGTTCACATACTCCACCTGTGCGATTTGGCATGGCTTTCCGGCGTCCGTGACCGTGAAATCCGCCGCTCGAAGGTCCGT
>DATKOS010000310.1:0-2619 GCA_035524535.1 Bryobacteraceae bacterium
CCCGCAGCCCAAGCTACTTGATTTGCGCCATGGGCACGCGGAAATCGCCGCGGAAAATGTCCCCAAGGAACGCAATCGCCTGATCATGCAGCGCGCCGTTATCGGCCAGGATGTGCGCCGACGTGGCCACGTTGTGCGGCCCTCCGCGCATGTCGGAAACGCGCCCGCCGGCCTCCTGCACCAACAAGGCGCCCGCCGCCATGTCCCACGGCATCAGGCCGAACTCCCAGAAGAGATCCAGGCGCCCGCAAGCCACGTAAGCCAGGTCTATGGCGGCCGAACCGGTTCGTCTCACTCCATGCGAGGCTTGCGCCACCTGGTAATAGAAGTGAATGTTGACGTCCTGGTGGCGCATCCGGTTGGGAAACCCGGTGGACGCCAGGCTCTCGCTCAGCTTGGGCACCGCCGAGGTGCGGATGCGCTTTCCGTTCAGGTACGCGCCGGCCCCGCGCTCGGCCGTGAACATCTCCTGCCGCACCGGATCGTAGACCACGCCGGCCACCGCCTCGCCCGCGCGGTAGAGCGCCAGCGTGACGTTGAACATGGGGAAGCCGTGAGCGAAGTTGGTGGTGCCGTCCAGCGGGTCCACGTACCAGCGGTATTCCGATGAGCCTTCCTTGCCGCCGCCCTCCTCCGCCACCACGCCATGCGTGGGGAAGTGGGAGCGCAGCCGCTCGACGACAAGCTTCTCGGACGCGCGGTCGGCTTCCGTCACCAAATCGAACTCGCCCTTCAGTTCGAACCGCGGACGCCGCTCCAGGTAGTTCGCCAGCAGGCCGCCCGCCTCGCGGGCAATCTCCACGGCGGTTTCCAGGTAGCCAGCCACCGTTAACTGTCTTCCCGCAGATATTGGATGTCGTGCTTGTAGACGAAGAGATTCGGCTCGCCCTGGCGCGTCAGGCGGATGAAGGACTGGTCGTAGTATTCAATCGTCCCGGCGACTTCCTCGCCATCCTGCAGCTTTACGCGCACCGGCGTGGCGTTCTCGATAAGCTGCTTGAGGTACTTGGCTTCCTCAAACGTCTGTTCCGGAGCGCGCGCGGATTTTCCACCCTGTTGTGTCGTATCGGCTCTCCTACGGCTTCTTCGCCGGCTTACTGGGAACCTTCCGGTTGGTTTGGGAGCTTACGCCGCCCGTGTCCGGCGAGTCCTCAGCCTCAACTTCACCATAATACCCGTTGCGCGCCGATACCCGCAAATCCGGCTGCTTCAAGCGCACCTCCAGCTTATGGAAACGGTTGGTTGTGGGCGGCACGCCATGCGGGTAAAACGCCAGCATATACTGCGTGCGCAGCTCCATCACGATGTCCGCGAAGGCCTTGTCCAGCTCCGCGCCGAGCGTCGGCAGAAACGTCCGCCCGCCCGTGCCATCCGCCATGAATTTCAGCACGTGCTCACCGCCGATGTTCCGCCCGGCGTCGTTGCTAATGGGTACCACGACCACCGGATAGATGGTCGCGTCGGCGAGCTGCGCCGCCTCCAGAGCTTCCTGGGAGGTGGTTTTGGAGAAGGTGTCGTCGCCGTCCGTCACAATGATCATGGCCTTGCGGCCCTGGCGCCGTTCCAACTCGCGGGAGCCCAGCAGGATCGCGTCGTAGAGGGCTGTCGCGCCTTGAGCCGTCAGGTAGTGGAAGCGCGCCTCCAGCGCCGCGTAGTCATGGGTGAAGCCGCTGACCTCCTGCACTTCCCCGTTGAATCCGAACAGCGCTACGGCGTCGCGCGGGTTGCCTTCGGTGAGCAGGGAGTGCAGGAACTTGCTCGCCGAATCGGTCTCATATTTCAAGTCGATTCCCGCGGACGCGCTGGTATCGATCATCAGCGCCACGGAGAGCGGCTGGTCCGTCTGCCGCTCGAAGACCGCCAGGTCTTGCCGCATGCCGTTATCGTAGACGTCGAAGTCGTCCTTCTGGAGCGAGGAGACCAGGCTGCCGGACTGGTTGCGCACCGTGGCCACCACGCGCACCAGATTGACGTTGACGCGGATGAGCGGAGGCTGCGCCAGAAGCGGCGCCAGCGCGGCGCACAGGCCCGCGGCCGCCGCTCCGGCCAGGAGCCACCGGCTTCCGGATTTACAGGCCGGCACGGCCGCCTTCTCCTTCCACCCAGACCTCGCCGTCCTCAAAGACCTCTTTCTTCCAGATGGGAACCGCCTTCTTAAGCCGGTCAATGGCTTCCAGCGCGGCTTCAAAGGCCTGCCGGCGATGCGGCGCCGTGACCACCACGGCCACGCTGGTTTCGCCGATGAGCACGCGGCCCAGCCGGTGCACAATGGCGATGCGGGAAATCTCCCGCGCCGCGGCGATCTCCCTGCCGATGCGCGCCATCACCTCGAGAGCCATCGGCTCATACCCCTCGTAATCCAGGAAGCGCGTGCGGCGGCCGCGCGTGTTGTTCCGGACCGTGCCCTCGAAGGTCACCACCGCGCCTTCCGCGCCCGAAAGAAGCCGCGCCGCCAGCTCCGGGGCCTGGATCGGCCGGCGCGTCAGGGCGAAGTAGTATCCGTTTTCGGCGATTTCCGCGGGCGCTTCGGTTCCGCCGCTCACCGGCGGCAGGAAGGCCACTTCATCGCCTTCCTCCACCCGCGCGGAGAACTCCGCGAACTGGCGGTTGCGCGCCGCG
>DATKOS010000311.1:0-6180 GCA_035524535.1 Bryobacteraceae bacterium
CTGGCCCGCGACTGGAACCCGGCCATTTCGGAAACCCTGGCCACAACGGCCGATTGGGCCCAGGGCGAGGAAGAGTACTGGGAGGCCGAAGTCGCCCGCATTTCGTCCGGTGTGATGCGCCATACAGGCCGCGCCGTGATCGTGGATGCGGCGCGCCTCGGTGGTTTCCCCCTCGCCGCCGCGCGCCGCCTTGTCCGCCACGCCTGCCAGCTGGTTAAGGGCGACCTGCGCGGCCTCGGGTTCCCGCACATTGAGGCGATTCTCCATCTCGCCAAATCCACCGAGGGCCACGGCCGCCTGCAAGCTCCGGGACTCGACGTAATCCGCTCGTTCCATTGGCTTCGTTTCGCCCTTCCCGGCTCGGATACCTTGGAGAACCGCAACTACGGCTTTCCGGCCACCCCGCCGGCGGCTTTTGAAATCCCTGGGCCCGGTGGCTCCATTCGCCTAGAACTCATTGAAAAACAGGAAACTTCCAGCTCCAGGGATTGCGTATATAATAATGGTTCGGACTGCCTGGACTGGGAAACCGTTTCCGGCGGCCTCCAGTTACGCAATTGGCGGCCGGGCGATCGCTACCAGCCGGCAAGCCGCTCCGCCGAGGAGAAGATCAAGACGTTCTTCCAGGAAGAACGCGTGCCGCTCTGGGAGCGCCGGTATTGGCCGGTCCTGGCGGATGGTTCATCCATTATTTGGTCGCGGCGCTTCGGCGCGTCGCGGCGGAACGCGGTCCATGCGGCTACGCGAATGGTCCTGGCCATCCGCGACCGCGGGCCGGATGATTCCCGTCCGCTGTCCGCCGGGTTCCGTCCGTAATAGGCGCCCCGAAAAGGAGTCACGGGCAAGGGAATCGATCTGGGCTGGGCGGGCGTCTAAATATTTGGGGCGCTTCGTCGTCTATAGGTGTAGCGGGGTCCTCTGGAGGTTTCGTGAACTCGAACATGAAGACGTTGTTATTTTGGGTAATCCTGGTTTGCCTGGCATTGCTCTTATTCGTAGTGGTGCGCCAGGGCCAGGGGCGCCACGAAACCGCCATCAACTTCAGCGAGTTCATGAACAAGGTGAAGGATGGGCAGGTGAAGCGCGTCACCATCTCCACCAGCGGCGACGTGCACGGCGACTACCGCAACTCGGATTCGGGCTTCAGCACGGAGATTCCGCCCAACTATCCTTCCCTGTACGACCAGCTCATTGAAAAGGGCGTGGACGCGAAGATGGACAACTCCAGCTCCAGCGGCTGGATCAACATGCTGGTCAACATCTCGCCGTTCATCGTCCTGGCGGCATTCTGGATTTTCATGATGCGCCAGATGCAGAGCGGCGGCAACAAGGCCCTGAGCTTCGGGAAGAGCCGCGCGCGCCTGCATTCCACGCAGCAGAAGAAGGTGACGTTTAAAGACGTGGCCGGCGTGGAGGAGGCCAAGGAGGAGCTCCAGGAGATTATCGAATTTCTGCGCGAGCCGCAGAAATTCCAGAAGCTCGGCGGCCGTATTCCCAAGGGAGTGCTCCTCATTGGCCCTCCGGGAACCGGCAAGACGCTCCTGGCCCGCGCCATCGCCGGCGAAGCCAGCGTGCCGTTCTTCTCCATCTCCGGTTCGGATTTCGTGGAAATGTTCGTCGGCGTGGGCGCGAGCCGTGTGCGCGACCTGTTTGAGCAGGGTAAGAAGAACGCGCCGTGCATCGTCTTCATCGATGAAATTGATGCCGTAGGCCGCCATCGCGGCGCGGGTCTTGGCGGAGGGCACGACGAGCGCGAGCAGACCCTCAACCAGTTGCTGGTCGAGATGGACGGCTTCGAATCGAACGAAGGCGTCATCCTGGTAGCCGCCACCAACCGGCCCGACGTGCTGGATCCGGCGCTGCTGCGGCCCGGCCGTTTCGATCGCCGGGTGGTGGTGGGACGTCCCGACGTGGGGGGGCGCGAAGCCATCCTGCGGGTGCACACCAAGAAGATTCCGCTGGGCGATAACGTGGATCTCTCGGTGCTGGCCCGCGGCACGCCGGGCCTGGCCGGCGCTGACCTAGCCAACCTGGTGAACGAAGCGGCCCTCAACGCCGCGCGCCAGAACCGCAAGGTGGTCATGATGACGGACTTCGAAACCGCGAAGGATAAGATCCTCATGGGCGCCGAGCGGAAGTCGATGATCCTCAGCGATGCCGAGAAGCGCAACACCGCGTATCACGAAGCCGGCCACGCCGTGGTGGCTACGCAACTGCGCGAAGCCGACCCGCTGCACAAGGTCACCATCATTCCGCGCGGCATGGCGCTGGGCGTCACCATGCAGTTGCCCATCGACGACAAGCACTCCTACAGCAAGGATTACCTGCTGGCTCAGCTTGCGATCCTCATGGCCGGCCGCATTGCCGAGGAGCGCTACATGAACCACATCACCACCGGCGCCGGCAACGACATTGAACGCGCCACGGACATGGCCCGCAAGATGGTCTGCGAGTGGGGCATGAGCGACCTTGGACCGCTTAGTTTCGGCAAGAAGGAAGAGCAGATCTTCCTGGGCCGCGAGATCGCGCAACACCGCGACTACAGCGAAGAGACCGCCATTCGCATCGACGAGCAGGTCAAGAAATTCGTCCAGAGCGGCTACGATACGGCGTCGCAGATCATCGAGGCCCATTCGGCCGCGCTGGTCAACGTGGCAGAAGCGCTGCTCGAACGCGAAATTCTGGATGGCGAAGAGGTGAAGGCCATCATCGCCGGCCAGAAGCTGGCGCCGCTTCCGACGCCTCCCAAGGACGACGAGGGCCATACCCAGCAGGTGCTTTTCCCGGAGGGCGGCGGACGCCGTCTCCCGGGGCTTTCCGAAGGGGAGCGCCCGCAACCGGCGTGACGACCCTGGCCAACGCCCAAGCCCCGCCGCGGGAAGATTCGCCAGCTACGGACCGGATCATCCGGGGGAACGCAAGCATGGCCGAGAACGGCTGCGTCCCCCGGTTCCCCGTTTATCTTTTTGACCTGGACGGCACGCTGCTGCATTCCGCGCCCGACATCTGCGCCGCCATTCAAGAGGTGCTTGCCTCGACGCCGGCGCGCCCCGTCACCTACGAGTTCCTCGAGAGCTACGTCGGGCTGCACCTCATAGACTTGTTTCAGGACGTGCTGCCGGGCTACACGCCGGAGCAGATTGACGCGCTCATCCAGCAGTACCGGACCATTTATCACGCGCGCCATAACAAATCGACTACTATGTTCCCGGGTGTGGTGGAGACGCTTTCCGCCATCGGGGGGCGCAAGTCCATCTGCACCACCAAGGGCACGCCCTTCACCCGTCTCTGCCTGGAGCAGTTCGGTCTGCTTCAGTATTTCGACCACGTGCAAGGCACCGACGGCTTCCCCCACAAGCCCGCCCCGGACGTGCTGCTGCACGCCATGGATGCGCTCGGGGCCAAGCCGGAAGAGACGCTCATGGTTGGCGATTCGACGGCGGACATGGAAGCCGGCCGCCGGGCCGGAGTGAAGATCTGCGCCGTTACGCACGGCTACGGAAAGAACGAAGAGCTAGCCCAATTCCAACCAGACTACTGGATCGACGACCTCCGCCAGCTCCGCTGGTCCTGACTGGAGCCCTTCGTGCGGCGAACGCTGTCTCTCCGTATGGGTCGAATCCGATTCTGAGTACATAGCCTGCCCCCAGTTGCTTTCGCTCACGTTATATACTGATCCCTGTTCTCAATTGCAGTGGAGGGATATTCTGCCATGAACTCTCGCCTCAGCCGCCGCGCGCTCATCGCGGCCGGCGCAGCAGCCCCATTTGCGGCCCAGGCGCCGCTCCTTGCGGACACGCCTGGCCAGCCGCCCTACACGCTCTCCATCAATCTCGAAGTGATGTTCCCGCGCACCATGCCGCGGGCTCAGCGCATTGAGGCCGTCGCCGCACAGGGTTTCAAGGCGTACGGTTTCTGGAACACCAACGACGCGGAGCAAGCCGACATGCTGAAGGCGCAGGAACGCTTCGGCCTCAAGTGCACCAGCATCACCGGCCCGGGCGGCGCTGGGGGCAGCACCGGCCTCACCAAGCCCGGGATGGAACAGGTCTATCTGGACGAAATCGCCGCACGCGTCAAGATGGCCGAGAGGTTCGGCGGCGCCAAGCCCATCATCTTCGTGGGCGTTACGCAGCCGGACGTTCCCTGGGAGCAGCAGCGCGCGCAGATCGTCAGCGGGCTCAAGAAGGCAGGCGACATCGCCGCCAAGAGCAACATCACGCTCATCGTGGAGCCGCTGAGCGTCAACCCCGGCCGGCCCCGCATGGCGCTCGACACCGCCGCTGTCGCATTCCCGGTGATCGAGGAAGTCGCGCATCCCAACGTCAAGGTCTGCTTCGACATCTACCACCTCCAACAGATGGAGGGAAACGTCACCTACCATCTGCGCCAGGGGCTGCAGAAGGGCCTGATCGGCCTGGTGCAGATCGGCGAGGTGCCCGGCCGCAAGGAGCCCGGCACCGGAGAAGTCGATTACGCCTACGTCTTCCGCGTGCTGCGCGAGGTGAACTATAACGGCTACGTGGACACGGAGATGGGGACTTCCACCACGCCCGAAGCCGCCATGCTACTGACCCGGAAAATGACCATGGAGAATTGACTGGCGCCGTGACCGCGAGCGGGGTTCAGGGACGGCATCCGTGTAGTGAGCGGAACGTGGATGGCGCCGCAGCCGCCAGGAAGCGGGTCCATGGCCTCCAAGGTCGCGCGCTTACAATTTCAGCGCCGCCGCGCCAGCCGCTTCCCTTAGCTGACCGGCGGGAACCGCCGGCACTGCAACGGCGTCACTCGGCTCGCATGCACCTCACCGGGTCGACGGCCGTCACCCTCCTCGCCGGCAAAGAGGACGCCGCCAGCGTGGCAAGCAACAGCGCGGCCGGCACGGCCGCAAACGTGATTGGGTCCATGGGCGCCACGCCAAATAATAGCGATTTCATCACGGGAGTCAGGGCCGCGGCGGCGGCTGCGCCGATCGCGATCCCCATTGCGCAAAGCCCCAACCCGTAGCGGACAAACATCCGCCGCACGTCCGCCGGCCGCGCGCCCAATGCGATGCGTATGCCGATCTCGCGCGTTCGCTGGACAACGGCGTAGGCAATCGCGCCGTAAACTCCAATCAGTCCGAGCAGCAGCGCCATCGCGCCGGCAATGCCCAGCATCACCAGCGTGAACGATGTGCGCGCCATGGAGCGGTCCACCGTCTCGTTCAGCGTCTGTGGATTCGCCACTGCCAGCGCCGAATCCACCGCCCATACCGCCTGGCGAATTTCGTTCAGCAGCGCTCCCGTTCCCGCGCGATTCGTCCGAACCGTAAACGCCACGGCCCTGGCCGCTACCCTGACCGGCGCATAGTGCAGTTGCCCGAATGCGGGCCAGTAAACCACCGCCGGGGCCGGCGCCTGAGGGCCAAAGTAACGCACGTCCTCCACCACGCCCACAACCTCGCGCCACACGTCGGCGTCGTTGGCGCGGACCAGTTTGCCCACCGCGGCCCGGGCCGATCCCCACAGCTCGCGCGCGAGGCTGTCGGAAACCATCACCAGCTTCCGGTCGCCGTAAATGTCCGTCCACGTGAGGTCGCGCCCGGCCTCGATCTTAGTGCCCAGCGCGCCGAATAACCCGGGCGACACGTTCAGATAGAGGCGCATGGGCGGGCGGCTTCCGGCTGCGTAGCTTTGGCCTTCTTTCAGAATCCCGTCCCAATTAGGGGGCGCGCCATCCATCGGCAGCGCGCTCGCAAATGCTACCGAGGTCACGCCGGGGATGGCCGCCACCCTGTCCGCAATCGCCTGCTCCATCCGCATGGCTTCTTCCTCCTCGGGAACCAGCGCCTGCGGCACAACCACGCGGAACGTCTGTACGGTATCGGGCCGCCCGAACCCCAGGCGAACGCCGTGCATGGCCTGAAACGTCCGGATCATCAAGCCCGAGCAGATCAGCAGCACCAGCGCGAGAGATACCTGTACAATCACCAGCGTGTTCCTGACGCGGTGACGGTCCCGCCCATGGCTCATCGTTCGCGCGCTGTCGCGAAGCGTGAGCGAAACGCCCGGCCCCGCGTAGCGCAGCGCCGGAATCAGGCCGAAAAGCAGGCCCGAAGCCAGCGACACGATCGCGCTGAATGCCAGGGCGTGCGAGTCCAGCCCAATCTCGCTCAGGCGCGGGAGGTTCGCAGGTCCT
>DATKOS010000312.1:0-19412 GCA_035524535.1 Bryobacteraceae bacterium
CCGCTCCTTGAATCAATTCCCGCCGTCGCATTTACGCCACCTCCTTTCCCAACAGGGACGCATCGATCTTGACCCCCAGCCCCGGCGCGGTCGGCAGCGCCAGGTAACCGTCCGTCACGGTCTCCAATTCCGCGCCCGCCAGTTGCGCCCGGAAACGCCGGTCCGCGTCGGCCTGCGGAAACGGGAATTGCTGGATGAAGAAATTCGGCAGCGAAGCCGCCAGGTGCATCGCCGCCGCCGTCCCCACCGGCCCGCCGTCATGATACGGCGCCACCGCGATGTAGTTCGCCTCCGCCAGCGCGGCGAATTTCCGGATTTGCGTAATCCCGTTGCGCGCCAGGTCCGGACGGAACACGTCGATCAGGTCCTCGCGCAACAGGTCCTGAAATTCCGCGGAGCGGGTTACTGTCCGGCCGAATCCCACCGGTGTCACGCGCTCGGAGGCAACCTTGCGAATCGATTCCAGATTCGTCAGTTCGCACGGCTCATCCAGCCACAGCGGGTGCATGGGTTCCAACGCATCGCTCAGGCTGGCCGCGTCGCCGGGCGTCAGCCCGGAGCCGCAATCGATGGCGAAATCCGCGTCTTCACCGGCCGCTGTTCGCAGTCCCTCCATGCGCTTGCGATTCGCCAGGACGAACGCCTGCCCCGAATTCCGCTCCCCCGGCGCCGCCGGCAGCAGGAACGCGTGAAATCCCGCCCCCTGCGCCCGCTTCATGGAGGCCGCCAGCGCCGCATCGTCCGCTCCGGCCAGGGGAGCCATGGCGCGCGCCCGGTAGCGCGTCGGGCCGCCCAGCGCCTGATAAACGGGAGCCTTCGCCGCCTGCCCCACAATATCCAGCAGCGCCATGTTGACCGCGGCCTGCAGGTTCGGCAGCGAAGCCAGTTGGGCGTGCAGCGGATTGTACTCCGTCGCCTGCCTTCCTCGCAGCACGCCTCGCGCTTGCGCCACTTCGCCCCCTGCGATGGCCCGCGCTTCGCCCCATCCCGTGACGCCGCTCGACGTCTCGATTTTCAAAAGTGCGTATTCCCGCCCGGAAGCTGGTTCCCGCACGCCATACGCTCTGCAGTTGGCGATCGATAGAGAGCCCGAAGCCGGAATCGCCGCGGCCGCCTATGCGGCCATCCACGACGACAGGCGGGCCCTCCGGAAGTTCTCTTCCCGCATGTGCCTATCCTCCGTAATACCGGCCAGCCCAGTTTATGTCAGCGGGGCCCCTTCGGCAAGCGCATTTTCAGACGGATCTTCCGCCGCGCAACCGGCGCCGCTACGGGTGGCACTGCTTGCAGGACGTGAAGTTCTTCTCGTGGTGACACGCGTCATAGCACCACTGTACGCCTACTTTGGTGAGGTCTACCGATCCCGCTGCCGGAGGCGCATCCGGCGCATGCGCCTTGTGGCAATTGGTGCACTCCGGTATGTCCTCTTCCTTTTTCGAATCGTGCGGCACGTAACGATGCGGGCTAACCTTCTCCCCGCTCGGCGCCACGTACTTCGCCGTATCCGCGGCCAGCTTGTCGAAAGGCCCATGGCACCCGAGGCACTCGTTCTCCGCGGCCAGAACTCCCGCCGCGGCCAGCGCGCACAGACTAATCAGGAAAAGCCGAGTCCACATGATTCATCCCGCCTGCGAGATAGCGTTATTATCGGAGATTAACATATCTATATCTTGTTATTGAGAAGATAAGGACCTCATCATGCCCGTCAAAAACGAATTCGTCAATCGTCGCGCCTTCCTGAAGGGCTCGGCCGCCGCAGGCGCCTTGATGCCCCAGATCGCCAGGGCGGATACCGCCCCCGCAAAGTGGGATAAGGAAGTCGATATCGCCATCGTGGGGACCGGCCACGCCGGACTCGCCGCCGCCATCGCCGCCACCGACGCCGGAGCCAAAGTCGTCATCCTTGAAAAGATGAAGAAGGAGTTCGAGGGCGGCAACAGCAAGGTATCCGGCAATATGTGGTGGACGCCCACGGACCTTCCGCAGGCCCTCCAGTACATCGGCGCCTTGAGCTATGGCCTCACCGACAAAGAGTGCATCCAGGCCCTCGCCGAGGAGATGCTCAAACTGAACGACTGGCTGGCGACCCTCAACATCAAGCACACGCCCCTCGGTATCTTCCAGCCCGAGCACCCCGAGCTTCCCGGCGCCGCCTGCGTGCGCACCTGGAGCAACAGCGGTAGCTCCGACGGCCGCCTCTATATTCCCCTCCGCGCCGAAGCCGAAAAGCGCAACGTCGAAGTCCTCTACGAAACGCCGGCCAAGGCCTTGGTGCAAATGCCTTCCAGGGAAATCGCCGGCATCCGCGCGGAAGTTGCCGGCAAGCCATATTTCATCAAGGCCCGCAAAGCCGTCATCCTCTGTTGTGGCGGCTTCGAATTCGATTTCGACATGCAGAAACAGTTCCTCCCCGGCTGGCCCATCTACGGCCAGGGCTCGCCCGGCAACACCGGCGACGGCGTCCGCATGGCGCAGCAGGCCGGCGCCGCGCTCTGGCACATGAACAATCCGCTGGCAGGCTTGGGCGGCATGGTGGTTCCCGAGTTCGCCCCGGTGGTGATTCCCATCAGCATGGCCGGAGCGGGTTACATCCACGTCGACAAGTTCGGGAAGCGCTTCATGAACGAGAATCGCCAAAGCCGCCACGGCTTCGGCGTCAAGGAGTTCGTCCTCTACTTCGACGGCATCGCCGGCGATTTCACCCGCCTGCCTTGTTTCACCGTCTTTGATGAAACCACCCGGCTGCGCGGTCCTCTCTCGTCCGCCCGCAAGTTCGGCTGGTTCGGCTGGCATTCCGGCTACGAATGGAGTCGCGATAACAGCCAGGAAATCGAGAAGGGCTGGATCCTCAAGGGCGACACTCCTGCCGAACTCGCCGCCAAGCTCTCCATGAAGCCCGAGGACCTCCAGGCCACCCTCACTCGGTACAACGAGAACTGCAAGAATGGCGCCGATCCCGATTTCGACCGCCCCAAGCAGAACCTCACCCCAATCGAGAAGCCGCCCTTCTACGCCGTCAAGATCTACCCGACCATGGTCAACACTCAGGGCGGCCCGCGCCGCAATGCCAAGTGCCAGGTGGTGGACCCGTTCGACCAGCCCATCCCGCGCCTCTTCACCGCCGGCGAACTGGGCTCCTTCTGGGGCTGGATGTATAACGGAGGCGGCAATAACGCCGAGTGCCTCTGCACCGGCCAGATCGCCGCGCGCAACGCCGTGGCCCTCACGCCCCTGGCCTGAGCGGCGCCCCCTTATCCCTACTGCCCAAACAGGACGCGCGCCAGCCGCTCGCGGGGCTATACTATGCTTTCCCTTTGGGAGAAAGGAGAGCTGTGTTTCGCTCTATGAAATCCGCGCGTCTCGCAATGGCTTTCACCTTGGCGGCGATGGCCGCCGCAACGGCCTCGATGGCTTTCGCCCTGGATGGCCAGATCACTATCCACGACCCGTCCACGGTCGTGTTTTGCGACGGCAAATATTACACATGGGGCACCGGCGGTACGCCGCTGGTTTCCGATGACGGCTGGACGTGGCGCGCCGGCACACGACCGCTCCGCACCGGCGCCGCTCCGGACGTCATCCACATCGGCGACAAGTACTTCATGTACATCGCCGGAGGCGGCCCTCCCGGGCCGCAACCGCCCGCGCCCTCGCAATACCGCGCCTACATCACCATGATCTGGAGCAAGTCTCTGGATCCCCAATCTCCCGATTACAAGTGGAACGACGGCGGCGTGGTAGCGTCCTCCAACGGCCTGGAAGACTCCTGGGCCATCGACCCCGGCGCCTTTCTCGATCCCACCACGCACCGGCTCTGGCTCACCTATGGCACCTACGTTGGATACATCCGCCTGGTGGAGCTCGACCCCAAGACCGGCAAACGCCTCGACCCCAACAGCAAGCCGTACAACCTCTCCATCAACGGCGAAGCCTCGGACATGTTCTATCACGATGGCTGGTATTACCTGCTGCAGACGCGTGGCAGTTGCTGCGCCAGCTCGAACTCGGGCTACAACATCCGCATGGGCCGCTCGCGGAAGGTGACCGGGCCGTACCTGGATAACGACGGGACGGACATGATCGAAGGCGGCGGCAAACTGCTGATCACGGGCGACGAACGCCGGATCGGCGCCGGGCACTTCGGCCTGATGGACCTGGGCCAGGGCGTCTACAAGTTCTCCTTCCACTGGGAGGCCGATCTCGATCGCGGCGGCGCGAGCGTGCTGGAAATCCGTCCGCTGCTTTTTAGGAATGGGTGGCCGGTAGCCGGCGAGAACTTCAAGGAAGGCACATACGAGATCCAATCCGTGCGCACGGGCACGTCGCTGGAGATGGCCGTGGAAGGCCAGCCGGTGGGCGGCGGCCGCGGCGGGCGCGGTGGTGGTGGAGCAGGACGCGGCCGAGGCGCGGCTGGTGGTCCGCCCGCCCAGGCGCCGGACGCCGCGGGCCGCGGCGCGCAAGCAGACGCCGGCCGGGGCGCGCAAGCAGACGCCGGACGAGGCGGCGGTAGAGGACCCGGCGGCGGTGGCGGCGGCATGTTCGGCGGCTCCGGCACGCCCATCCCGGATCAGCAGGCGTCTCAAGTGGACTCCAACTGGCCGGCCGGCGAGGTACCCGTCCGCATGGCGAACTATATGCTGCAAGCGCAGCAGAAGTGGACCATCGCTCCAGCTCCGAACGGCGGCGGCTATCCCGGTTCGCCGTACTTCAAGATCACCATCGCCGGCACGGACCGCACGCTGGCCGTGGGTCCGGATCAGGAATTGGTGGTGCTGCCTTCGTTCAGCGGCGCCCCCGAGCAGCTCTGGCGTATCGACGAGGTTGCTGAGGGCGAGTGGCGCATCGTTCCCAAGTCCGCCGCCGGTTCCAAGGAACCGCTGGCGCTCTCCGCGCTCGGCGCCAGTTTCGCCACCCTCGAGAAGTACGACCCGTCCAGCGAAAAGATGCGCTGGCAGATCAAGTTGCCGTAAACGGGAACAGCAATGAAAGGGCTACCTATGATTACGCTCCGCCGATACTCTACCTTGGCAACCGCCGCGTTGGCCGGCTGCGCGTTTGTGGCCGCCGCTGCCGCACAGTCCGCTCCGCCCGCCGCACACAAGGCCGCGCCTGCCGCCGCCAAATCGGCTTCCGCCGGGAAGGCGGAGGCAGCCAAATCCGCGTCCGCCGCTCCCGCGCCTAAGTTTCCCGTGACCCTGGTCAAACCCGTGGGCCCCACCAAAGCGCCGCGCCTCGCCGGCGGGTGGATCCAACGCTGGCTGGTGCTCGACCCGATTTCGTCGAGCGGGCTCACGCAGAAAGTGGTGCAGGAGGAAGTGAAGAAAGAGTATTTCCCTGGCCAGTTCACCACCATTCCCAAGGACGGCGATAAGGTGACGGCCGCCCATCAGCCGCTTCCGGCGGCTCCGGGCGCCGCGCGAGGAACTCCGCCGCAATACGGCGACGTCGAGCTCACCTGGCACGCCGAAGACACGCTCGATTACAACCTCAACCTCTACCACCTGTTCTTCCCACTGAAGAAACCCACCACCAACGTGATCTTCTACGTTGTGACGCTAATCGATTGCCCTCAGGACATACCGAACGTGCGTCTGGCCATCGGCTCCAACGCGGCCTCGGTGTGGTGGCTCAACGGAGAGGAGTTAATCGGCCTCTACAACGACCGCCAGACTGTCCAGGACGATGGCGTCTCCAAGCGCATCACGCTGCGCAAGGGGCAGAACATCCTCCGCGCGGCGATTGTGAACGCCGGCGGAGCAACCGATTTCTGCGCCCGCTTCCTGGACGAGCATGACAAGCCGCTCCACGGCTACACGATTACCTTGAACCCCGAGAAGTAAACCAGCGAATCCGTGCGGGGCGGGCATGCGGCGGAAAGCCGAGTGTCCGCCCCGCTTCAATCCACGCCTGCTAGCTCAGCAGGATCTTCCGTACCTCACCCTCCGGATCGTCTACCATGCGGCAATGGTTGTCCCAAACCATCGTCTGGCAGCGGGAGGGATCGCTCGGCGTCCAGACCAACCCAGGCTGGCTCGGATTGCCCGTGCGCGCGAAATTCACCCACGCGGTGGCCATCTTCTTCGCCAGCGCCTGGGCCTCGGCCGTATCGCCCGTGCCCTGCTCGCAGCGTTTCGTGTTGTCGAAGCAGAACGCCAGCTCCGCCGTGTGCCACGCCCCGGCGTCCTCCAGCATCGGTGACTGCCAGGTGAAGTAATACTGATAGACCGGCGCGGCCTTCAGGTCGTACTTCATCTTCACCATGCGCTGCACGTTATTGCGCGACGAAAGGCCGCTCACGCCGTACGAGAGCGTCCGAATGCTCTTCTCCGGGTGCGCCTTCCTCATGGCCGCCATCAGCGCGCTGGCCTTCGCCTCCCCCAAGCTTCGCGTCAGGGTGGCGCGCCACTCTTCCTCGGTCGGCCGCGAGGCCATCCGGTTGCCTTCCTCGCTCACGTTGCCGATCAGCATCGGCACGCTCTTCGAAATCTCAGGCGCGGCCTCAAAAAACGAACGCATCGTAATCACGCGGCCATCCACCGTGGGCCCGAATCCCGCGCGTGGCGCGCTGGCGGCAGGCGATCCAGGTCCGGTCAATCCGCGCCCGCCGCCCGCCGGATTCACCTTCGCCACCGCCGCGTTGCCGGCCGCATTCAGCTTCGCCCAGTCCATCTTCTGCAGCGAGGCGATGTCGCGCGGGCCCAGATCCAGCTCCTTCATGATCTGCCGCGCCAGCTCCCGCGACTGCTCCCCGCTCGGTGGATTGCCGCCGCCGCCCGACTGCACCGACGCACGGTGGAACAGGCCCGCCGCTGATGGCATCCCCATCAACGTCGTCACCTTGGAGCCGCCGCCCGATTGTCCGTAGATCATCACCATGTTCGGGTCGCCCCCGAAATTGGCGATGTTCTCTTTCACCCATTCGAGCGACGCCACCAGGTCCGTCATCCCCACGTTCACCGAATCGGCATACGCCGAACCGCCAATCTCGGAGACATCGAAGAACCCGAGAATATTGAGCCGATGATTCACCGACACCGACACGGCGTCGTGATGCCGCGCCAATTGCGCGCCTTCGTGCGAAGGCAGTTCGTAGGAGGAGCCAAAAGTGAACCCGCCGCCGTGGAAGTACACCATGACCGGCCGCTTTCCCGTGAGCGCCGGCGTCCAGATGTTCAGCTTGAGCATGTCTTCGCTCATGTAGCCGTCATCCCAGTCCTGAATGAAAGACTGCTCGATGGCCGTGAAGTCATGCAGGTGCTGCGGGCAATTCGGCCCGTAGATCAGCGCCGGATACTCGTCGTTCCATGGCTTCGGAGCCTTGGCGGGAAGCCAGCGGTTCTCGCCGGCCGTATTCTGCCCGTAGGGAATGCCCTTGAAAGTCAGCACGCCGCCATCCACATAGCCGCGCACTTTTCCGTATTGCGTCTTCGCCACCGCGGTGCGCGGCGTCGAGCACCCGCCCGGCGCCTGGTGCGCCGCCGTCTTGGTGCTATCCGATGCCGCCGCCGGCAGCGCGAACGCCGCGCCCATGCCTGCCGTAGCCGGCCAGAGCAGCGCTTGGCGGCGATTCAGCATCTTTCCATTCTCGAAATTCGTCTTTGACATCGCGTCTCCTCTTCCGCTCGTCCGGCGCCGGGCAGGAGCAGTCCGCCGGCTCGTCCGCGCTATCCGGGAGACGCCGCTCCAAGCAGCCGCCCCGAGGGCATCGTGAAGGCAAAGGCCACAGGTGGAACACCGGGATTTTCAGCCTTCAGGCTCCCGAACTCCGCCAGTGTACATCAATTCGCGGCGGAAGGCCGCACGCGCGGCCGCTGCGCCAGCACTCGCGAGGGGACCGCCGGGCGTTCCGCGAAGCCGGCCTACTTCAACTGGCCGTTGCGCACGTACGCCTGGCCGGCGCGGGTTCGAAAACTCACGCGGTTCTCGCGGTACCGAAGCACGCACTCCTGCCCCGCATTCGATACCACCCGAACCCTCGTTAGTTCCCCACGCTCCCAGGCCAAATCCACTACAAACCCGCCGCGCGCCCGCAACCCGGAAATGCTCCCGCTGGGCCACGCCTTCGGCAGCGCCGGAAGCAGATCCAGCTCGCCATTCTGGCTCTGCAAGAGCATCTCCGCGATCCCGGCCGTGACGCCCTGAATCCCCTGGTTGCCGTCAATAGAAGGAACCCGGTCGCTGTCTTCCCGCGAAGGGTGCAGGCTGATATCGGTCAGCATCTTCCGCAGAATGCTCTCGGCGTGGTCTCCATCGCCCAGCCGCGCGTACAGGTTGATCTTCCACGCGCCCGACCATCCCAGGTTCCCGTCGCCGCGCCTCTGGAGCGTCACGCCCACGGCCTTCACCAGTTCCGGATTGGCCTTCTCCGTGATCTGGTTCGACGGGAAAAACCCATACAGCGGCGAAAGGTGGCGATGCGTTACCTCCGGCTCGTCGAAATCCTCCAGCCACTCCTGCACCTGGCCGTGCTTGCCCACGCGGTCCGGCGGCAGGCGCTTCCGCGCCGCCTCCACCTGGGAGCGCAGCTCCGCGTCCACCCCGAGCTTCGCAGCGGCGTCGGCCGTGTGGTCGAACAAATCCCGCAGCAACTGGTTGTCCATCGTCGGCCCCATGCCCACCTGCGTCGAAACATGAGCCGGCGTAAAGAAGGAGTTCTCCGGCGAAACCGAAGGCGCCGTCACCAGCCAGTGATGCGTTGGCTCCTCGATCAAATAGTCCAGGAAGAACTCCGATGCCCCCTTTAGCAGCGGATACAAGCGCTTCAAGTACGCCGTGTCCGGTTGAAACGCATAGTGATCCCACAATTGATCAACCAGCCACGCGCCGCCCGTGGGCCAGATGCCGGGGCCTGTAAGGTCCGTTGGCGCGGTGTTCAGCCACACATCCGTTCCGTGATGCGCCACCCAGCCGCGCGCTCCGTACAGCTCCTTGGCCGTCCGTGCGCCGGCTTGCGCCAGGTTCGCGGTGAAATCCAGAAGCGCCTCGTTGGTCTGCGCCATGTTAGTGTTTTCGGCCGGCCAATAGCATTCCTGAAGGTTGATGTTCAGCGTAAATCGCCCCTGCCACCGCCCCTCCATGTTGTCCAGCCACACGTTGTGGTTGTTGAACGGAAGAGCTCCGGCGCGCGACACCGCCAGCAGCAGGTACCGGCCGTATTGAAAGTACTGCGCCGTATAAAGCGGGTCCTCGCCGCCCTTGCGAAGCCGGTCGATGCGCGTCGTGGTATCGGTCTCGGCCGCCTCATGTCCGCCGAGATCGAAACGGACCGTCCGGAACTGCGGCTGCCAATCGCGCAGGTGCCGCGCCAGCAGGTCCGCGTACGGCTTTGTGGCGGCCGCCGTCATGCGTGCTGTTGCGATGGCCCGCGGATCGCCGCTGTTGTCCTGCCAGTTCCTATAGCTGGTGGCCGCGGTCAATATGAGAGTGGCCGCGTTCGCTCCCGTCACCGACACGCACGCGGCGGTGCGCTCTTCATCGCCCTCAACGCGGCAGGAGCCGAGCTTCCCGCCCTCCGGAATAATCCGCATCCGCGCATACCAGCGCGTGGTCGCCGGAATCGTCGGGTTGGCCGAGGCGCCTGTAGTCACCGTCTGCGCCGTTCCCGACATTTCGACGCCGTCGCTGCCCGCGGTCTCGCTCCGCCCGCTCGGCTGGATGCTCGCCAGCCGCGCCGCAAGGGAGATCTTGCCCGGCTGATCCGCGGAGATGCGCATCACCAGCGCCTCGTCCGGGTAGCTCGTGAAAACCTCCCGCGTGTAGTGCACGCCCCCGGCGGTAAAGGTTACCCGCGCCTCCGCGCTGTCCATATCGAGCTCGCGGCGGTACGCCGTCGCGCCATCCGCGCCCTCAAAGCGCAGCCGGATCTCGCCCAGCGGCTGATAATGCTGCACGGACTTCGGCCGGCTCAGCAGCTTGTCGCACAATGCCTGCGCCTTCACGTATTCGCCCGCCAGCAAAAGACGCCGGATCTCGGGCAGCGACGCCAATCCTTCCGGGTTATTCGGATCGTACGGCGACCCGCTCCACAACGAAGCGTCGTTCAGCGGGATCAGCTCATCGCGCGTGCGGCCGTACACCATGGCGGCCAGCATGCCGTTGGAAAGCGGCACGGCTTCCCAATACCGCGCCGCCGGCTCCTGGTACCACCACTTCATGTCGGTTTGCGGCTGCGCGCCGGCCGGCAGCGCCAGGCAAAACGCCGCCAGCGCAAATGCTGCGTTCTTCATTCGTTCGTCCCCCAGGGAATTTGCGGCGGCGGCTCACTTCGCCATCAGCCGCTTCAGATTCTCCGTGTACAGGTCGCACACCTGACGGCGCAATCCCTCGCGCGCCTGCGGTCCCGCATCCGTGAACTCCATGTAGGCGCGCGTTTTGGCGTCGAACTCCGGCCAGCGCGGCATTCCAGCGCCATTGGGGTCGCCGGTCTTCGCGAAATTGGTCCAGTACTTGCGCATCGCCGCCGATACCTGCTGGTCCACCTCGCCGTATTTCGGAGAATTAGCGGCCCGGCCCAAGGTGCCGAACACGTAGGGCACTTCGCTGCCGTGCGAGGCGCCCGCGGATTCCCGCCCCGGCGTCGCGCGCGCGAATTGGAACTGGTACCCCGTATTGCCCGCGCCGGTATGCCACACCAGCTCCGCCACCGAACCGCAGCGGAACTGCGAATCCGTGGCCCATTGCGCCATGGCGGTTCCGAATAGCGGATCAGGCGCCGGCTCGGCGCCGCCCTTCACGCCATACAGCTCCAACGCGCGGTCCGCCAGCGGCCCGTACTGCTCCGTAATCGCTTGCGCCAGCGTGCCGGTCATCGGAAAGAACGGCCGCTGCAGTTCGCGTGAGTTGCTGCCCAGCAGCAGGTCCACCTTCAGCTCCTTCCCTTCGGCGAACGCTTTCAAGGGCGATTCCGGAAATACCCAGCCATCCACAATCACTCCAAGGTTCGCGCCCAGGAACGAAAGCCCTTGGCCCGTGGCCCTCTGCAAATCCGCCGCGGAAAGCGCGCGCATGCCCTTGATGCCCGGTTGCCCGTTCGCCGTGAGCTTCGCCGCCAGTTCCTCGCCCTTCTTCTCCCCCTCAGCCAGCGTCGGCGGGTCGATCGCCGGCCCGCTCTCGCCGATCACGCGCCGGAACAGACCCTTGGCCAGCGGGGACGCCATCAGCACATTGACATCCAGCGATCCCGCCGACTCCCCGAAGATCGTCACATTGGCCGGATCGCCGCCAAACTTGGCAATGTTGTCGCGCACCCACCGCAGCGCCGCAATCTGGTCGAGCAGCCCGTAATTCCCCGAGGCGCGCCGCCCCGATTCCCGGGTGAGTTCCGGGTGCTCAAAGAAGCCGAACACGCCCATGCGGTACTGCGCGGTCACCAGCAGCACGCCCTCGCGCGCCAGAGGCTCGCCATCGAAAAGCGGATCGTTCGTCGCCCCCGCGAAATTCCCGCCGCCGTGGAACCAAACCATCACCGCCTTGCGGGATTTCGCCGGCCACTCCGCCGTCCACACATTCAGATACAGGCAGTCTTCGCTGCTGTTGCCCCCGCCTTGCATGCAGGGCGCCGGGAACTTGTCGGCCTCGCGCACATCCGCCCACGCCTTCACCGGCATCGGCTCGCGCCAGCGCAAGTCGCCCACCGGCGGCTGCGCGAATGGGATGCCTTTGAAAACCGCTCCGCCGTAGCCCGCCACGCTGCCCCGAATCTTGCCGCCGGTCACCGAAACCTCGGGCCCGGAATCCGCGGCGCGGATTCCCGCCGCCGCCAGCAGCGCCGCCGCCGCAACCAACCACCGAATCTCTCTTCGCATGAATGCTCCTCGCTAGAGCGCGTTCCGCCAGGCGAGTCTCTTTTCCGGCTCTCAGTATATAACCCGGCGCCGCCGAAAACAGGCCTTCCACAAGAACTCCGGCGTCATCCGCGCTGTCCGGGAGTACGATTGGACAGGAGCGTTATGGTCGTACCACACAGCTACGTTGTCGCGTTATTTCTGACGATTCTCACCATGACGTGTTGGGGCTCCTGGGCCAACGTCGTCAAAATGGTCAAGGGTTGGCGCTTCGAACTTCTCTATTTCGATTACGCGCTCGGCATTCTGCTGACCTCCGCGGTAGCAGGCCTCACCTTTGGCTCCATGGGAAATTACGGGCGGCCGTTTTTCAGCGACCTCGGCGCCGCCGGTTGGCGGAATCTGGCGTTCGGTTTCTTGGGCGGAGTGGTCTACAACCTCTCGAACATCCTCGTCGTGGGCGCGATGGCCATCGCCGGGCTCGGCGTCGCTTTCCCCATCGGCGTCGGCCTGGCGCTGGTCGTCGGCGTCATCTGGAATTACTTCGTCAATCCCCAGGGCAATCCCACGCTGCTCTTCTCCGGCGTCGCCCTCGTCGTGGCGGCAATCGTGCTCGATGGCATCGCATACCGCGTGCACACGCTGGCAAGATCCCCCGGGGATTCGCCGCCCGGTGCCGGACAGAAGCAGCGCATAAAGAAAGGCATCCTGCTCAGCATCATCGGCGGCGTGCTGATGGGAATGTTCTTTCCGCTCGTCGAGATCGGCAAGACAGGCCCCGGCGGGCTGGGCCCTTACGCCATCGGTTTTGTGTTCGCGGTGGGCGTGTTTCTCTCCACCTTCGTCTTCAACGCTTACTTTTTGCGCAAACCCGTGGAAGGCCCGCCGCTCAAGTACCGCGACTATTTCCGCGGCAGTTCTTTCGAGCACGCCGCCGGCGTCCTGGGCGGCGTCATTTGGGAGATCGGCACGCTCTCCAGCTTCGTCGCCGCCAGCGCGCCGCGCGAGCTTCAGGTTGGCCCGGCTATCAGCTACGCCCTCGGCCAGGGCTCCACCATGGTGGGCGCCTTCTGGGGAGTTGTCATCTGGAAGGAATTCGCCGGCGGCTCCCCCCTGGTGAGCCGCCTCATCGCGCTGATGTTCGTCCTCTTCGTGGCCGGGCTGGCGGTGGTCTCCATAGCGCCCCTCTTCGCTCGCTAGTCCGCGCCGCAAGTAGGTAGATTTCTGGCTATAGTTGTGAGAGTTGCTCGCGTTTGGCCGCTGCGCTCGCCGCCCGGCCGCCGCGTCATCTCCGGGGGACCGCGCAAGACATGAAGATCACTAACGTTCGCACTCTCGTCATGGGCACGCCATGGCGCAACCTGACCTTCGTCGTGGTCGAGACCGACGAGGGCCTCCACGGCGTCGGCGAAGTCCGCATGATCAACAACACCGATTCCGTGCTCGGCTACCTAACGGAAGCCGTTCCCCGGCACGTCCTCGGCCGCGACCCGTTCGAGCATGAGCGTCTCGTAACGGAGATGCGCCTCAACGATTTCAGCCGCGCCGGCGAGGTGACCATGAGCGGCATCGCCCTCATCGAGATGGCCTGCTGGGATATCGTCGGCAAGGCCCTCAATCAGCCCGTCTATCGCCTCATGGGGGGGCCGGTCCGCGAGAAAATCAAAGCCTACGCCAACGGCTGGTATACCGTCGAGCGCAAACCCGAGGACTTCGCCGCCGCCGCCCGCAAAGTCGTGGCCCGCGGCTATCGCGCCGCCAAGCTGGATCCCTTCGGCGCCGGCTTCTACGAGTTGGAGCGCGCCGAAAAACTCCGCTCCATTTCCCTCGTCGAGGCCGTGCGCGACGCCGTCGGCCCGGATTTCGAAATCCTCATCGAGATGCATGGCCGCTTCAGTCCCGCCGCCGCCATCGAGATGGCCAACGAACTCGCGCGCTTCGATCCCGCATGGCTCGAAGAGCCCGTGCCGCCGGAGAACCTGCGCGCACTGAAGAAAGTCGCCGACGCCGTTCACATACCCATCGCCACCGGCGAGCGCCTGCACACCCGCTTCGAGTGCCGCGAGCTCTTCGAGCTTCAGGCGTGCGACATCGTTCAAATCGACCTCTCGCATTTTGGGGGAATCGGCGAGGCGCGTAAGCTCGCCGCCTGGGCGGAAGCCTATTACATGCTCATGGCCCCCCACAACGTCTGCGGCCCGGTGGCCACCGCGGCCTGCCTGCACCTGGACGCCGTGACTCCCAACTTCAAAATCCAGGAGCACTTCAACGATTTCGTGGATGCCTGGGTCAAGGAAGCGGTCACCGGCTACCCCGAAGTCCGCGACGGTTATTTCAGCCTTCCCGAGGGGCCAGGCCTCGGAATCACCCTCCGCGAGGATTTCATCGCCGCGCATCCGCGGCAGGGCGCCACGCTGGACCTCTTTAAAGAAGACTGGCATAAGCGCCAGGGCACCCAGCGCTAATGCCGTCCAGGCGGGTTCGGGCCGGTTCCAGGGGCCTATTGTCCCCTGCGCCCGCGTCCGCCCCCTTGAGGAAGCAAGGCGAGCAGGTCATGGTCGGGATCGTTCTGCACCCCGCTGCGCACGTCGAAGAGCATCGTGGGCTTGGTGCCAGGCTCATAAGCCGCCCAGGGCGTTTCCGCGGTGGCGGGTGAGCCGGTCTTCGCGAACGCGATAAAGGCATCCGACATCCGGTCCGCCACCGTTCCGCTTTCCTTGGAGCCGGCCGTCAGCGGCCACAACTCCGCGTTGTGGAAGATCAGCGGCACGTCCGTTCCGTGCACCGAACCATAACGCCCGTCCATATATGGGGCCGGCCAAGTCAGGAGGTAGAGATACGCCTTGGCGCGGCCGCCCGCCGCTTTCCGCTCCACCACTGTCCGCGTCGTCGCGCGAATCCCCTGGTCGCTCGAAATGCGCGCCAGCAACTGCGAGGCCGTCTCCTTCGGATCGGCGGCGCGGTACGCGCTCCAGACCTTCGCCGCGGCGTCGCCCATCGACCCCTTGAGCTGCTCCTGCGCGGCCGCATCGTCCAGCGAGAAGTCCGTCCGGTTCAGGTTGCTGTCGTTCCGGTTGCTGCCCGCCATCAGCGGAACATCCGCCGAAACCGCCGGAGCATCGGGTTCGAAGGGATCGCGTGGAACCACCGTCCCGTCCACAATCGGCCCGAACTGCCCGCCCTGGATGGCGCTTTGCGCGCCGATGATCATCTCAAACGGAGCGTCCTGCAATTCGCGGAACCGCGATTTCGGCAGGCCCAGTTGCGCAATCAGGCGCTCCGCCACGCCGGCCGCGTTCGCGCGCGTCCCCGAGCGGATCGTTACGCCGCTCTCGCAAGCCGCGCGCTGGAACAGCCCCTTCGCCGATGGCATGGCCATCAGATGGCAGACTTTCGAGCCGCCGCCGGACTGCCCGAAGATGAGCACGCGGCCTGCGTCGCCCCCGAAATTCGCGATGTTGTCCCGCACCCATTCGAGCGCCGCCACCAGGTCCATCATCCCCACCACGCCCGATGGCGCGAACTCCGGCGCGAACTCTCCGAGATGCAGATACCCCAGCGCGCCCAGCCGGTGGTTCACCGTAACCACCACTACGTCGCCCCGCCGCGCCAGCGCGCGCCCGTCGAACACCGGGTTCTCGCCCGTTCCCGTGGTGAAGCCGCCGCCGTGGATGCAGAACATCACGGCCCGCTTGCCGCCGTCCTTCAGGCCCGGCGTCGTCACGTTCAATACCAGGCAGTCTTCGCTTCTTCCGCCGGGCAAGTCCGCCCAGTGCACCGCGCGCGTGTAGTCGTAGTTGCCGTTGGGAAGCGGTTGCGGCGCCACGTGACCCCACGCCAGCGCGTCGCGCGTGCCCTGCCACCCGGCTGGTTTGCGAGGCGGCAGGAAACGGTTCCTGCCGGAAGTGTCCGCGCCGTAGGGTATTCCTCGAAAGACATGCACCCCGTCCTGGGTGCGCCCCCGCAGCTTGCCCGCGGTGGTCTCCGCGACCGGCGCAACCGGCGCCGAACGCGCCGTTGCGATAACGAAAGGCGCGGCCAGCGCCGCCCGCGCGCCTGCCGCAAGCAGCGTGTTCCGCCGCAGGAACTCACGCCGGGTGGGCATATTCGCCTCCATCTCTATTTCTTCTCACCCCAAAACGCGTGAGGCGCGACTCCGGCCGCGGTTATCCCGCGCCCGAATATCGCGCCTCGCGCCTCACTCCCATCTGCCCTCTACTGGAAAATATGCTGTGTGAAGTGATACAGGTTCGCCGACCATTCGGGATTGTCGTGCGCGTGCCCGTCCACGTTCCAGACGTGCGCCACGCCGTTCTCCTTCAGGTAGTCGTGGACACCCCGCCCGATGGTGATCAGCCCGTCCTTGTTGCCCGAGGAGAGCCAGATCAGTTTCAACTGCTTCGGAAGCGACAGATCCGGAATCAGCGCCGTAACCGGCTGCTTGGTATCCGGCGCCGAGGAGAACCCGCCGATATACGCGAACGTCTCCGGATGCACCAGCCCGATGTTCAGCGTCTGGCCGCCGCCCATCGAAAGGCCCGCCAGCGCGCGATGATCGCGGTCCGCGATCGTCGAATAGTGCGAGTCGATATACGGGATAATGTCCTGCAACAGATCGTTCTCGAAGGGCGTCAGCCAGCTATCCATGCCCGGGCCGCGCCCGCCGCGGCCCCCACGCGCTCCCCCGCCTCCGGGCGCGCCAGGCGGTGCCCCGGCCGCCGGCGCTCCAGGCGCTCCTGGCGCCGCTGGAGCCGCTGCCGCCGCCGGAGCCTGCGGCGCCCCCGACGCTCCGCCGCGCGCTCCCATGCCTTCTCCGGGGAAGGCGCTGCCGGCGCCGGCCGTCACGCTCGAATTGCCATTCGGGAACACCGCGATCATCGGCTGAATCTTGCCGTCGGCAATCAGGTTGTCCAGAATGTTGTTCGCCTTGCAGGCGTTGATCCACTCCAGGTCGTTGCCGCCAATCCCGTGCAGTAGATAAATCACCGGGTACTTGCGGCTCGTCGAATACCCGGCGGGCAGGTAAACCCGCATCTGCCGCCGCGTTCCCAGAGACTTCGAATCGTATTGCACCACCTCAATCGCGCCGTGCGCCACGTTGTCGCGCGCGGCCTCGAACCCGGCCGGCGGTTCGGGGTACAGTTGCTTATCGTCCGGGCCCAGCGTGATGGGCCCGCCGCCGAATCCCCCGCGGCCCTGGCCTCGTCCCGCCCCTTGTCCCGGGGCCTGCTGCGCGCCCGCGGGCGGAGCGCCCGCCGGCTCCTGGGCAACCGCCGCGCCCGCCAGCGCAATCGCCAGCGATGCAAAGAACAACGTTCGTTTCATAAGCTCAAATCTCCCTAAATAGTGAACTCAGCCCGCCGAAACGGGCCCGGCGCCGTATCCGCCTCGCCCGGCCGGCCGCTCGCGCCTCGTCGCGCGCCGGACAGGCGCGCCTTTTACAAACTCTCCTCTGTCCGGGTACCGTCAATTCTACCCCCGCGCGCCGTTCATCGTGTCCGTGTCTTTTTGGGTCTTGCCCTCATCCCGCGCTCATCCGTCACCGCGCGCTTGCTCCCGCCCAGGCTTCGCAATAGTATGATCGATTGAGGTAGATCAACCCGAATCGGGTTCAAGGAGATCGTATGCAAGCCTTCCGCAATACCGTTCTCGCCTTCCTGGCGATCACCGGACTCGCACTTGCCCAAATGGCCCCCGGCGGGGCTCAGCCGCAAGGCCGCGGAGCATTTCCCGGCGGCCCGGGCGGCGCCGGCGGCCGCGGCGCATTTGCGCCCGTGGTGATCGGCCCCTCCGCCCCTGTTCCTCCCGAGGTCGCCATCCCGCGCCCCACCGCCCCGGAAATCGCCGAAGTCAACGCGGAGGTGAGCAAGCTCGTCGCCGCGGACAAGTCGTCCGTCAAGCCGCTCCTCGAGAAATATGAATCCCTGATGATGCTCAAGCCCCAACGCCTCAATGAGGCGGCCACCTACACTCAGACCCGCCAGCGCATGGGAGAGCGCCACGAAGGGTTTGTCGAACAAGCGAAAAAGGGCGGCATCGATCTCCTCCTCGAAGGCGACTCCATCACCGACTGGTGGGTCCAGACCGACGAGAAAAAGGCGATGTTCGAGAAATACTTCGGCGGCTATAAAACCGCCAACTTCGCCATCGCCGGGGACACCACCCAGGGCGTCCTCTGGGGCCTCCACAACGGCGAAGGCCAAGGCTTCCAGCCCAAGGCCGTCATGCTCATGATCGGCACCAATAATACCGGCGGCAGCTCCGCCGAAGAGATCGCCGAGGGCGTCGGCGCCGTGGTCCTCGAACTCCGCAACGATTTCCCCAACGCCAAGATCCTCCTGCTCGCCATCTTCCCGCGCGGCCTGCCAAGCGATCCCCTGCGCACCAAGATCACCGAGATCAACCACATCATCTCCAAGCTCGACGATCAGCGCCACGTGTTCTATATGGACATCGGCCCCAAGTTCCTCGACGACAAGGGCGTCTTCCTGCCCGATTCCTTCCAGGCCGACAACCTCCACCCGACCGCCAAGGGCTACGACATCTGGGGCGCCGCGGTGAAGGACAAGATCGCCGAGCTCATGAAGTAGCGCCCGCCATGCCGAAGGACTTGGTGGTCGGGCTCGATAGCAGCACCACGGCCACTAAAGCCATCGCCTGGAATCGCGAAGGCGCAGCCATTGCCGAAGGGCGCGGACCCATTCCGCTATCGAGCCCGCGACCCGATTGGTACGAGCAATCCGCCGAAGATTGGTGGTCTTCCGCGTGCGCCGCGCTGCGCGCCGTGGCGCAACAAGTCTCGCCCTCCCGCATCGCCGCCATCGCCATCTCCAATCAACGCGAGACATTCGCGCCCCTCGCCGAGGACGGGTCCGCGGTGCGCCCCGCCATCATCTGGATGGACCGCCGCTGCCAGGACGAAGTCGATTGGCTTTGCGCGCGCGTCGGCCGCCGCCGCATTCACGAAATCTCCGGCAAGCCCCCCGACATGGCGCCCGTCGCCTACCGCCTCGCCTGGATGTTGCGCCACGAGCCCGAACTCTACCGCCGCACGGCCCGCTTCGCCGACGTGCATGCTTACCTGACCTGGCGCCTCACCGGCAGCTTCCGCACAAGCTGGGCCAGCGCCGATCCGCTCGGCCTGCTCGACATGCGGGAGATGCGCTGGCGGCCCGAGATTCTTTCGCACCTCGACCTGCCCGCCGCAAAGCTCCCCGAGCCCGTCCCGCCCGGTTCCGTCACCGGCTACGTGAATGAGGCCGCCTCCTCCGCCACCTGGCTGCCCGTGGGCGTCCCCGTGGTGGCTTGCGGCGGCGATGGACAGGCCGCCGGCCTCGGCGTCAACGCCCTCGGCGAAGGCCGCGCGTATCTCAACCTCGGTACCGCCGTCGTCGCCGGCGTCTACGCCGCCGCGTACAGCATCGGCGATGCCTGGCGCACCATGTGCAGTTGCTCCGGCGATGGCTACTACCTGGAGACCAGCCTCCGCAGCGGCACGTTCCTGATCGATTGGTTTCTCGACCAGTGCGGCGGCCACGCCCCCAAGGCCGAGGTTCGCGCGCGGCTCGATTCCGAGGCCGCTCGCCTGCCTCCGGGCAGCGGCGGCGTTCTGGCCGTCCCCTATTGGGG
>DATKOS010000313.1:0-4445 GCA_035524535.1 Bryobacteraceae bacterium
CCGCTGCCGGAAGCGCAGCTCGACCGTTTCCTGTTCAATACCGTACTCGACTATTTGACCGCCGACCAGGAAGTGCAAGTGGTGGATCTGACTACCACCACCCACGTCGCCTCGGCCGACCCCGTAACCACCGCCGCCGAGATCCTGGACTTCCAGCAGTTGGTGCGCATGGTGCCCATCGGCGAAAGCGTGGCGCGCTACGCGGTAGAGATGGTGCGCGTGAGCCGTCCGGGGGACGAGAGCGCTCCGGACTTCGTCAAGAAGTACGTGAACTACGGCGCGAGCGTCCGTGCGGCGCAGTTCCTGGTGCTCTCCTCCAAGGCCCGCGCCCTGATGCGCGGCCGCTATCACGTGACCTACGAGGACATTCGCGCCATGTATATCCCCGTGCTGCGTCACAGAATCCTGCTGAACTTCCACGCGGAAAGCGACCGCCTGAAATCCGACGACATCCTGAAGCGGGTTCTCGACTGGAAGCCGGCCCCCAGGGAGTAAGAGAAGAAGGAGATAATGCTCCAGCGCTTTCTCGATCCCGATACTCTGGCTTCCATCTCCGGCCTGGACCTGATCGCCAAGACCGTCGTTGATGGCTTCGTCAACGGCCTGCACCGGTCTCCGGACTTCGGTTTTTCCCAGGAGTTCGCCGAGTACCGCGCCTATACTCCGGGGGACGATTTGCGGCACGTCGATTGGAACGTGTTCGCGCGCACGGACCGTGCTTTTTTGAAGCGCTATCGCGGAGAAACCAATTCGCAATTGCTCGTGCTGCTGGACACGTCAGCCTCCATGGCTTACGGCTCACACGCCGTGCACAAGCTGGACTTCGCGCGCTACCTGGCGGCCTCGCTCTGCTACATGGCCTCCTACCAGCGCGACGCGGCCGGCCTGATCGTCTTCGACGAAGACGTGGAGAATTACGTGGCCCCCTCCACGCGCCAGGGGCAGCTCTTCCGCCTGCTCCACGCCATTGAAAAGGCCGCGCCCGGCACGCGCACGGATTTCGTCAAGCCGTTTTTCCATTTCCAGAATTACCTGCGCCGCCGCGGGATCGTCGTGGTGCTCTCGGATTTCTACGAGCAGCCGGACACCATAGTCGCCACCATCGAGCCGTTGCGCCAGCGTGGCAATGACGTCGTGCTCTTCCACGTCCTCGACCCGCAGGAGATCTCGCCCAAGTTCCGCGATCCCGTCCTCCTGGTGGATATGGAGGACAATACCGCCGCGCTGGAAGTTTCGCCGGACTACGCGCGCAACGTCTACAAGGGCAAGATCGCCGCGCACATCGAGGCGCTGCGCGACAAGACCAAGGCTGCCGGAATGGATTACTTCCTCATGGACACCGCCCGCCCCCTTGATGAGGGTCTGCGCGAGTACCTGTTCATCAGGCAGGGGAGAATGTAATGGGCTTCTTCTCTCCCTGGTTTCTGGGCGGCATCCTCGCCGTGGGCTTGCCCGTGTGGCTGCACCTGCTCAAGCGGCATCGCTCCACGCCGCAGCCTTTCAGCTCGCTCATGTTCTTTGAGCAGCACATCCAGAGTTCCATCAAGCACAAGCGCCTGCGGTATCTGTTGCTCTTCGCCCTGCGCACGGCCCTGCTGGCCCTCATCGCGCTCGCCTTTGCCAAGCCTTATATCAGGCAGCAGGCGCTGCCGCAAAATCGCGCGGGCGAAGTGGCGCTGATTGCCGTGGATAATTCCATGAGCATGAGCGCGGACGGACGCCTGGATCGCGCCAAGCAAGCGGCCAAGTCCGCCATCGGCAGCCTGGGGCCGGGGCATCGCGCGGAGGTGGTCGCCTTCGGGGCTCGCCTTCAGGCCATGACGGAGCTCACCGACGACCACTCGGCGCTCAATGCCGGCGTGGATGCGATTGACCCCTCCGACGCGCGCACATCCTTCGCCGAACTGGCTCGCGCCTCTCGCTCCATCGCCCAGACTCTCCGCCTGCCCGTGAACGTGGAGCTGTTCTCGGACATGCAGCAGACCGGCATGCCGCCGAATTTCAACGATCTTCGCTTGAACGAGAACATACGCCTGGAGCCGCATCCGATCGGCGGCGCGGCCCCCAATTTCACGGTGGAGAACGTTGTGGCGCCCAGCCGCGTTTACGATGCCAAGAAGCAGCGCGTGCTGGCCACCGTCGCCGGATTCGGAACCAAGAAAGCGGACCGTCAGGTTTCTCTTCTCCTCAACGGCCGCGTGGTGGAGACCAAGACCGTAACGGTCCCTGAGGGCGGACGCGCCACGGCGGAGTTTCTGTCGCTGGACGTGCCGCACGGCCAGAACAAGGGCGAGGTCCGCATCGATTCAGGCGACGCCCTGCCCCAGGACGACCACTTCTATTTCTCCATCGAACGCGTGGAGCCGCGCCATGCCCTCTTCGTGCACGAGCCCGGCAACAACCAGGGTCTTCTGTATTTCAACGCGGCGCTGGAGGCGTCCGGCCAGTCGGCGTTCCTGATAGACCCGGCCACCACGGATCAGGTGGCCAACGTGGCCCCTGAGCATTATGCTTTCGTGGTCCTTTCCGACGTCGGCGCGCTGCCCGCCGCCTTTGAGAATGCCCTCAAAAACTATGCACACGCCGGCGGTTCGGTATTCGTGGCGCTGGGCCATAATTCCGCCGCCGCGTCGCATGTGCCGGTAGCGGACGTGCGCTTTGAGGATACGCGATACGCCGGGCGCGAAGGCGACCGATTCCAAACCGTAGCGTGGCTGGACGCCTCCCACCCGGCGATTCTCAACGACAATCGCTGGGATGGCGTGAAGTTCTACCAGGCCATCCGCGTGAATCCGGGCGCCGCCCGCGTGGTGGTGCGGCTTTCGGACCAAACGCCGCTGCTGCTCGATGAGCAGGCTGGCCAGGGCCGCATCCTGGTCTTCACTTCGACCTTCGACAACGTGGCTAATGATTTTCCGCTGCACCCCTCGTTCGTGCCCTTCATCGAGCAGGCCTCGCGCTACCTCGGGCGGTTGGATGCCGGCCCTGCCGGCGTCACTGTGGGGTCTTACGCCGAGTTGCGGGACCCCAAAGCCACCGGGTCCTCGGTGGAAGTGATCGATCCGCACGGGAAGAGCGCTTTGTCGCTCGGAGAGGGCGCAAACGCACAAAATATCCAGTTCAGCGAGGCCGGCTTCTATGAGATTCATCGCGCCACGGGCCCGGAAACGGTGGCGGTTAACGCCGACCGGCGCGAGTCTGACCTGGCCGCGGCGCCGAAGGACACTCTGACCCTGTGGGAAAATACAGCCAAGGGGACGTCGGGCCCCACGGGAGCCGCGGAATCCGGCGAACGGGACGTTTCGCTGTGGTGGTACGTCATGATTGTCGTGCTGGCGCTGGCATTCGCTGAATCGCTATTAGGGAATCAACATCTATCGGTCAATAAAGAGGCGGCATGAAACCATTGGATGCGCTGTCGGAATATCTGGGCGCGTTGGAACGCAGGCTGCGGTGGCTGGCGTTCACGCGAGGCGCGGCGGTAGCCGCGGGCGCCGCGCTGGCGCTTACCGTTCTCGCCGTTCTGGCCATCAACCACTACGCCTTCTCCAGCGCGAGCGTTACCGGAGCCCGCGTCCTGCTCTTCCTGGGCCTGGCCTTCGCCGTGGCCGCCGCTCTGGTTGTGCCGCTCATCCAGATGAACCGGCGCCGCGCCGCCCGCGCGGCCGAGCGCACCTACCCGCAATTCGAAGAGCGCCTCCTGACCTTTAGCGAGCGCGTGGAGCAGAACCCGCGCGACCCCTTCCTCTCTCTGCTGGCGGATGACGCGCTGCGGGTGGCGCGCGCTTCGGAAACCGCGGGCGTCGCCAAAACAGGCTGGCTTTTCGGCCTTTCCTCGGCCGCCGTGTTCGCCATCGGCGCGCTCATCTGGCTCGGCATCGCCGGCCCGGGCTTCCTCGGCTACGGCACGGCCCTGCTTTGGGGCGGCATCCCCAAGGCCAGCATGACGCCTTTCTACGACATCGCCGTAACGCCAGGCAACCACACCGTGCGGAAGCGCGCCGATGAGACCATTCGCGCCACCCTCAAGGGTTTCACCGCGCAGAACGTGCGATTCTTCGGTAAGTTCGCCAGTTCCTCCAAGTGGGAGCAGGCGGAGATGGGCGCGCAGCCCGGCGGCTCGGAGTACCAATTTGTGATCGCGGGCCTTCCCGAGTCCATGGAATATTACGTGGAGGCCGGCGGCATCCGCTCCAAGACGTACAAGCTGAATGTGGTGGACCTGCCTTCGGTGAAGAATGTCCAGGTGACGTATCACTACCCCTCCTGGACAGGGTTGAAAGACCACGCCGAGCCGCCAAACTACGGCGACCTGCGCGCGGTAGAGGGCACCATGGCGGATGTGGCTATCCAGACCGACCGGCCGCTCGCAAGCGGCGCGCTGGTGCTGGACGATGGATCGAGGCTCGCGCTGCATAGCGGTCCCAATAATACCCTGGTGGCCA
>DATKOS010000314.1:0-8727 GCA_035524535.1 Bryobacteraceae bacterium
GCCGTGCGCGTGCAGGCGAACCCCACGGCCCTGGCTTCCTACGGCCTTAGCCTGGAGGCCCTGCGCACCGCGCTCTCCAGCGCCAACGTGAATCAGGCCAAGGGCAATTTCGACGGCCCCGAGCAGGCCTGGACCATCAACGACAACGATCAGCTTTCCGCCGGAGCCGAGTACGCGCCCATCATCATCGCCTACCGCAACGGCGCTCCCGTGCGGGTGCGCGACGTGGCCACGGTAATCGACGGAGCGGAAAGCACCAAGCTGGCCGCGTGGGTAAATGAAGATCCCGCCATCGTCCTGAACATTCAACGGCAGCCCGGCACCAACATCATCAGCGTGGTCGATACCGTAAAGAGCATCCTGCCGCAGATCAAGGCGTCCCTGCCCGAAGGCATTGACGTGCGCATCATCACGGATCGCACGGTTACCATACGCTCGTCGGTGGAGGATGTGGAGTTCGAGCTGCTGCTTACCACGCTGCTGGTGGTGATGGTCATCTTCCTGTTCCTGCGCAGCGCTTCGGCCACCATCATACCGGGCATCGCGATGCCGCTTTCCCTCATCGGCACGTTCGCGGTGATGTATCTGCTGGGCTATAGCCTGGACAACCTCTCGCTCATGGCGCTCACCATTTCCACCGGCTTCGTGGTGGACGACGCCATCGTGATGATCGAGAACATCGCCCGCTACATCGAAAAGGGGCAATCCGGCATGGAGGCCGCGCTCACGGGATCGGCGGAGATCGGCTTCACCATCATGTCGCTCACCGTCTCGCTGATCGCGGTGTTGATCCCCCTGCTCTTCATGGCCGATATTGTGGGCCGCCTCTTCCGCGAGTTCGCCGTCACGCTGGCGGTAACCATCATCTTCTCCGCCTTCGTTTCCTTGACGCTCACGCCCATGATGTCCGCGCGCATTCTGCGGCACAAACCGGTGGAGGAGCAGGGCCGGTTGTACCGCTTGTCGGAGCGCGGGTTTGAAGGCATCATCGCCGGCTACGGCAAGCTCCTGCGCTTCGTGCTGCGGCATCAGGCGGCTACTCTGATGGCGGCCGTCGGCACGCTCGTCCTCACGGTCTACCTCTATCAAGTGGTCCCCAAGGGCTTCTTCCCGGTGCAGGATACCGGCGTGGTGCTGGGCATTTCCCAGGCGCCGGAGACGGTCTCCTTTTCGGCCATGGCCAAGCGGCAGCAGGACCTGGTCAAGGTAATCCGCCAGGACCCGGCCGTGGAGAACCTCACGTCGTTCATTGGCGCGGACGGCGTCAACACCACCATGAACAGCGGCCGCATCCAAATCACCCTGAAGCCGCTCGATCAGCGCGGCGGCGTTTCCGCCTCGGACGTGATCCGCCGCCTGGAGCCCAAGGTGGCGCAAGTCCCCGGCATCGCGCTGTACCTCCAGCCGGTGCAGGACCTGACCGTGGAAGACCGCATCAGCCGCACGCAGTACCAATACGCGCTCGACGCCCCGGACCAGGCCTTGCTGGACCTCTGGGTGCCGCGCCTGACGGATCGCATGAAGCAGCTCCCCGAGCTGCGGGACGTGGCCAGCGACCAGCAGAACAACGGCGTCGGACTTCTGGTGAAGATCGACCGCGACACCGCCGGCCGCCTGGGCATCACGCCCCAGAACGTCGACGACGCGCTCTACGACGCTTTCGGACAGCGGCAGGTCTCCACTATCTACACCCAGACCAACCAATTCCACGTGGTCCTGGAGGTGGCGCCGCAATTCCGGCAGGATGCCTCCGCCATGAGCGACATCTATGTGCCCATCGGGTCGGCTTCGGCCAACCTGGCCACCACCATCGCGCTCGCCGGCACCAATAGCGCGCTCACGGGAGCGGCGGCGCTGGCGCCCGCCCCGCTCAAGTCGCTCACCGAAATCTCCACCATTCCTTCGCCCATCACGGTCAACCACCAGGCTCAGTTCCCGGTGGTGACGCTTTCGTTCAACCTGGCCCCGGGGTTTTCGTTGGGCGCCGCGGTGGACCACATCCGCCAAGTCACCAAGGAACTCGGCATGCCGGCCAGCATTGAGCCCACCTTCCAGGGGACCGCGCACGCGTTCGAATCGTCGCTCTCCAACGAGCTCATTCTGCTGCTGGCCGCCACCGTCACGGTCTACCTGATTCTCGGAATGCTGTACGAGAGCTTCATCCATCCCATCACGATCCTCTCCACGCTGCCCTCGGCCGGCGTCGGAGCCCTGCTGGCGCTCATCGTCTTCCACAAGGATCTGGACGTCATCGCGCTCATCGGCATCATCCTGCTGATCGGCATCGTGCAGAAGAACGCCATTATGATGATCGATTTCGCTCTCGAGGCCGAGCGCAAGGAGGGCAAGGCGCCGCCGGAAGCCATCTACCAGGCCTGTCTGCTGCGCTTCCGCCCAATCATCATGACCACCATGGCGGCGCTGCTTGGCGCCGTGCCGCTGGCGGTGGGCGGCGGGACAGGTTCGGAGCTGCGCAAGCCGCTGGGCATCTGCATCATCGGCGGATTGCTGGTGAGCCAGGTCATGACGCTCTTCACCACGCCGGTGATTTATCTCTACTTCGCCCGCCTGGGAGACTGGGTGAAGCATTTCCGGCGCGCCCGCCAGGCATCCGCCGCGGAGTCCGCATGAGGCGGGGCTGGAACTTATGAGCATCTCCACGCCATTCATTAAGAGGCCGGTGGCCACCACGCTCATGCTCGTGGCCGCCACGCAGGCCGGCGGCGTGGCTTATACCCAGCTGCCCGTGGCGGCTCTGCCCGAGGTGGACTTCCCCACCATCTTCGTGTCCGCAGGCTTGCCCGGCGCTAGCCCGGACGTGATGGCTGCTTCGGTGGCGACCCCGCTCGAAAAGCAGTTCACGCACATCGCCGGCGTAACGGAGATGACGTCGCGCAGTTCGGTGGGGTCGGCCATGATCACGCTCCAATTCGACCTCAGCCGCGATATCAACGGCGCCGCGCGCGAAGTGCAGGCGGCCATCAACTCGGCCGCCGGATTCCTTCCCGCCAACCTGCCCTCCGCGCCGCGCTACCGCAAAATCAACCCCGCGGACCAGCCGATTCTGTTGATGACGCTCGAATCCGACGTGGTCCCGCGCCCGCAGTTGTACGACATCGCTTCCTCGGTATTCGCGCAGAAACTCGCCCAGGTCAAGGGCGTGGGGCAGGTCAGCGTGGGCGGCAGTTCCTTGCCCGCGGTTCGCGTGGAGGTCAACCCGCAGCCGCTCTCCCGCTACAACGTCGGCCTCGATCAAATCGGCACGTTTCTCCAAAGCGCCAACGCCAACCGTCCCAAGGGCGCGGTTTCCAACGCCGACGCGCAGATCCCCATCTACACCACCGACCAGCTTCTGAAAGCCGACGATTACCGGAACCTGGTGGTGGTTTACCGCAATGGCGCCCCGGTACGGCTCTCCGATCTCGGCCGCGTGATTGACGCCAACGAAGACGTGCGCAACTTCGCCCTGGTGAACGGCAACCCCATGGTCCAGATCCAGGTGAGCCGCCAGCCGGGCGCCAACATCGTGGAAACGGTGAACCGCGTCAAGGCCCTCATGCCCGAATTCCAGGCCCAGCTTCCGCCCACCGTCCGCTTCAAGATCGCCAGCGACCGCACGACCACCACGCAAGCCTCCCTGCACGACGCGCAGCGCAACGTCATCGTTTCCATTGGACTGGTGGTGCTGGTGGTGTTTCTGTTTCTGCGCAGCGCCTGGTCCACATTCATCCCCAGCGTCTCCGTCCCGGTCTCCATCATCGCCACCTTCGGCGCCATGTACCTGCTGGGCTACACGCTGGACAATCTCTCGCTCATGGCGCTCACCATCGCCACGGGGTTCGTGGTGGATGACGCCATCGTCGTCATCGAGAACATCACGCGCCACTTGGAAAACGGGATGAAGCCGATGGAGGCCGCCATCAAGGGGTCCGCCGAAATTGGATTTACGGTGCTTTCCATGAGCATGTCGCTCATCGCCGTCTTCATCCCCATCCTGATGATGAGCGGCGTGGTGGGGCGCCTCTTTCGCGAGTTCGCCGTGATTCTGGCCGCCGCCATCTTCATTTCCATGGTCGTGGCGCTCACCGTCATTCCCATGATGTGCTCGCGCCTGCTCCAGGAAGACCGCGGCCACGGGCGCCTCTACAACCTCACCGAGGACATCTATCGCTGGAGCGTCGCCAGCTACGCCAACGCCCTCGAGTTCGTCCTCGACTTCCCGCTGCCCGTTCTGCTCACCGTGTTCCTCACCATGGGAGTCAGCGTTTACCTCTATAACAAGATCCCCAAGGGCTTCTTCCCGCAGCAGGACACCGGACGCCTGCAGGGCCAGGTGATGGGCCAGCAGCACATCTCCTACCAGGCGCTGGTGGACAAGGCCAAGTGGTTCGAGGAGAAGATCCGCGTGGACCCGGATGTGGAAACCGTCACCATGGTGGCCGGTGGCAGCGGCGGCTTCGGTGGAGGCTCGAACTCGGCGCAAATTAACGTCCAGCTCAAGCCGGACCGTAAGTCCACCTCGGACCAGGTGATCGCCCGCTTGCGCCGCCAGACCTCCGGGGTGCCCGGCGCCACGCTCTACCTGCAGAACTCCCAGGACGTGCGCGTCGGCGGCCGCCAGGGTAACGCCCAGTATCAGTACACCCTGCACGCGCCGGACTTCGCGTCGCTCTCCGAATGGGGCCCCAAGCTGCTTGAGAAATTCTCCACGCTGAAGGAAATCGCGGACGTCAGCTCAGACCAGCAGAACTCCGGCCTGTCTTCCAACGTGACCATAGACCGCGACACCGCCTCGCGCCTCGGCCTCACCGCCCAGGCCGTGGATTCCGCCCTCTACGACGCCTTCGGACAGCGCCAGGTCTCGGTGATGTACAAGTCCATCAATCAGTACCACGTCGTGCTGGCGCTCCAGCAGCAATGGTGGCAAAGCCCGGATTTCCTCAACACCATCTACGTGCAGACGCCGCGCGGCACCAACGTGCCGCTGTCCACCTTCACGCACTTTGACCAGGGCATCACGCCCATTTCCCTGCCCCACCAAGGCCAGTTCCCGGCCACCACCATTTCGTTCAACCTGGGCGAAGGCTATGCCCTCAGCGACGCCACCGAGGCCATCGACCGCGCGGAGTTGGAGATGGGTCTGCCCGCCAACATCAGCGGCAAGTTCGCCGGCACCGCCCAGACTTACCTGGAGGCGCTGCACAACCAGCCCATCTTGATCGCTACGGCGCTCATCGCCGTCTACATTGTGCTGGGGATTCTCTACGAGAGCCTCATCCACCCGCTCACCATCATCTCCACGCTCCCCTCGGCCGGCGTCGGAGCGCTCATGGGAATGGTCCTGTTCAAAAGCGAATTGGATATCGTGGGCATGATCGGCATCATTCTCCTCATCGGCATCGTCAAGAAGAACGCCATCATGATGATCGATTTCGCCTTGGCCGCCGAGCGCAACGAAGGCATGAATTCGCGCGACGCCATCTTCCAGGCCTGCCTGCTGCGTTTCCGCCCCATCATGATGACCACCATGTGCGCGCTGCTGGGGGGCCTGCCCATGGCCCTCGGATGGGGCGTGGGCGCCGAACTCCGCAAGCCGCTGGGCATCGCCATTGTCGGCGGCCTGGTGGTCAGCCAGATGCTCACCCTCTTCACCACGCCCGTGATTTATCTTTACTTCGACCGGCTGGCCCAGCGCTTCTCGCGGCGCAAGCCGGCTTACCGGAATCGTCCCGGTTTTCTTATTCCCGGCGGGATCGCGGAAAGTCCCCATTCATGATGCGTCCTTGGAAATTCGCCGTCACCCTTTCGCTGCTTTGCTCCGGCTGCGCCGTCGGCCCGAAATATCAGAAGCCCGTGGCGCAAACGCCGCCGGCCTTCCGCGAACTGGCCGGCAACGGCGAGTGGAAAATGGCCGCGCCCGGCGACGGCCTCCTCAAGGGCAACTGGTGGGAGGTCTTCGGCGACCCCCAGTTGAACCGCCTGGAAGAGATGGTGGACGTCAGCAACCAGAACCTCAAACAAGCCGAGGCCCAATACCGCGAAGCGCGCGCTGTGGTGGCCGCCAACCACGCGGCCTACTATCCCACCATCGGCGCTTCCGCCTCCATCACCCAGACCTACGCCGGAGCCAATTCCGGCCGCGGCGCCGGCGCCTTCAACGAGACCTATTCCGTGCCCGCCTCGGCGAGCTGGGAGCCGGATCTCTGGGGCCGCGTGAAGCTCTCCGTGCAGAACGCTGTCGCCAACGCGCAGGTGAGCGAGGCGGATATTGAGAACCTGCGCCTCAGTGTGCACGCCCTGGTAGCCACGGATTACTTCGCGCTGGCCGCCCAGGACATGCAGCTCAAGGTGCTGAGCGACACCGTGGACGCCTACCGCAAGAATCTCCAACTCACCATTGACCGGCACGCCGGCGGCGTCGCCTCCAACTCCGACATCATGCTGGCGCGCACTCAGCTTGCCGGAGCCCTCGCTCAGGCTTCGGAAATGCGCGTCACGCGCGCCCAGAATGAGCACGCCATCGCCACGCTCACCGGGCAAGCCCCCGCCTCGCTGGAAATCGCGCCAACCGCCATCGCCGGCCCTCCGCCGCCGATTCCGCTGGCCATGCCCTCGCAGCTTCTCGAACGGCGCCCGGACATTGCCGCCACCGAACGTCAGGTGGCCGCGGCCAATGCCAGCGTGGGTCTGGCGCGGGCCGCCTACTACCCGACGCTGACGCTGTCGGCCAGCCCCGGCCTGCTGGCGAACAACATTCAACACCTGATCGGATACGCTAGCCGGTACTGGTCGGCGGGGCCCAACCTTTCCGAAACGCTCTTCGATTTCGGACGGCGCGGCGCCACGCTGGCGAATGCCGAGGCGGTCTATGACGCCACCGTCGCCTCCTACCGGCAAACCGTGCTGGCGGCGTTTCAGGAAGTGGAGGACGATCTTTCCAACCTGCGCAATCTGGCCGAGGAATCCGTGCACGAACAGGAAGCCGTCGTCGCGGCGCAGCAGGCCCTCGACCTCGAAATGCAGCGCTACCGCGCCGGGACGGACTCCTACCTCAACGTGATCACCACCCAGATCATCGCGCTCAACGATCAGCAAAGCGCGGTCAGCATTCTGAACCGCCGCATGGCCGCGGCCATCGACCTGATCAAGGCGCTAGGCGGAGGATGGGACGCCTCGCAACTGCCCAGCGAGAACATGATCCGCTCGGCCGCGGCGGACACCAGCCCCAGCGCTCCGGAAACGAAGCAGTAACATCGGATAGACGAGGCTCGAATGAGCAAGCCGCCTTCGACGCGAGAGGCCGCGCGCCCGCGAAACCGCTCTTGGCCCTTCGCCGTTACGCTGGCTTGCGTGGGAGCGTTCAGCGCGCTGGCGCCGCATTGGATCGCTTTCGCGCAGAGGCCCGAGTTCGAGGTGGCGTCCGTGAAGGTGAACGCTTCGAACGAGTTTCCCACCGCTCTTCCTAAGCTCTCCGGCACGCTGGTGACCATGCACAACACCCGGCCCTATTCGATGATCTTCTACGCCTATCACCTGACGGGCAGCTATCAGATCGCTGGCTATTACGACCTGCCTGAAAAACTGGCTTACGGCTGGTTCGATCTGGATGCGCGCGCGCCTGAGGGCGCCACAGAAGACCAGGTCCGTCTCATGATGCAATCGCTGCTGGAGGATCGCTTCCGGCTCAAAATTCATCGCGAGACCCGGGAAATTCCGGCGTACGAACTGACGCTGGGCAAGAGCAAACCGAGGCTGACGCCGTCGGCGCCTCCGGACGACGCCGCGCCCATGACCGTCACCATCGAAGATCGCAAGCTTCCCGTGAAGGCCGGCACATGCTCCGCCACGCTGTGGCAGGACGGGACCCACCTGGTCTGCCACGCGGTCTCGACTGCCGTGCTGGCCAAGGAGTTTGGCCTGGAGCTGCAGGCGCCTTCCACGGACCGCACGGGATTATCGGGAACCTACGACGTCCATCTGCGCTACCTCAACGAGCAGCAGCGGCAGCGCAACCCCGGCGCGGACGGCCCGGACGGCCTGGAACTGGCGGTCCAGGAGGAGCTGGGCCTCAAGCTGGCAAAGGGCAAAGGCCCCGTGGAAGTGATGGTAGTCGACCACATGGAACTGCCTTCCGCCAACTAGATAGAGAGGCTTGCGCGGCGCGGCGGGGCGGAACCCGCGAAAGCTGGTGGCTGAAACGCCCCCGCCCGGCGCCTCACTTCCCCGCCCGGCAGCGCGCGTTCCGGAACATATCGCGCGTCGCGCTCTGCGTGAGCCGCACCTGCTTGCCGTGCCCGCGTCCAAACCACTTCGCGAAGGCCCGGAAATGGGCGCCAAAACCGCTGGCCGGCGGGTCCGGAGCCCGGTCTACCCAGATGTGCCTCGCGTCGTAGCGGATGGGCACCGTGGCGGCCGGCGCGCGCCACCTCTCCCATCCCGGGTGCGCGCCGGTCAGATGGTTCTTGGACTTGTCGCGCCAGTCCAGCACCGGCGCTTTCTGGAAACCGATCAGAATCTTATCGCCCGCGGCGAAGCAGTAGTAATAGTCGCTGGCGCCCAGAAAGCAGTTATCGCAGAGAAACTCCGCGTGGTCCAGCACCTGGGCGGAAGCTTGTTGCCGCGGCGAATCAGCCGCGAACGCGCACATGGCGGCCGCAGCGCAAACCAGCGTTCGAACAGCGAGAGTCACGACCGGATTTTATCACCGTTGCCGCCACGGCTCGCGCG
>DATKOS010000315.1:0-2489 GCA_035524535.1 Bryobacteraceae bacterium
GCGCTGCAGATCGAGAACCAGGTGTCCGACGAGAAGCAGTGCGGCCACCAGGACGGCAAGGTGACCGTGCCGCACGAGGATTTCGTGCAGAAGATCCGCGCCCTGCGCTACGCCTTCCTGGAACTGGGTGTTGAGGACGGCGTCATCGTCGCCCGCACCGACTCTCTGGGCGCTGGCCTGACCAAGCAGATCGCCTACTCCAAGGAGCCGGGTGATATTGGCGACCAGTACAATGCTTTCCTGGATTGCGAGGAAGTGCAGGCCGACGCCGCGCATAACGGCGACGTGATCATCAACCGCGGCGGCAAGCTGCTGCGTCCGAAGCGCCTGCCCTCCAACCTGTTCCAGTTCCGCCCCGGCACTGGCGCGGACCGTTGCGTGCTCGACTGCATCAACGCCCTGAACAACGGCGCCGACCTGCTGTGGATCGAGACCGAGAAGCCGCATGTGGAGCAGATCGCGTCCATGATGGACCGCATCCGCGAAGTGTGGCCGAACGCCAAGCTGGCCTACAACAACTCGCCGTCCTTCAACTGGACGCTGAACTTCCGCCAGCAGGTCTATGATGCGTGGAAGGAAGCGGGCAAGGACGTCACCCCGTACGACCGCGCCAAGCTGATGAGCGTGGACTACGACGCCACCCCGCTGGCGCTCGAAGCCGACGAGAAGATCCGCACTTTCCAGCGCGATGCTGCCAAGCGCGCGGGCATCTTCCACCACCTCATCACCCTGCCGACCTACCACACCGCGGCCCTGTCCACCGACAACCTGGCCAAGGAGTATTTCGGCGAGCAGGGCATGCTCGGCTACGTGGCTGGCGTGCAGCGCAAGGAGATCCGTCAGGGCATCGCCTGCGTGAAGCACCAGAACATGTCGGGCTCCGACATCGGTGACGACCACAAGGAATACTTCGCTGGCGAGGCCGCGCTGAAGGCTGGTGGCGTCCACAACACGATGAACCAGTTCGCCGCCTAAATGGTGTAACTAAAGCTCTTGCGCGTGGGGCTGGTTGGGCGGCCGCGCGCAAGAGCCGCAAATAAAGCGGCCCGGGAGCAATCCCGGGCCATTTTTGTTTCAGGCGCCTTCGAAGCCCGTAAGCACATTCACCGCGTTGATGCCGATCTCCGCCACCGCATAGCCGCCTTCCATGACGAACAATGTGGGTTTTCCGAGCGTTTTGATCAGTGCGCCGATTTGCGTGAAATGCTCGTGCTCCAGCTTGAAGTGCGAAATTGGGTCGTCCTTGTAGGTGTCCACGCCGAGGGACACGACGACAAGATCAGGCGCATAGGAGGCGATTCGCTTGATCCCTTCCTGCAACGCGTCCTGGTAGTCGGGCCATTGCGTGCCCCAGTGCAGCGGAAAATTGACGTTGCAGCCTTCGCCTTCGCCAGCGCCTGTTTCGTCGGCGAAGCCCAGCATGTACGGATATTCCTCGTCCGGGTGGCCATGCAGCGAGACGAACAGTGCATCGCCGCGGTTGTAGAAGATCTGCTGCGTGCCGTTGCCGTGATGGTAGTCGACATCGAGAATCGCGACGCGCCCGGCGCCGTCGTCCAGCAGCTTCTGCGCGGCGATGGCGGCATTGTTGAGGAAGCAATATCCGCCGAAATGGTCCGATCCGGCATGGTGGCCCGGCGGGCGGCAGAGCGAGAAGGCGGCATCCGCGCCGGCGTTGAGCAGCGCCGCGCCGGTCAGCGCCACGTCCACCGAGGATTTGATCGCCCGCCAGCTGGTGGCCGTGATCGGCGTGCCGCAATCGAAGCTGTAGTAGCCGAGGCGGCCGTCCAGCGTCGCCGGGACGCGGTCCGCGCGCATGCCCCGCGCCGGCCAGGTATAGGGGTAGGCGGCGCCGGTGCGGCCCATGGCCAGCCACTCGCCATGGGCGGTTTGCAGCAACTGCACCAACCCGGGAACGTGCACGCGGGTGATCGGCTCAAGCGGGAAAACCTGTGGCGCGATCACCTCGCCAAGCCCCGCCTCGCGCGCCCGGGACAGCACCAGCTCTGCCCGCTCCGGCTTCTCGAAGGCCGGGACAAATTCGCCGAACAACAACTCGCCTGGGCTTTGGTGAAGGAAATGGTCCGTGCTGTAGATTGTTTTCATGCCGTTGATCCTTCTTGTTCCGGGGAGGGGACGCATCATAGGCGGGATGGGCCATGCGTCCAGCGGAGCTCCGGCATCCGCGGCGATGGGGCAGGCGATCGTTGCCTCGGCGGCGGGCCGGGTATAATGGGCAAGAAATTAAGTCAAACGGGAAAAGTTTTTAAAAAATGACGCTTCTGTGGACGCTTCTCATCGTCACTTTCATCTTTTCTGCCATATTCATGCTGCCGACCAGGTGGTACACCGGCATGGCCGACTGGGTTCGGAGTTCCAGTTCCAGGCATAGTCTGCACGTGCTGGAGCAGGAGCTGGCGCGCCAGACCCAGGGGCGGCAGTTCAAGCAGGACAAGAGCTTCTTGAAAGACGGCGTTGGCTTGGCCCTG
>DATKOS010000316.1:0-2776 GCA_035524535.1 Bryobacteraceae bacterium
GATTGTGTTCGGGCAGGACGGATCGTTTAGTTACGACGCGCTGGTGAACCGGTATAACTCCGACCTGGCGAATGGGCTGGGGAATCTGGCGAGCCGGACGCTGACGATGATTGGGCAGTACCGCGGCGGGTCGGTTCCAGCGGGCTCGGATGCGGAGATCGCCGCGTTGGCCGGAGAGACGATTCAGTCCGTACGCGGGGCCTTTGAGCGATTTGAATTCTCCAAGGGTCTGGAAGCGGTGTGGGCGTTGATCTCGGCGGTTGACAAGTTCATTGTCAAGATGGCGCCGTGGAAACTCGCGCGCCAGACGGACGAGGCTTCGCAGCGGCAGCTCGATGCGACGCTTTACACCGCGGCCGAAGCCTTGCGCGTGGTGACCGCGCTGCTCTCTCCGGTGCTGCCGCAGAGCGCGCCGAAGATCTGGGCGCAGCTTGGGATGACGGAGCCGCTGGATGCGGTTCGCTTCGAAACGCTGGTTTGGGGCGGGTTGCAGGCCGGGCAGAAGATTGGCGAAGTGGCGGCGGTATTTCCGCGCCTGGAACTGAAAGAAGCCGTGGACAAGATGCGGACGATTGAAGAGCAGGTGGCGGCCGAGCAAGCGGCTCTGATGGGCAAGAAGGCGGAGGCCGCGGCTGCGCCGGCGAGCGACAGGATCGGCATTGAGGATTTCGGCAAAGTAGATTTGCGCGTGGGCATGGTGGTGTCGGCGGAGCGGGTGAAGGGCGCCGATAAGCTAATGCATATGAAGGTGGACATTGGCGAAGCGCAGCCGCGGACGATTGTGGCGGGCATCGCCGAGGCTTACGCGCCGGAACAGCTTTTGAACCGCAAGGTGGTGATTGTGGCCAACCTGCAGCCGCGGAAGCTGCGCGGGATCGAATCGAACGGGATGATTGTGGCGGCGTCGGTGGAAGGGGGCAAGCCGGTGCTGGCGGGATTCCACGAGGAGATTCCGGTGGGCGCGCGGCTGAAGTGAAGACAACTAGGCTTTCTATTCGTGGGGCGTTGTGGCTCCCGCTCTCTTACGCGGTACGCGCACGCGTTCGCGGCCCGGAACGGGTGCGCGGACTCTCTCTGGCGCGGAAGGTGCGCGCGCGCCGGTCATAAGATGAACCTGATCGATTCCCATTGCCATTTGGACGATGAGCAGTTCGATGCGGACCGCGAGGCGGCGATTGAGCGCGCTCTTGCCGCCGGCGTGACGCGCCTGATCGCCGTGGGGACGGGCAAGGGACCGCCGGACTTGGAAGCGGGGGTGCGGCTGGCGGAGCGGTATCCGTTTTTCTACGCCACCGTTGGGGTGCATCCGCACGACGCTTCCAAGGCTAGCGAGGAAACCTTCGCGCGGCTGCGGGAACTGGCGGCGCATCCGAAGGTGGTGGCCATTGGGGAGATCGGTCTGGATTATCATTACGACCTCTCGCCGAGGCCGGTGCAGCAGGCCGTGTTCGAGCGCCAACTGGCGATTGCCGCCGAGTGCGGGAAACCCATTGTGATCCACACGCGCGAGGCTTGGGAGGATACGCTGTCCCTGGTTCGCCCGGGGGCGCCGGTGAGCGGCGTGATGCACTGCTTTACGGGCGGCGAGCCGGAAGCGCGGCAGGCGCTGGACCTGGGATTCCACCTGAGTTTCGGCGGGGTGATCACCTTTCCCAAAGCGGAGGCGGTGCGGCAGGCGGCGCGATTCACGCCCGGTGAGCGGCTGCTGCTGGAGACGGACTGTCCGTATCTCGCGCCGGTTCCGCACCGCGGAAAGCGGAATGAACCGGCATTTCTGGTGGAAGTAGCGCGGCGTCTGGCGGCGGAGCGGGGGTGCGCGGTGGAGGAAGTCGCCGGGGCCACCACGCGAAACGTGGAAGGCCTGTGTTTGCGGGGCGGGGCATCTCCTTTGTAAACTGGTTGAACTACATGTCTTTAGGCAAACTGGGCCAGGCTTTCACGGCGCGGGAAATCTTCGACCTGATTCAGCACGATCTGGAGCGGGTAGAACGCAAGATCGCGGCGGAGTCTGTGGCGTCGGCCGATGCGGTTACGGCCATCGGGCAATACCTACAATCGGCTGGGGGCAAGCGCCTGCGGCCCGCCCTGTTACTACTTTCGGCGAAGCTGGCGGAGGGCCGCCCGGGGGAAGCATCCGGGGCGGCCATTCATCTGGGGGCCGTGGTGGAGATGGTTCACGCGGCCACGCTGGTGCATGATGACGTGATTGACGCCGCCGAGACGCGGCGCGGACGCCCCTCGACGAACATCACTTGGGGCAACCATACCTGCGTTCTGGCGGGCGACTGGCTGTACATGCAGGCGTTTCAGATCGCCCTGCGCGAGCGCAATTTTCAGATTCTGGATCTGCTTATCGGCCTGACGCAGATGATGGTGGAAGGCGAGCTGCTGCAGCTGGAACGGATCGGCAAGATCGACATCAGCGAAGCCGACTGCATGGAACTGGTGGACCGCAAGACCGCGCGCCTCTTCTCGGTGTGCGCGCAACTGGGGGCGCTGGCGGCCCGCGCGGATGACGGCGTGCGAGAGAAGCTGGGCGAATACGCGTGGAACTTGGGCATGGCGTTTCAACTGGTGGATGACATGCTGGATTTCACGGCCCGGGAAAAGACGCTCGGCAAGCCCGTGGGCGGCGACCTGCGCGAAGGCAAGGTAACGCTGCCGCTGGTGTACGCGCTGGAGCGCGCCACGGCGGAGGAGCGCGGCATGGTGAACGCCATCCTGCGCGAGCGCAGCTACCAGAGCGTGCCGTTCGCGCGGGTGCTGGCTCTGCTTG
>DATKOS010000317.1:0-10584 GCA_035524535.1 Bryobacteraceae bacterium
TTCCTGCAAATCGATTCCAACCTGGGACGCGGAACCCTGCTGTATGCAGAGTTGCCGGTACTGGAACTGGTAAAGAAACCGGAGCCGATCCCGCAAAGCGGAGACGCGGACAGCGCGGAGGAGCCGCAGAGCGATCCGGCAGCCGGAGAAAAATCCGTATGGTCGCGTCCCGCATAATGCTCCACCCCTCCGCATCGAGAAGAAAACCCCGACATGCCCATTCGTATCTTGCTGGCTGACGATCACACGGTGGTTCGCGACGGCCTGCGCGCGCTGCTGGACCGAGAGTCCGACCTGACGGTGGTAGCGGAGGCTTCCGACGGGCGTGAGAGCATCCAGATGGCGGAGAGCGAGACGCCGGACGTGGTGGTGATGGATCTGGCCATGCCGAACATGAACGGCATGGAGGCCACGCGGCGGATTCTGGCGGCCCATCCGCGCATCGGCGTGGTGATTCTGAGCATGCACCAGGACGAGAGCTACGTGCTGGGCGCATTGAAGGCCGGGGCCAAAGGCTACCTGTTGAAGGATTCGCTGCGCGGCGAAGTGGTGGAGGCCATCCGCGCCGTGGCGCAGGGGCGCTCGTTCCTAACGCGCAAGATTGCGCGGATTCTGCAGGAGGAATACGTGGTGCGGCTGCGCCAGCGCGGGTTGGAGGACCGCTACGATCTGCTCTCGGACCGCGAGCGCGAGATCCTCCAGATGATCGCGGAGGGCCGCGCCAACAAGGAAGTGGCGAATTTGCTCAACATCAGCCCGACCACGGTGGAGACCCATCGCGGGCACATCCTGCGCAAGCTGGACATCCACAGCGTGCCGGAGCTGATACTTTACGCGCTACGTAAGGGGATTGTTTCCTGAAGGGGCGCGTCGCGGCGGAAACAGGGCCGCATGGGGGCGGGCCTGGGGGAGGTCCGCCCCATTTTTGAGGGACGCGGGGCGGCGCAGAGCCTAGCCGCGCCGGTCCGCCCGCTGGCACAATGGGAGGCGGATATGTTTTCCTCCCGGCTGCAGTGGGACCTTCGTCCGAACCGTATTGCGCGCGCGCTGGCGGAACTGCGCCGGGCGGGCGCTCCCATTCTGGACCTGACGGAATCCAACCCCACGCGCGCGGGCATCGAGTATCCGGGCGGCCTGCTGCGCGCGCTGGAGGATCCCCGGGCGCTGACCTACGAGCCATCTCCGGCCGGCCTGTTGCGAGCTCGCGAAGCGGTGGCGGGATATTATGCGGCGCGCGGCGCGCGGGTGACCCCGGAGCGCATCCTGCTGACGGCCAGCACGAGCGAGGCGTACGCCTATCTCTTCAAGCTGCTCGCCGACCCCGGCGATAGCGTGCTGGTTCCGCGGCCGTCATACCCGCTCTTCGAGTTTCTAGCGAATCTGGAAGGCGTGGAGGTGCGGCAGTACCGGCTGGCGTATCACGGAGGCTGGTCGATAGACTTGGATTCGCTGGCCGGCGCGGTTACGGAACGGACGCGCGCCGTGGTGGTGGTGAACCCCAACAACCCCACGGGTTCGTACTTGAAGCGCGCTGAACTGGACGCGCTGGCGGGCTTGTGCGCGGCGCGCGGCATGGCGCTGATCAGCGACGAAGTTTTTCACGACTACGCGTTCGCGCCGGACGCCGGGCGCGCTACCGCGCCTATCGAGCGCGAGTGCCTCTCCTTTTCGATGAGCGGCCTTTCGAAAATCGCGGGCCTGCCGCAGATGAAGCTCGGATGGATTGTGGCCGGCGGGCCCGCCGAACTGCGCGCGGAGGCCCAGGAGAGGCTGGAATGGATCGCCGATACTTACCTATCCGTGAGCGCGCCGGTGCAGTACGCGGCGGCGGATCTTCTGGCTTGCGGCGAAGCGGTGCAGCGGCGGATTGGCGAGCGCACGGCGGCGAATCTCGACTTCGCGCGCGAGGCGCTGGCCGGATCTTCGGCGAATCTGCTGGAGGTGGAAGGCGGCTGGTACGCCATTGCGCAGGCGCCGCGGGTGCGCACCGAGGAGGAATGGGCGCTGGAACTGCTGGCGCGCGAGCAGGTGCTGGTGCAGCCGGGCTTCTTCTACGATTTCGAATCCGAGGCGTTCCTGGCGCTGAGCCTGCTTACCGCGCCGGAGGTGTTTCGCCAGGGGCTCGCGCGGATACGGAAGATGGCGGAGGGCTGAGCCCCAACAGGCGGCGGCGCAGCACATCCAGCGCAAAGTGCGTGGTGAAGGTGCGGACGCGCTGACGGTCTCCGAGAAAGACGCGGCGCACGGCCTCCGAGCCCGCCGCATCGGCGACGCCGACGAACACGGTCCCCACCGGCACGGCCTCGCTTCCGGCAGCCGGGCCGGCCAGGCAGGTGATGGAAACGGCGCACGCGGAGCCGGTTCGCCGCCGCGCGCCGCGCGCCATGGCCTCAGCGGTTTCCGCGCTCACGGCGCCGAAGCGTTCCAGCGTTTCGGGCGGCACGCCGAGCAACTCCGTCTTCATGGCGTTCGAGTAGGTGAGCAGGCCGCCCACGAAATAGTCCGAGCTGCCCGGCACGGAAGTGATGCGCTCTCCCAGCATGCCGCCGGTGCAGCTCTCCGCGACGGAGACGGTGGCGCCCTGCTGGCGCAGCAATGCGCCCACAACCGTTTCGATGGGGTCGCCATTGCGCGAATAGACGCGGTCGCCGAGCAGCAGGCCGATGGGCCCGCCGACTTCCACCAGCAGCGCCTCGGCTTCGGCCGGCGTGGAGCACCGCGCGCGCAGGTGCACCTGAATCTCGCCGTTGGCGGCGAGAATGGTGGTGGCCGGGTTGGCGTACTTTGTGTAGATGGGCGCGATGAGCTGGTCCAGGTCCGACTCCGCCATGCCGGCGACGCGCAGGCATAGCGTGCGGATGGCCAACGGCGGGGCGATGCGCGCCAGGCGCGGCAGGCAGCTTCGCTCGAACATGGCCTGCAATTCGTGGGGCGGTCCCGGCAGCAGCATTACGACGGCGCCGGAATCCTCAATCCACTGGCCCGGAGCGGTGCCGCGGGTATTCTCCAGCACGTCGGCGCCTTGCACCACGAAGGCTTGGCGCTTGTTGATCTCCGCCATCTGGCGGTGGGCGCGGGCGAAGCGGCGCTCCAGCGCGGCGGCGATTTCCGCGGAATACTCCAGCTTGCGGTCCAAGGCCAGCGACACGGCCTCGCGCGTCACATCGTCTTCGGTGGGCCCCAGGCCGCCGGAGACGATCAGGATGGGGGAACTGGCGAGCGAGCGCTGAATGGCCGCGGCCATGCGTTCGCGGTCGTCGCCGATCACGCTCTTGGCCACGACTTCGACGCCGATGTCATTCAACTGAGCGGTGAGATACAGCGAGTTGGTATCGACGCGGCCGGGCGTCAGCATCTCCGAACCGCAGGCGATGATCTCCGCGTTCATCGAATGAGAGGAAGACCCTTAATGCCGACATCCACGCGATAGAGCGCGTTGTTGGTGGCGACGATCATGGCGCGCGACGGCGTAAACGCCAGGCCCACGATGCCCGGCCCGGAGAGGAACAGCTCGGCGCGTTTGGCGGCGTCGATGCGCACCACACCCTTGCGTCCGCCGATGGAGGCGGCCACGTAGAGCCTCCCTTCCTCATCGAACGCCATGCCCTGCGGCCGGCCCAGCCCGCGGTAGAACACCTCCACCACGCCGTCTTGCGAGATGCGGTGGACGGCGTCGTAGCTCGATGTGGTGGGGCCGGTGACGTAGAGATAGCCATCCGGGCCGAAGGCCAAGTGATAAGCCGCAATGGAGGGCTCCAAGGTGGCGAACACGAAAATCTGGCGGTTGGCACCCACCTTGAATACGGTTCCGCTGCGGTCGCCCACGTAGAGATTTTGTTCGGCGTCGAAGGCCAATCCGGTGGCCACGCCCATGCCCTCCACGAATACGGACATGTTGCCGTTGGGCGTCGCCTGGTAGACGAAGCCTTCGTGGCGGCTGGAAATGTAAAGCATGCCCTGGCCGTCAAAAGCCAGGCCGGTGGCATTCATCAGGTCATTGATGAATGGGCGCGAGTTGAAATTCAGATCGACCTTGAACACCGCGACGGGAGTCTTCTGCCCGCGCGACCCGCTGTAAGTGGCGTAGAGATTGCCGAACGAATCCACCGCGGGATTGGCCACCGGATGAAGGCTATCGGCGACCTGCACGCCGATATCGCACGCCCAGGACTCGCTGACCTGCCGCCCGGACTGGACCACGAGCTGCCCGGCGGTGGCGCCATCGGGAACGCGCGCGATGACCAGGGCGTCCGAGCCGATGATGATGGGCGCGCCCATCTCGCCGATGGTGACGTGAGGGCGCGACTTCCCGGCGAAGCCCTTGCCGCGAATCTGCAATTCGCCGCCGGCAATGGCGGCGGGCGGGGTTACTTCCGAAATTTGGGGTTTGGAGTCGCTCGATTTCCGTACGGGCATGACGATTGTGACGCTAATAAAGATTGAACCATCCGGCTGCCAATAATACAAGCGCCCCGTAGACGCCGGCCATGGCGTCGTCGGCATTGATGCCGATGCCGCCGGGCAGCGCTTCCAACTGGCGCACGGGGGCGGGTTTCCAAATGTCGAAAAGGCGGAACAGCACGAAGGCCGCCAGGAAGCTCTTCCAGTTGCAGGCGCGCGCGCCGGCCAGCGTGATCCACTGGCCGAGGACTTCGTCCACCACAACGCAGCCCGGGTCCTTCTTGCCCATTTCCGCCGCAGTGGCGCCGGCGGACCACACAGCGGGATACCAAAGCGCGGCCGCCAGGAGAAGAAATCCCCACGGCGGCAGGCCGGCATAGGCCAACGGAACGGCGATCGCGATAGCGGCCGCGGACCCGGCGGTGCCCGGCGCGAAGGGAGAATACCCGCAACCGAACCAGGAAGAGATGAGGTTGTGGAGTTTCATGGCAGAACGCGGCTCCCTGGGCGCTGGTCAACTTTGTTCATCGTCCTCCGCCTCTTCGGCAAGCGGGACGCCGGCCGCGGGCTTGCCGGGGATTACGTATTTCTCCGAGGCCCAATTGCCCAGGTCCAACAGCCGGCAGCGTTCGCTGCAAAAGGGAAACTCCGCATCGCCGGGATTCACCTCGACCTTTTTGCAGATGGGGCATTTCATAAGGGGTACGAATCCATTGAATCGCAATTTTGGGGCGCGCGCGGAGGCGGCGGCTAAGCGCTTACGAGCGCGCCGGCCGGCGAGATGTTCACCAGGCCGGGAGCGGCGAAGCGCGGCGCCGGTTCGGTGGGCGCGAGCAGCGTGCCCACCACGTCGTAATCGTGGGCCTCGGTGATGCGCAAGCGGCGGATTTCGCCCGGGCGCGGCTCCGCGCCTTCGAAATCGTTAATCAGCGTCACGCCGTCAATTTCCGGCGCTTGCGTGGCCATGCGCGCCTTCCAGAGCATGTCGGTTTCTTCGGAAGGACCTTCCACCAGAACCGTGACTTCGGTTCCAGCCATGGCCCGGTTGCGGGCCCGCGCCACGCGGCGCTGGATGGCCATGAGCCGGCGCTTGCGATTCTGCGCCGTGCGGCCGTCCACCTTACCGTCCAGCGCGAAGCTGCCGCTGGTGTCTTCGTCCGAGTAGAGGAAGACGCCGAGGTTATCGAAGCGGGCATCCCGAACGAAATCGCAGAGCTCCTGGAAATCCGTTTCCGTTTCTCCGGGGAAGCCGACGATGAAGCTGGTTCGTATGGAGACGCCGGGAATGGTGCGGCGCACGCGGTCGAGGAGCTTCAGGAATACGCCGCCGGAGCCGCCGCGCTTCATGCGCTTTAGCACGGAGGCGCTGGCGTGCTGCAACGGCATGTCGATGTACTTCGCCAACGAGGGATGAGCGGCGATGGTATCCAGCAGCTTCTGGGTCACCTTGTTGGGGTACGCGTACAGGAAGCGAATCCACTTCTCCCGCTCCGTCTCAACCTGCGCGAGACGCTCCAGAAGCAGCGCCAGACCGTTGGAGAGGCCCAGATCCTCGCCGTAGCAAGTGGTGTCCTGGCCGATGAGGTTGATTTCGCGGACGCCTTTCGCAAAGAGATTGGCGGCCTCCGAGATGACCGATTCGAAACGCCGGCTGCGGAACGCGCCGCGGTACTGCGGAATCACGCAGAAGGTGCAGGGATGGTCGCAGCCCTCGGCGATCTTCATGTAGGCGTAGTGCCGCGGCGTGGCGAGCACGCGCGGCGTGAGGTCGTGGTAGAGGTACGGCGCGGGTGCGCCGGCAGGAGGCGCCTCGCCTTCGCAGAGCGCTACGATGCTTTCCAGCTCGTTGGTTCCCACCAGGGCGTCCACTTCCGGCAGGTCCTTGCGTATGTCGCCGCGGTAACGCTCCACCAGGCAGCCGGCCACGATCAGCTTCCTCGCCGCGCCGGTTTTCTTGAACTCCGCCATCTCCAGAATGGCGTCGATGGATTCGCGCTTGGCCGGGTCGATGAAGCTGCAGGTGTTGACCACCAGCACCTCGGCCTGGTCCGGACTGGGAGTGAGTTCATGGCCCTTGGCGGCAAGCAGGCCCATCATCACTTCGCTATCGACAAGATTCTTGGGGCACCCCAAGCTGACAAAACCGATTTTCAAGGCAGTATCCGGAACGAAACGTGGGTTATGAATACTAGGATAGCAGGGGCGCGGCAACCTCACTGGCCTCGGCGCCGCGGCCGTGGTCCGGCCTACATGTATTCCGGAACCGGTATGCCCAGGATGGCGGCGACTCGTTCGAGTTGGCGGCGGAAGAAATCCGTCATCCACAGGAGGAACACCTTCTTCTCGCGATTCTCTTCGTGGATGATCGGGTACTGGTGGTAAAAATTGTTGAACGCCTGGGCCAGGGTGAAGGCGTATTTGGCCACGTGCGCGGGCTCGCCCGCCGATACGGCGCGGTCCACGGCGGAATCCGCCTTGGAGGCGGCCAGCAGCAATTGCCAGAAATCCTCGGATTGCAATTGCCGGGCCATGGCTTCGGGCGAAAGCTCCGCGGCGAAATCGGGCAGTTTCTCGCCGCTCTCCTCCAGCTTGCGGAGGATGTTGCGCGCGCGGACCGCGGCGTATTGGAGATACGGGCCGGTTTCGCCCTCGAAGCTGAGAGCCTCCTGCAAGTCGAAGGCAATCACGGAATTTCGCGTGAACTTCAGCAGGAAATAGCGCAGGGCTCCGATGGCGATCGCGGAGGCGATGCGCCGGCGCTCCTCGGGCGCGGCTTCCGCATGGCGGGCGTCCACTTCCTCGAGCGCCTTGGCGATCAGCGTGTCCATCAAGTCGTCGGCTTTCACGCCCAGGCCCTTGCGGCCGGAAACCTCCACGTAGGGCTTCTTGCGGTCCTCGTCGGAGAGCGGAATGCCTAGATCCGCGCAGCAGCGCGGCGAAAGCGCCACCATTTCGTAGGAGAAGTGCACGGATTGCCCGGCCTGCTCTTCGTAGCCGAGCGCGCGCAATCCGGCCGCGACGACGTCCTGCAAATACGATTGCCGCGCGTCGATGACGTTATAGACGCGCGACCCGCGGCCGAAGTGGCCGCGCTCCGCCGAAGCGTCATCCGTTGTGATCCAAAGGACGCGCCCGTCCGCGTAGGCCTGGAGCGGCCGGTAATAAAAATCCTTGCCGAGCAGGCCGAACTTCCAGAGCTGATAGGCGATGTCCTTGCCGACGTAGGTGACCGTGCCGTTGGATCGCACGATGACTTTGCCTTCCTCGGAAAGCCCCGGCATCACCCAGCAGCCGGTGTTCTTGCCCTCGGTTTCCAGGTAGATGGCCTGGCGTTGCTTGAGCAGCTCGAACGCCGACGCCCAGAAATGCAATTGCAGAATTTCGCTCTCGCGCGGAAGGACGTCGTACTCCACGCCCAGCCGCAGCATGGTTTTGAGATGCGCCTGAACGATGGCGTCCGCCACCGCGTGCGCCAGTTCCGCGACGCCGCCTTCGCCGGCTTCGATGGCGTGCAGGGTGGCCGCGCGCCATTCGAGGGCCTCGGGATGATCCTTGTAATAGGATGAGGTGCGCGCGTAAAGATCCCAGCAATAGTAATCGAAGCGCACTACGGGGTCCGCGATGAGGGCGCGCACATCGTCCGCGGTCTTGTTCTCCAGGTAGTGAAAACCCACGGCGACATCCGCCACCTGGACGCCCGTATTGTCGATGTAATTCTGAACTTCCACGCGCTGGCCGCGGGCGCGCATCATGCGCACGAAGGTATCGCCCAGCGTGGCGTTGCGCAGGTGTCCGATGTGCGCGGCCTTGTTGGGGTTGATGTTGGTGTGCTCGACGATGATCTTCTCGCCCGCCGCGGCGGGTTCTTCCGCTTCACCGCGCAGCAAAGCGGCGCCATAGGCTCCGCGGTTGAGGCGGATATTGAGGTAGCCGCCGCCGGCTACTTCCAGAGCCGCCACGCCTTCGATGGGGCCGACCTCATCGGCCAGTTCGGCGGCGATCTTCTTCGGCGCCTGGCGCAATTGCCTGGCGAGTTGAAACGCGGCGGCCACCGCCATTTCGCCGAACTCGCTCTGCCGCGGCTGTTCCAGCGCCAACGCGAGATCCACGCCGTAACGGGCCTGAATGTGCGCTTGGAAGGCCTTTAGGACTTGCTTTTCAATGGAATGAAACACGGGGAAGATTTAAGTATAACAACGCGCCGCAAATTGGCGATGAGCGGCGGCGCTTGCGGTATACTGACCCCCATGAACTACTACGGCGCAAAAGATCTGGCTCGCAGCTTTCGAACGGTCCGGGGCAACACGATTACCATCGCCAGCGAAATCGGCGAAGAGCATTATGGTTTTCGCGCGACGCCCGATACGCGGACCGTGGCGCAGGTCTTGATCCACATCGCGAACGTGCCCAAGCTGCAGTTGCAGCTTCAGGCCGTGGAGCGCGTCACCACTCTGGAGGGCTTCGATTTCATGGCCTTCCTGGGACCCGTGCTCGCGGATGAGCAGAAGCCGTATACGAAGGCGCAGATCCTCGAAAGGCTGAAGACGGACGGCGAGAGCTTCGCGCAGTGGCTGGAGACTCTGCCGGATAGCTTCCTGGGGGAGATCGTGACGATGCGCGCCGGCATGGAGCCGGCCGAGAAGACGCGCTTCGAAATGATTCTGGGCGTGAAGGAGCACGAGATGCACCACCGCGCGCAGCTCATGCAGATCGAGCGCATGCTCGGGATCACGCCGCACCTGACGCGCCAGATGCAGGCGAGGTTCGCGGCGCAGACGGCGCGATAAGCGGTTCCCGCGCGCCGGCGCCGTAGGCCACGGCTAAAATGCGTTCTTTGGCCTCGCCGGGTGGCGGGAACCTGCCCAAAGAGCTTTTTCCCGCGCGGGCAGGCTGCTAAGCGCGGGGAGTCATAATCTGCGGGGCCTACGGTTTCCTTACCAGAAAGACGGCCACTTCCGCCGTCAGGTTGGGCAGCAGCGTCAACCGCCGCCGGCCGGCCAGGAAGTAGCGGCGCTCCACGACCAGGCCCTCCGCCGCCGCCAAATCCTCAAAATCGTGGACGGTGAGGAAGTGGATGTTCGGCGAATCGTACCACTGGTGCGGAAATAGCTTGGTGCGCGGCGCGCGGCCGCTGGCCAGCATGGATAGGCGCATGCGCCAGTGGCCGAAATTGGGAAACGCCACAATGGCGCGGCGTCCCACGCGCAGCATTTCGGAGAGCACCTTGCGCGGATGGCGGGTCTCCTGCAGGGTCTGGCTGAGGATGACGTAGTCGAAGGCCAGCTCCGGGTAGTCGGCGAGCCCTTGGTCGATATCGCCCTGGTACGCCGAGACCCCGCGCGCGATGGCGCGGCGGACCTTCTCGCCGGAGATCTCCACGCCGCGCGCCTGGACGTTCTTGTTTTCCGCGAGCCACTGGAGCAGCTCGCCATCGCCGCAGCCGAGGTCCAGAACCTTTGCGCCGGGGTCGATGATCTCGCTGATGATGGCGTAATCGCGGCGGCCCAGCAGCTCCCGTACGAAACCCTGCTTCCGCGGCGGCGCGTCGCTCATCGGACCTTCTCGAACGTGCTAGCCAGGAAGCCGCTCACGAGTTGGCTCTGTTCGGCCACATCCACAAGGAACGAATCGTGGCCGTAATTCGATTCGAGATCCACGTAGGCCACGTCGTGATTCATGCCGCGCAGGGCGCTCACGATCTCGCGCGACTGGTAGCTGGGGTAGAGCCAGTCCGAACTGAAGCTGATCACCAGAAAGCGCGCGGTACATTTCTCGAAGGCGGCGGCCAGGGATCCGCGCCCGGCGGCCAGGTCGAAGTAGTCCATGGCCTTGGTGGTGTAGAGGTAGGAATTGGCGTCGAATCGGCTGACGAACTGGTTGCCGCGGTACCGCAGGTAGCTCTCCACTTCGAAGTCCACTTCGAAATCGAAGCCGAAGGCGTCCTTGCCGCGCAGACGGCGCCCGAACTTCTCGCGCATGGAATCGTCGCTCATGAAGGTGATGTGGCCCACCATGCGCGCCACGGCGAGGCCGCGGGCGGGCGGCTGCTTGCCGTAGTAATTGCCGCCGTTCCAGTCCGGATCGGCCATGATGGCCTGGCGGCCCACTTCGTTGAAGGCAATCTGCTGCGCGCTGTGGCGGGCCGTGGCGGCGATGGGGATCGCGGAAACCACGGACTTGGGA
>DATKOS010000318.1:0-4739 GCA_035524535.1 Bryobacteraceae bacterium
GATTGTGGTGAGCCGGGGGCTGCTGGACGTCCTGCCGGATGAGGCCAGCCTGGCCATGGTGTTGGCCGAGGAGCTAGCGCACCTGGCATTGGGCCAGAAAACGCCCACCGCGTTCGCCTTCGGGGACTCCACAATTTTCGACGAGAATGAAATCCTGCAACGGCTCAACGTTGCGCGGACTTCCGCGGAGATGGATGCAGCGGGCAAGAAGGCGCTTGAACTCCTGAAGAACTCGCCTTACGCCGGCAAGCTTGGGGACGCCGGCCTGTTTCTGAAGGAGCTAAGCGCCCACGAGCAGAACCTGACGAACCTGGTGCGCGCCCACCTGGGCAACGCGATGGTAAGCCGTGCGAACATGGCGCGGCTGGCCGCCCTGGAAGAATCCGCGCCGCCGCTCCAGGAGGACAAGATCGATCAGATCGCGGCCCTACCGCTCGGTTCGCGCATCAAGTTGAATCCCTGGTCCGACGAGATCACCCTGGTGAAGACGGAGGAACTGCCGCTGCGTTCGGCGCGGGAGAAGATGCCCTTTGAAATTACTCCGGTGATATTGCACTTGTCCCGCGCGGAAGCCCCAGCGGGGGCGAGAAGCTCCGAATCGGCGCAGCTCGGAGCCAGCAGGTGAAGCCATGCGTCTGTTTCGCTACAACGCGCCGGGGTCTCGACTTACCGCGAGGGGTCCGGCGCTCCTTGTTCCAATTACTGATTTGACTTACTTTATCTAACAGGAGGAAGTCCCATGAAGCGATTGCTATTAGCGCTCAGTCTTCTGCCGGCAGCGGCCTTCTGCGGAGGCTCCGCGAAGTCCAGCATGCCTGTCGGTTACCTCAAGGTCAGCGTGTCCCCGGACGACGCGGCGCTGTATGTCGATGGCCACTACTGGGGGCCTGCTTCTCACTATGGGTCGTCACGGAAGTACTTGATGACGCCCGGGACCCACCAAGTCGCGCTGATGGATCCGCGCTGTGAAACGAGCACCTCGACGGTGACCATCGAATCCGGCAAAACGGCGCATCTTTCCGAGAACCTGGCGCGCAAGCCGGACCCAAAGCCGCCTTATGCGGATCTGAAAGTGGAATTCCACGGCGAAAAGTTCGCCGCGGTGATGCTGAATGGCGAGTACGTGGGGTACATCGACCAGTTCAACGGCGCAGGGCAGGACCTGCAGGTGAGCCCCGGGACGTACCAGGTGCGCATCGATGTGGCGGGCGGACAGTCCTTGCTCTGGCAGGAAGTAACGCTAGTGGCGGGGAAGACGACGACGGTGCGCTGGGACTTCTAACGTCTTCGATCGCGATCCAGCCCTCTTGGACGGGGTCGCTATCGGAACGTTCGCAGCTCTCGATCCGGCCGCGCGGCTTCGCAGACGAAGCGAGGCTCGCGGCCGGGGCGCCGCGCATTCCAAACGGGCGATTCGCCGCCATGAGGCGGCGGCCGCTCCCCCCCAATTCCCTTCACTCCTCAAAGGGCCGCTTTGCGCGGCAAGACGATGCGACGAGGCGGCTCCTCGCGCTTGACGGTTAGGGCGCCCGCCGCCTGCGAGCGCCGGGCCGTGCGGAACTCATGCCGGACGATCCGGACCACGGTGCAGGCGTCATCGCAGCGCACCACCGGCCCGCCGATCACCAGTTTGATGGGAGCCACGCCGTGGAGCAGCACGGGCCAGGCGATGGAGATCTCCATCTTCTTGCCCGCGGAGATCCGCGGACAGGAGTCGAAGCGCACGCCGTGCCGGGAGATATCGATGGTGTGGCCCGCGCCGGAGGCCATCACGCGGTTGCGATGGATCAGCTTCCAGCTCAGACCGAGGATCAGGGCGAAGCGCCGCTCCGTCCGGCGATCGCCGGCTGCCACAATGCTCTGACGCTTTCGTGCGGTCATCCCGGGCCCCAACGCTTAGCCGCCGGCCGCGATCGCGCCCCGGGAATTCGCGGGCGGAGTGGACAGGGAAAGTCCGGCGGCCATGCGCCTACTGTCTCCATTCCATGCACGCCTGGCGCCAACAGCGCGCCAGGTGCGGCAAAGGGCCCGGAGTGAGCGCGGTCTAGCTGATGGACGCCTTCAGCGCGTCACGATGCAGAACAATGCCGTGGCGCGAATAGCTGACGTAGCCCTGCTTGCGCAGGCGGTTCATATGCTGCGTGACTACTTCCCGCGACGTACCTACATAGCGCGAAAGCAGCGCATGGGTAAACGGCATCATGCGCACGGAGCCGTCCTGCTCCTGCGCGCCCAGCCTCTCGGAGAAGCGAAGCAGGGAGCGCGCCAGACGCCGCTCCACGCCGTCCACGGCGAAGCTCTCGATGCGCTCGGTCAGCTCCGCGTTGCGCTGCGCGAGGATCTGCAACAGGGCCACCGCCAGCCTGGGGCGTTTGGTGATGAGCTCCTCGATCTCCGCCACCGGCCAGGTCATGACGGTGGTCTTTTCGATGGCCGTGGCCCGCTCGGAAATGCGGGGCGCGCCGAGGAATGAGCTTTCGCCAAACAGGTCATCCGTGCCGACGATTTCCAGAATGACCTCGGAGCCGTCCTCGGTGACGCGCGAAATGGCTACCTTGCCCGACACCACCAGAAAGATGCACTTTGCCGGCGCGTGCTGCCCGTAAATCGTCTGCCACTTACCGTACTCCGTGGTGCTCGAAATCGGCAGGTGCGCCAACACATCCTCAAGATTGGATTCCAACACCGGAACGATTGCTGCCATGGTTCCCTCCCAAGTTTTGCAGTGTGATTTGCTACCAGTGGTCTTGCTCGTTGCACGGTTTGTTCCAAACCGGCGGTCAGCGGACGAGCGGGATGAAAGGTGAAGCCTTTCACGGTCTAGCGCCAAAGCGTGTGAAATAACATCCGTTTCGCGCGGGGCTTGGGATGTAAACGCGCAATGGATGCACACCGCGTGCGAATTTTGCAGGGTGCTTTTGACGAGGCGCCGGAGCGGAGATGCGGCCGCCGGGGGCCTAAGAAAAAATGGGAGCAGACGCGAGGGGGCGCCTCTGCTCCCCAGAGACCGCTTCGCTTCGCAGAAGACTGACGCCGCGAGCGCGGTCCCGCGTGGCTTACGCTCCAGGTGTTTCGCAAGAAGGCTGCCATTCGGAGCGCGGGGCAATCGAAAGGGGCTTAGGGCAAGGCGGCGGGCCGCACTCGGTAAAATGTTCTTGCCCGATGGCGAATTTAGTTCCCAGTACTTTCCGCGCCATTCGCCGCGAGCGCCTTCTCCGCCTCCATGGAACCGGCCCGATGGGGCTACGCCCGGTTCTCGCGAGCGGCAACTCGGCCGGGGCGGCAGCTTGCCGCAGGCGCTTCGATACGAGACACTGGCCATTGCGGGAGACGAGACGAGCCGATGGACGGATCCGCCGAGCGTGAATTCGCGGAGTTTCTGCTGCGCGCGTGCCATGATTTCCGGGCCGCCGCGCGAGCCGTCCGGTTGCACTCCGAGTTGCTGCGCAAGGACCCGGCGCCGGCGGAAGCAGATACGGCCGAGCGGCTGGGCTTCGTGATTGAGAGCGCCGCGAGGATCGACGCCCTCATCGACGGACTCGCCGCTTATTCCACGGCGCTGCTCACCGAGGCGGGCGGATTTCAGCCGGTCAATCTGGCGATGACGCTTCGCCTGGCGCTGGCCAAGCTGGACAAGCTCCTAGGGGAAGCCGGCGCGGAGGTACGCTATGGCGAGCTTCCGTGGGTCACGGGGAACCCGGACCGTTTGGCGCAGGTGTTCGAGAACCTGCTGCGCAACGCCGCGGAGAACCGCAGTCCCGCGCCGTTGCGGATTGAGGTAGGGGCCACGCTTTCAGGCGGGGAGTGGGTTATCACGGTGGAAGACAACGGCGCCGGCATCGACCCCGGCCTTTTGGAGAACGTCTTCCGCCCGTTTGAGCGGATGCGGGGCGGTTCGCGCGCGGGCGCGGGGCTCGGGCTGGCCTCCTGCCGCATCATCGTGCTGCGGCATGGCGGGCGGATGTGGGCCGAGTCCGCGCCGGGGCGGGGTTCGCGCTTCTCTTTCACTCTGCCGCGGGAAGGTAACGAAGGAAAAGCCGGCTCAGGCTGACTTGCCGGCGCGCCAAGAAGGCGCCTCGCGATCGCCCTCGGAGGAGTAGGCGCGGAGCTTGTAGTGCAGCGTTCTGAGGCACAGGCCGAGCAACTCGGCGGCGCGGGTCTTGTTGTTGCGCGTGTGCTTCAACGTCAATTGCACGTAGGCCTTTTCCACGTCGCTGATGCGAGCTCCCACGGGGATGTGCAGCACCTCGGCGGAATCCGCGGCGGGAACCGGCGGCGGGGAGACGGCCCCGGGCAAGTGGCGCGGCTGAATCTCCCCTTCCGAGGCCATGATGACCGCGCGCTCGATGAGGTTGCGAAGCTCGCGGACGTTACCCGGCCATGACCTGGCCTGGAAGGCGGAGAGGACCTCCGCGCTGAGATTCGTGACGCGGCAGCCGTGCTTGCTGTTGAGGTCGCGGATGAGAGTCTCGGCGATGAGCGGAATATCCTGCTTGCGTTCGCGCAGCGGGGGTAGCGCGATGTGGAATACGTTGAGGCGGTAATAGAGATCCTCGCGCAAGAGCCTGTTCTTGACGGCGGCTTCCGGAGAGCGGTTGGTGGCGGCCAGCACGCGCACGGAGACTGGAATGTCGCTGGCGCCGCCGAGGCGGCGCACCTTGCCGTCCTCGATGACGCGGAGGAGCTTGGCTTGCGTGGCCAGGGGCATCTCTCCGATTTCATCGAGCAGGAGGGTGCCG
>DATKOS010000319.1:0-11622 GCA_035524535.1 Bryobacteraceae bacterium
ATACCGGAGCTTCCGTGAAGGCCTGAATGTTGCCGGGCAGCAGCAGATTGCTGCTGGCGGCGGAACGTTCCACCGGAACCACCGTGACCACCGGCAGATTCGCCGCGCCGGCCTGAGACTCCTGTTCCAGCGCCTCCGCGCGCCGCAGGCGCGGCAGGTAGCCCGCCAGGAAGCCTCCCGCAGTGAGCGCCAGCAGCAGCGCCGCCAGACCTGCCAGCATGCGCCGTGACGGACGCGCCGCGCCCCCGGGGCGATCCGCGAGCAGCCGCTGCTGCTCCGCGATCTGACGCTTCAGCGATTCAATCTCCGCGCGCAAGCGGCCTTCGGCGGCTTCAATCTCGTTCATATCAAGCCCTCGCCGGTCAAATACTCAGCCTCTTCCTCGGCGATCTTTCTTTCGTAATCCACGGGCGGCCTGTGGCGCAGCAGGCTGTAAACCGCGGGCACGATGAAGAGCGTGGTCACCGTGGCCAGCGCCAGCCCGCCAATCACGGCGCGGCCCAGCGGCGCATTCTGTTCCCCGCCCTCGCCCATGCCCAGCGCCATGGGCATCATGCCGATGATCATCGCCGAGGCCGTCATGAGCACCGGGCGGATGCGCGTGTGGCCCGCGGAGAGCGCCGCTTCCCGCGCATCCATACCCTCCAGCCGCTGGTCATTGGCGAAGACCACCACCAGGATGCTGTTCGCCACCGCCACGCCCACGCACATGATGGAGCCCATGAGCGACGGCACGCTGAACGTGGTCTGCGTCAGGAACAGAATCCACACGATGCCCGCGATGGCCCCCGGCAGCGCCATCAGAATGATGAACGGGTCCAGCCACGATTGGAAATTCACGGCCATCAGCAGGTACACCAGCGTCACCGCGAAAATCATGCCCAGGCCCAGGCGCTGGAACGAAGACTGCATGGTGCGGATTTGCCCGCGCACCTCGATGCTGCTTCCCGCCGCCAGCGATGGCTCCGTTTCCGCCACAATCTTCTCCACCGCCGCGCCCACGCTGCCGAGGTCGCTGCGATCCACGTTGGCATACACGTCATAAACCGGCGTCACGTTGTAGTGGTTGATGATCTCCGGCGCCGCGCCGCGCGACGTGCCAGCCAGGTTGCCCAGCAATTGAGGACCGGATGCCGAGGCGCCCGGGTTGCCATAAGCCGCGCTGGTCTGGGACGGCGCCGCGCCCACCGAAGCGCTGTTGGCCCCCGCGATTCCCGCCAGCGAATTGGCCGTTGCGCCGGACACGTTGGTGAAGGGCGAACCGATGGGCGTGCCCAGCAGCGCCGGCAGGGTGTTCATACGGTATTGCGGCGTCTGCACGGCGATGCTGTAGTTGACGCCGGTATTCCAATCGAGCCACTGCGTGGGCGCCACCTGGCCGCTCGAAGACAGCGAAATCAGGAGGCTGCTGGAAACGTCGTGCTGCGTCAGGTTCAACTGCCCGGCTTTGGCGCGGTCCACGTCCACGCGGATCTCCGGCCAATCGACCACCTGGTGGATATGCGCGTCCGCCGCGCCCGGCACACGCGCGATGCGGTCGCGCAGGCGCCGCGCGATTTCGTAATTGGCCGCCTGGTTGCGGCCCATCACCTGCACGTCAATGGGCGCGGGCAATCCGAAGTTCAGAATCTGGTTGGTGATGTTCGCCGGCTCGAAAAAGAACACCACATCCGGGAAGCGCTCCCGCAGCCGCTTGCGGAGGGTATCCGTGTAAGCCGCTGTGGGCCCGTGCTCGGGTTTCAGCGAGATGAGGATATCGCCATCGCCCGGTCCGATGGTGGTGGCGTCGCCGAAGGCCAGGTTGGTGCTGCCGGAGGGAATCCCGATGTTGTCGATGATGGTGTCGATCTCCCGCCCGGGAACGGCCTTGCGGATCTCATCCTCGATGCCGGCGAAATAGACTTCGGTCTCTTCCAGCCGCGTCCCCGAAGGCGCCCGGGCGTGCAGGCGCATCTGCCCGGAATCCACCGTGGGGAAGAAATCCCGCCCCACCAGCGGCGCCAGGCAAAGCGATGCGGCCACGAAGATGGCGAAGCCGGCCAGCACGGGACCGCGATGGTCCAGCGTCCAATCGAGCAGCGCGGCGTAGGAGGCTCGCATCCTTCCGAACCGCCGGCTGAACGCATAGTGCGCCTTCCAGATAGGGCCCGCGCCGCCCGCCGTCTCGCCGTGTTCCCCCTGCGCATAGAGCTTCATCTCCGGCCGGAGCATGTAGTGAATCATGTTGGGAACCAGCGTCCGGGAGAAGAAGTAGGAGGCCAGCATGGCGAACGCCACCGCGCCCGCCAGCGGCGTGAACAGGTACTTGGCCGCGCCCGTGAGCATGAGCACCGGAACGAACACGATGCAGATGGAGAGCGTGGAGACGAAGGCCGGTGCGGCAATCTGCTCCGCGCCATCCAGCACCGCGCGCACCAGGGGCTTCTTCATGGCCATGTTGCGGTGCGTGTTCTCAATGGCCACCGTGGCGTCATCCACCAGAATGCCCACCGCCAGCGCCAGCCCGCCCAGCGTCATCACGTTGATGGTGGCGCCCGCCAGCCCCAGGATGGCCAGCGAGGCCAGCATGGAGAGCGGAATGGAAATGCACACAATCACCGTGCTGCGCCAGCTCCCCAGGAAGATCAGGATCATCAGCCCGGTGAGCAGCGCCGCGCTGATCGCTTCGCGCAGCACGCCGCCGATGGCCGCCCGCACGAACAGCGATTGATCGAAAAACTGCCGCACGTTCAGCTCCGGCGTGAGGCCCGCCAGGATCTTCGGCAGCGCCTTCTTCACGTCGTTCACCACGTCCAGCGTGGACGCCTTGCCGTTGCGCATTACCGTGAGCAGCGCCCCGCGCACCCCGTTGGTGCGCACAATGCAGCTCTGCACCGCGTACCCGTCGCGCACCTGGCCGATATCACGCATGTAGACCGTGGCGCCGTTGACCACGCGCACCGGCAGCGAGTTGAGGTCGTTCAAAACGCGCGGGCTGCTGTTGAGCTTGATCTGGTACTCCTTGGAACCGAGCTTCGCCGTGCCCGCCGGGTAGATGAGATTCTGCAGGCCCAGCGCGTTGGAAACGTCGGCCGGCGTCAGTTGCTTGGCGTACAGCGCTTCCGGGTTGAGGTCCACCATAACCTGCCGGAACTTGCCGCCGTACGGGAGCGGCACGGATGCGCCCGGCAGCGTGGCCAGCTGCGTGCGGATGAAGTTCTGGCCCAGGTCGAAAAGCTCCTGCTCGGCAAGCGTTTTGCTGGAAAGCCCCAGTTGCAGGATGGGCACGGCCGAGGCATCGAACTTCAGCACGTTGGGCGGGAACGTGCCCGGGGGGAAGATCCGCAGCAGCGTTTGCGAAATGGCGGTGACTTGCGAAAGCGCCACGGCGATATCGGCCTTCGGCTGGAAGTAAACGCGCACCACGGCAACGCCGCTATAGGATTGCGATTCGATATGTTCGATGTCGTTGACCGTGGTGGTCATGGAGCGCTCGAACGTGGTGACGATGCGCTTTTCCATTTCCTCCGGCGAAAGGCCGGAGTAGCTCCACACGACGCTCACCACCGGGATGTCGATGTACGGGAAGATGTCCACCGGCATGCTGACAATGGCCGTGACGCCAAGAATGGCCACCAGCAGCGCCACCACCACAAAGGTGTACGGCGCGCGCAACGCAAGTCGGACAATCCACATAATCTCGTACCAGGCGTTTCAGACCCTGGAATCCCTTATGCCTATGATATGCGATGGCTGAGGGAAGGCGCCAATCTGGGTGAGCGACGTCCGCCTTGCGCGAAACGCAAACCTCTAGCCGGCGCCGGCAGCGAGGCTACGGAAACCTTCGGCCGCCCTTTTAGCCCGCCAGTTCGATCAATTCCGCGGGCTTCGGCATGCCGCGCCGAGCCAGGCGAATGTTCCCGTCCGGCCCAATCAGGTACACCGTGCGGCGCACAATGGGACCGCCCGCATGGTACAGGGCGGCAACCTTGCGGCCTCGATCCACCAGCAGCGGGAACGGGAAGCCGAACTTCTCCCGGAATCGCGTGTGGCTGCGGGCGTCTTGGGGATTCACGCCGAACACCTGGATGCCGCGCGCCTGAACGGCGCTCCAGTGGTCGCGGAACTCGCAAAGCTGCTTGGTGCAACCGGGCGTGTCGTCGCCTGGATAGAACACCAGCGCCACCCAGCGCCCGCGCAGCCCGGAGAGCGTCACCTCGCGGCCCGCATCGTCCCGCAGGGAAAAATCGGGTGCGGCCGAACCCGGGGGAAGCGGCTTGGCGAAGAGCCAGGAGAACATAGGCTTAGCGCGGCGCGAACTCCAGCGTGCTCTTGGCGTCCACGCGCCCGTACTGCATGGGAAAGCTCGTCACGCGATACCAGGCGTTCCACTCGTCGCGGTAATGGCTCGACAGAATTTGCCCGGACTGCCCCACCTGAATGTTCAGCAGGCTGCGGTCCCAATCGCCGAGGTCGGCGTCCATGCGCATGGAGGGCGCCAGCGTGCGGGTCACCTGCATCACCGTGCTGGAGGAACCGCTCATCGGCGCCGCCCCGATATCGAAGTATCGCCCAATGAGCGGCAAGTGGTGCACCACCGGATTATCCATGGTGATCCGCGAGTACCCGCCGTAGCGCCAGCGCTTGATGTCCAGGCCTTCGATGCGCCGCGCTTCCTCCACCGCGTCCGCCAGCGCTCGCAACAGGACGGAGTCGTAATCGAGGAACCACCCGGGCGGCCGCTCGCGCAGCAGTTTCTCCAGCGCCACCTGCGCCTGCGTGAACTGATATTGTGCGCCGCTGCCCGGCGCGGCGTTTTCCGCCACCGCGGTCCGCAGGTACTGATACGCCAGCATCACAACGAACGGCGCGGCTTGGTCCTTATCCATCTGCCCGTTCCAATTGCGCAGCAGCGCCACCACCTGGTCCAGGCCCGGGTTGTTGGGGTGGCGCTTGTCGTAGGCGGCCACCAACTGGCCCGCCAGGAACTTGTTGAACGCCGAATACACGTCTTTCTGCACGGACAGCATGTCCTCGGCGCGCCAGTTGTTGCGGGCGGAGAGAAGGTCGCGGATCTGCCGCGCGCGTCCCGGCGGCGCGAAGTTGCCGCTGTAGGGATACGGAAAATTCGCGGGAAACGTATTCTGGTTGGCGCTGACCACGATGCCGCTCGGAGGATTGTAGGCGGAGGGAAGCTGGTCGAAGGGAATCGTGCCTTCCCAATCGTAGTCGCCGCCCGATCCATCCACGGGAACGTCGCCGCGGTAGCCCTTGCGGATGGGCAGCTTGCCGGCGGCGTGGAATCCGATGTTGCCGGCGGTGTCCGCATAAACGAAATTGACGCCCGGCCCGGAAAGGCGCTGGAGGGCCGCCAGAAATTCGTCCCAATTGCGGGCGCGGTCCAGATCGAGAATCGGGTACTGGAAGCTCTCCGGCTCCGCCGCGGACCACCGCATGGCCATGGGAACCTTACCGTCCGTAGTGTAGAGCGGGCCGAAGCGCGTCACCCACACCAGAACCTCTACTGGATCCTGTCCCTTCACGCGAATCAGTTCGCGCTCCTGCCGCGCCTGCTCCACCTGGCCATGGTAGAGGTACCTCCCGGTGCGCTCGTCAATCTGCTCGGTAAAGAGGTCCTGCACGGCGAACTGGAGGTTGGTGATGCCCCACGCGATACTCCGGTTGTGCCCCACCAGAACGCCCGGCGTCCCCGGAAGCGTGACGCCGGAAACATCCAGCTCCGGCGCCTCCAGGTGCGCCATGTACCAGATGCCCGGCAGGGAGTACTCCAAATGCATGTCATTCGCCAGCAGCGGCTTCCCGGAAGCCGTATGGGCGCCCGAAATGGCCCAGGCGTTGGAACCCGGCGCGGGTCCGTCGCCGCCTCCGGAGGGGAACAAAAACTCCACCTTTTTCGCGTCGCCGTTGGCCAGCATGGAGCGCTTGAGCAGCGCATCGCGATACGTGGTGGTAAGGTCGCGGTACATGTAGAGCGAGACGAGGAGGGAATCCACCACGCTCCAGGGCCGCGGCTGGCAATCGAGGATGGTGAACTCCAGCGGCAGGTTGTACAGGTGCGTGGCGATGAATTCGTTGACGCCGCGCGCGTAAGCCGCCATGGCGGCGCGGTCCGCCGGCGGCAGCGAGGCGTAAGCGGATTCCGCGATGCGGCGGATCCGCAGCCGGCGGGAGTCGCGGTCGGATTCGATGTACGCCGGGCCCAGTATCTCCGCCAACTCTCCGCCCGCCAAACGGCGCAATCCGTCCATTTGGAAAAGGCGGTCTTGCGCGGTCACGTAGCCTTGCGCGAAGAGCGCGTCGTCCAGGCTGGCGGCCCGGATGTGCGGCACGCCGAGAGAGTCAAACGAAACCGAGGCCGAAGCGCCCACGGGCGCCTCCACGCGGCCCGAGCGCTGTGGCAAGGGCCTCCATGCATACCAGTAAACCAAGGCGAGCGCGGCGGCGAGAGCAACGCCGATCGCGATGTTCACATACTTGAGGATGCGTCCCGCAAGCGACTGGGTCATCTGATGGCGCAAACTCAATCATAGCGGGTGTCGCGGCGCCACGCGGGCCGTTTGTTCGCCGCCGCGTCTCCTGGCTAACGCGCCGCGCCGCCGGCCGCCAACTTGCCGTGCTCCACGTATTCCTTCAGCCGGGCGAATTGCTGATTGAGAACCTGATCCACAGCCGGCGCCAGCGTGTTCAGGCCCGCCGGAGAATAGCCCGCCACGGCGTACGTGGCCTCCAGCGCGGTCCCGCCCGCCGCCGCGCTGAGTTGGATGGTGAGCGTGGCGGCCGCGGCCATGGTCTGCATGGGTCCCAGCGCGCCGGAGAGCACCATGGTCTTGCCCGGAGCGAGCCGCAGGATTTCCATGTGGCGCGCCGCGCCCTGCTGCGGCAGCTGTTCGCAAAAACAGCCCATGGGCTTCTCTTCGATGCTGAGGTTGCGCGCGTCGCCGGAGAAGGTGTGGACCGAATCCCACCATTCGCCAATGTGACGCAGGAAGGCGCCGTAGACCGCGTCCGGCGGCGCCTGAATGGCAACCGTGGATTTGACCGTGAAGCCCGACGGGGCGGAATCCAGAACCTCGGCCGGGGCGACTCCCAGTCCGGCCGAAATGAGACACGCCGCGAAGGCGAGCCTGGTGCGCATGAATCCTCCTCTCATCAGGATAACCGCGCGGCGCGCCTGAAATAAGCCGAGCCGCGGAGGAGGCTCACGCCTTCGCCGCGGCTCAGCTCTGGTATCGATGCGGAGGTTTACTTAATCTTCTCGTCGCGCTCCACTTTTCCGTCGCGGATGTGGACCACGCGCCACGCGTGCAGCGCAATGTCGTGCTCGTGCGTGACCAGAATGATGGTGTTGCCCTGCTGGTGCAGCCGCTCGAACAGACCCATGATTTCATTACCGGTCGCCGTGTCCAGGTTTCCGGTGGGCTCGTCGGCCAGCAGAATCGACGGGTTGTTCACCAGGGCGCGGGCTACCGCGACGCGCTGGCGCTGTCCGCCGGATAACTCGCTGGGTTTGTGGTACATGCGCTCGCCGAGGTCTACCGAAGCCATGGCGGCCTTGGCCATCTCGAGGCGCTTGTCCGCCGGAATTCCGGCGTAGATCAGCGGCAGCTCGACGTTATGCAGCGAAGTGGCGCGCGGCAGCAGGTTGAACGTCTGGAATACGAACCCGATTTCCTTGTTCCGGATGCGCGCCAGATCGTCATCCGACATCTCGCTGACCAGGTTCCCGTTGATGTAATACTCCCCGGCGCTGGGCGTATCGAGGCACCCGATCAGGTTCATCAGGGTGGACTTGCCCGACCCGGAAGGACCCATGATGGCGACATATTCGCCCCGCTTCACCTCAAGATCGCATCCGCAAACGGCATGGATCTCCTGGTCGCCCATGATGTAGGTCTTCCAGAGCTGGTACGTGCGGATAACGATGCCATCCCGCTTCAGTTGCTCGCCTCGCCTGAGAAGCTCTGCCTTGTCCTTTTTTTGCGTGGCTACTGCCATCGGATCGTTTCTCTTTTCTTAGGTGTTGTTGGTCGTGGCCGCGGGCTTATTGTCCACCTTCACCTGGGCCTCGTTACGGATAGTCCGGATCACCTGATAAGTCCCCGTCACTACCTGTTCGCCTTCCTTCAACCCGCTCAAAACTTCAATATCGGTGGCGCCGGTGATACCGGTTTCCACCTTCCGGAACGTCGCCTTGCCCTCGGAGATCACGAAAACGCCCTGGATCTCCTCCTTGCGAGCCTTTTCCTCCGCCGGATCCACCGTCGTGGCTGCCTGCGCGCCTCCACTTGCGCTGGTTTTCGGCTCCAAATCGCCCTTCTGCCGGATGGTCAGCGCTTGTATCGGTATAGTTAGGACGTTTTGACGGGTGGCCGTGGTTATCTTCGCCGTGCAAGAAAGTCCGGGACGAATTTCGGCCGGGGGGTCCTCCAGGGCCACAACTACTTTGAAATCCTTGGCTTCCTGGCTGGAAGTGGCGCTCTGGGAGGCCGCCAGCCCGGTGGACCGCAAAATCGCCGTGTTACCGATCTCCGTGACCTTTCCCTTGAATGTTTTGTTAGGGATAGCGTCGATGGTGATATCCGCCGGCTGGCCCACCTGCACGTTCACAATGTCCGTTTCGTCCACCTTCACCTCGGCCGTGATCTGGGACATATCCGCGATGGTCATGATCAGCGTACCCGACTGATTCTGAAGGCCCGGCACCACCGTTTCCCCCACCCGGACAGGCAGATTGGTCACCAGGCCGGCGATAGGGGCGTAGGAATTGTGTTTTGCCAGGACGTCGTCAAGACGCGTCAAGTTCGCCTTGGCTTGCGCCACGCGCCGCTGGGCGCCGGCCAGGTTGGCGGCGGACTGTTCCTTTTGCGTCTGGGCCTGCTGCAAGCGGGAAACAGCCTGTGCGGTGGCCGCCTTCTGGGCGTCGTAGGCGAATTTCTTGGAGTCGTAATCCTGCTGGGCCAAAAGCTGCTCTTTGTACTCGGCCGTGGCTCGGTCAAAGTCAGTCTTCGTCTGGTCCAGTTGGGCGTTGGCCTGGTCCACGGCGGCCTGCGACATTTGAATGTTCTGTTCGGCGGACTTCAGCCCGGCCTCGGCCGCGGTGACATCCGCGTCGGCGGCGCTCAGCGTGGCTCTTTGCGCCGCCACATCGGCGGCGGGTTGCACGTCTTCAATCTTGGCAAGCAACTGCCCCTTCCGGACGTGGTCGCCTTCCTTCACCAGGATGTCCGTCAAATCGCCGATGGCGTCGGCGCCGATATCGATGTAGTTCTTCGGCTTAATCTCGCCGGAGGCGGTCACGATGCTGGTCAGGTCCTCGCGAACCACGTTCCCGGTTTGCACCGTTACCACGCCGCGCTTCGTGTATACCGTACTGGCATACACCCCCGCGCCCGCCACGATGACGGCGCCCAAGGCGATCAAGGCTTTCGATTTGCTGGTCACGACGGAAGAATCTCCCTTTACCCTGCTAGAGACGCAAAGCGGCAACCGGGAGTTCAGTACTTATTTTACACCCTTGAGTCCGTTACCCGGCCGCAACTTCGCGAACGACCCCACAGAGGAGACGGTACGGCGGCCTCAATGTTAGTTCCGGGACTTTGGCGTCGGCGCACCGGCCGCCCTACGCGAAAAAATTGCCCATCTTGCGGAACTTGGCGTAGCGGTGCTCCACCAGGGCGGGGCCATCGAGCCCGGCGAGTTGCTCCAGGCTCCGGCGCAACCCCTGACGCAGGTTTTCCGCGGCGGTATCGGGATCTTCATGCGCGCCGCCGGGCGGTTCCGGAATCACCCCGTCGATCAACTCCAGGCGGAGCAGATCCTCGGCCGTCAAACGCAAAGCGGCGGCCGCCTGTTCGGCCTTGCCGGAATCGCGGTAGATGATGGCCGCGCAACTTTCCGGGGAGATGACGCTATAAACCGCGTTCTCCATCATCTGCACCACGTTGCCCACGCCCAGGGCCAGCGCGCCGCCGCTGCCGCCCTCTCCGATGCAGACCACCACCACGGGCACCGGCAGGCGCGCCATTTCGCGGAGATTGCGGGCGATCGCTTCGGCCTGCCCGCGCTCCTCGGCGTCCACGCCCGGATACGCCCCGGGAGTATCCAGCAGGGTGATTACCGGACGGTTGAACTTCGCGGCCATTTGCATGGCCCGCAGCGCCTTGCGGTAGCCTTCCGGCTTCGGCATGCCGAAGTTGCGATGCAGTTTCTGTTTGGTGTCACGGCCCTTCTGCTCGGCCACCACCATTACGGGCATGCCTTCGAACGTCCCAAAACCGGCCACGATGGCAGGATCGTCGGAAAACGCGCGGTCTCCGTGGACTTCCTCAAACCCCCCGACCAGCTTCTTGATGTAGTCCAGCGAATGCGGCCGCTTGGCGTGACGGGCCAATAACACGCGCCGCCATGCCGGGTGCGCTTCCGCGGGAGCAGCCGCGGTTTCCGCGGCGAGTTCCAAAGGCGGCTCGGGATTCACTCCCACATCTTAGCAGCCCTTCGCACGCCGCGAAGTGTAAGGTAAGATACACAGAACCGGCGGGGCGGGTTGGCGAACTACCGCCCGCCAGTCGACACTTGGTATTGGATTAACCCATGAGGTTCTCAGGAGGAGGAAACATGAAACGCACCCTATTGTTCTGTCTGGTTCCCTTTGCGCTATCGACCTGCGCTCTGGCCGCTTCGGCCGCTGACGGGTATTTGAAAGTGAACGCTACCCCGCGCAGCGCCGGCGTCTACCTGGATGGGGCATACCTCGGGCCCGCGGCCCGATTTGGGGCTTGCATGAAGTACAAGCTCCCGGCCGGAAAATACGAAATCCGAGTGACGGATCCGCGCTACGAGGACGCCACGGCTTCGGTAACCATCGAGGCCGGCAAGACCGCTCATGTGGACCAGCCCCTCAAGGCCAAGCCGGCGCCCACGGGCCCCTTCGGCTTGCTCAAAATCAAGGCTCCCAACAACACGGCCGCGGTATTGGTCAACGGCGAGTTCGTGGGCCACGTGGATGAGTTCGACAACAGCGTGGAAGGACTGCTGATTCCCCCCGGCAACTACATCGTGCGCATTGACCTGGCCGGGAACAATTCCGTGCTGGAGCAGGTGGTGACGGTGGCCGCCAACCAGACCACCCTTGTCACGCAGGATACGATGACCAAGTCCCAGTAATCGGGCGGCGAAGCGGGCGCGCGGCAGATGGCGCAAACTAGGCTACACTGGAGAGCTTGGCCGGGTTGCGTCTAATCGATCTGCACTCTCACACGAACGAGTCCGATGGCTCTTGTTCGCCCGCGGAATTGATCGCCGAAGCGGTGCGCGCCGGCGTGGGGGTCCTTGGAATTACAGACCATGATTCCTTCGCCGGCTACGACCAGGCTGTCCCGCTGGCCGCTTCCGCCGGCGTGGAACTGGTTCGCGGCATCGAGCTTTCCACCAAGCTGCACGGTCATTCCGTGCACCTTCTGGGCTACTTCCCCGGCAACGGCTCCCTGGCGGAGTTCCGCCAGTGGGTGCTCGAATTGCAAGCCTCCCGCCGCGAACGCAATGGCCGCTTGGCGGCCCGCCTGCGCGAGCTGGGTTTCGATATCCGCCTGGAGGAAGCCGAGGCCCTGGGCCGCGGCATGACCG
>DATKOS010000320.1:0-2079 GCA_035524535.1 Bryobacteraceae bacterium
TTGGCCGCCAGCGGCCCCACGAAGCCGTAGCACATCAGGATGCCCAGGAAGGTGCCGACCAGCGCGGCCGCCACCTTCTTCCCGATCTCCTCCGGCGGGCCGCCCAGCGACCCCATGGTGATCACCACCCCGAGCACGGCGGCCACGATTCCCAGGCCGGGAAGGGAATCCGCCACCGTGCTCAGAGAGTTCACCGGCTCGGTGGACTCATGGTGGTGGCATTCCATATCGGCCTCCATCATCTGGTCCAGGTCGAAGGGGTCCACCACGCCGGTCGTCGCGGTCCGCAAGGTGTCGCAGATGAAGCGGCTCACGTGAGAATTCTTCATCACCGCCGGATGCGCCGAGAGAATCTTGCTCTTGGAGGGGTCCTCAATGTCCGATTCCACCGCCGCCAGCCCTTCCTTGCGCGCGTGGTTGAACAGGTCGTAAAGCATTTTGAGCGATTCCAGGTAACGGTCCTTGCCGTAGGGCGAGCCCTTAAGCACGCTGCCCAGGCTGCCGGCGATCTGCTTGAGCACGTGCATCGGGTTGGCGATCAGCGCCGTCCCCAGCGCGGCGCCGCCGATAATCAGCAATTCGGCCGGCTGCAGCAGAACCAGAACGTTGCCGTGCTCGAAAAGGTACCCCCCCAGAATGGCGCCGATGACGACGAGCACTCCGATTATTGCGAACATGTACTCCCTCGATGAATTGGAAACGCGCCTGGCTGCCTCATATCACCTGAATCCTGTTGCCTTCGGCGGCGCGCGCGCGGGAGAGCGCTTCTTCCGCCCGTCCGGCGAGCGACTCAGCTGTGTCTCCCGGCGCGGCGATCGCGCCGCCCATGGCAACCGATACGGAAAGACGGTCGCCCCACCACGGAACCGCCTCCGACCCCGTGAGCCGGTTCAGAATGCCAGCGGCGCGCCGGAGCGCGGGCGCGGTGCAGCCCATCACCGCCACCAGGAAGCTATCGCCGGACCAGCGCGCCGCCATGTCCGCTGGGCTGACATTGGCGCGCAGCGTCTGCGCCGTGGCGTAGAGCACGGCATCCACCGCGTTGCGTCCGTCCTTGCGGAGCAGGCCGTCCAGATCGTCAATGGCGATACGAAGAGCCCCGAAGCGTACGCCGGTCTCCTCGAAGTCCCGCAGCGCCGCGCTCAGCCACGCCAGGGCTCCGCCGCGGTCCGGCAGTTCGGTCAGTTCATCGCGGGTGAGCGAGCCCGGCGCGATCCTGGGACGCTGCGCGGCCGGCAGAATGACGCGCGTCTCGAAGCACTCCGCGCATCCCACCACGTCGCCATCCGGATTGCGCAGCGCGAAGGAATGAACGCTCACCGGAATCCGCTGCCCATCCTTGTGCAGAAGGTACAGGTCCACCTGCCGCGTCTGCCCGTCGCGCAACGTGGATTGCAGCGGGCACGCCTCGCCGCACACGATGGTCCGGCTGTCGTCGCAATGCATCAGCAGGTCTTCGGCGCAGGACCGGCCCACTACTTCCTGCCGCAGGTACCCGGTCAATTGCTCCGCGCCCTTGTTCCAGCCCAGGATTCGCCGTTGGCGGTCCACCAGATACACGCCCACCGGCAGGCTTTCGAAGACCGATTTATAGACCTCCGCGTCGAAGTCCATCGAAGTAGGGCTCAAGTCTTCTTATCGGCGGCGCGCGGCGAAGACTCGAGAAAAGTAGCGGCCGATTTTCAAGGAACGCCGCCGCGCTTCCTTCGCCCCCGGGCGCGCGCCGCAACAGAGCCCCGCGCGCCTTCGCCGTGAAAGGTCGCGTGATATTCTTGAAGCTTGAGTCGCTTAAACCTGTCTCGCTTGCCGCTCCTGCTGGCCGCGGCATCCATCGCGGCGGCCCAGCCCTCGGTCCTGATGGACACCATGTCCCAGGAACTCAACCGCAATTTCGGCGTTCTCAAGCAGAGGCCGATCCACCGCCTTACTTCATGAGTTACGAAGTGACCGAGCAGGAATACCGCACGGTCTCCGGGGAGCTCGGAAGCGTCAACCCGGCGACCGGCGGGAAGACCCGCGTGCTGGATGTCTCCGTGCGCGTGGGCTCGCCGCAACTGGACAACTACCACCGCGTGAACG
>DATKOS010000321.1:0-4570 GCA_035524535.1 Bryobacteraceae bacterium
GGTCATCTCCGAAGTCCTCCGCCCGAATGCTGTTTTTCTAGCATCATGCTAGTAAACTAGCACCGGAAAGCCGCGTTGTCAACGGGATTCTTTGCGGGGTTTGAGGATACCGCGGAAGGCCTAAGCGGCCTGCACGATCACCGTCTGCCGGACGATCTCGTGCGCCATGTTGAAGTACACCGCGCCATCGTAATGAAACGACGCCACGTCAGGACTGTGTCCAGCCAGACCCTCATGGCCGGGGCCGATGCGGAAATCGCGCAGAATCGCATACTCGGGAATCGTATGCTTTTCGAGGTTCCGGTCGTAGACCGTAATGGCCCGTCGAACTTGCCGCATTTCCATCGGCGACCTCCGGAGTCACTATGCCGTCCGCGTCAGCGGAGCTCGCTCTGCCACCCTGGAGGCCTTGAACTGCCAATGCAGACAAGCCGATCGGAGCACGCGAATCAACTCCGCCCGCTCAAAAGGCTTGGACAGCACGTCGTGCGCGCCCAAATTCAGCGCCTCCGCCCACAACGCCTCACCGGCCGTTCGCGAAGTCACAATCAGACACGGCGCCTGAGGCAAACAAGTCACGAAATCCAGCGTTTCCTTCCAGGCGGAAGGCCGCACATCCCCGTCGCAAAGCACCACCGGAGCATCGTCGTGCACCGCCAGCACCACGCCCGGCATCTTCCGCGACCCGAACGACGCCAGGATGCGGCGCCCCGGCCGCACGCGGTGGCGCAGCGTCTCCGGCAGCGAATAGGGGAACGGCTGATCGAGCGGCGCGGGCACGCTCACGTCGCAGTAGAGGGGGCCACCAGGCATGGACCATACTAGGAAAAGCCATCGGCCCGCGGCGCCCGTCAAACCGTCGGGGCGCCGTGGGGACCAATGGCCGCGGCGTTATTCCGGGGGCGGCGATCCCTTGTTGCCCGCTTGCGCTTCGATCTTTCCCATCAACTGTTCGGCTTCCGCGGCTTCCGGCGAGCCCGGGTACAACTGCATGGTCTGTTTGCATTCGTCCCGAGCCTGCGCGAGGTTCCGCTCACCCCCCTCGCGATACCAGCTCTGGGCGAGGACGAGGTGCGCTTTGGGCAGGAACTCACTATCGGGGTAAGTGTTGATCAAAGTGCTCAGAAGCAGCCTGGCAGCTACGTAGCGCTTGCGCTGAACGTCGGCGGCGGCGCGGTCGTAAAGCTCCATGTCCGGCTGCCGCGCCTCGGCTTTTTTCGACTGACTGGGTTGCGGTTGGGCGGCCCGGAGCGAGCACAAGACAGAGGCCGCGATCAGAATGGCGGCAACATATGCGAGCTTGCGAAGCATGAGCATCACCTCGGCCGATGCGATTGGCAATTCCGCTGCCAAACGGAAAGGTATGTAAATGGAAGCAGAGGCGCGCTTCAGACTGGGCCCGCACGGCACAGGTGGCGCCGGCGCTGGCGGGCATCTTCCCGGCCCAGGAGGATTTTCCTGGGGACCGAGGATCAATTCTCACTCGGGACCCTCTCGATGTGGTCTATAACCAGAATGCCGGCAATCGCTGCCGCCTTACAGCAGCCGGAAGTTTACTTCAAGCACGGCCAGGCGGCCCGCACGATGGCCGTCCGGTGGACGATCTCGCGAGCCATATTGAAATACACCGCGCCCTCGTAGTGGAAGGATGCCACTTCGGGGTTGCTCCCGGCCAGGCCTTCGTGCCCCGGCCCAATCCGGAAATCGCGCAGAATCGCGTTCTCCGGAATCATGCGCCTCTCCAGGTCCAAGCCGAATACCGTGAATTCGCGCCGCGCTTGCCGGGTTTCCATCGCCGCGCTCCGCCTCAATTCGCCGCCCGCGCGCGCTGCGAACCCGCGCCCGCCTTTGCGGAGGCGTACTGTTCCTGCCAGTGCAGCCACGCCGACCCCAGCACGCGGATGAGTTCCGTCCTATCGAACGGCTTGGCTAGCACGTCCCGCGCGCCCAGGTTCAGAGCCTCCGCCCACAGCGCCTCGCTCCCCGTTCGCGACGTCACAATCAGAAACGGCGGATGGGGCAGGCTCATCACGAAATCCAGAACCTCTTTCCACGCCCCCGGCTCCACGTCGCCTTCGCACAGCACCACGTGGATGCCGCCCCGCCGCAGCAGAGCCATCACATCCACGGAGAGAGCCGTGGCGCAGTGCACCGTGAATTGAGGCGCCGGCAGAAGGCTGCGCAAAATCCTGTGGTCGCGTTCCGCCGGGCTCAGGGAGACCACGGCCACGCTCGCTACCGTCTCATCGGCTTCGTGTTGGGCATCGGGATACATCTCTCGCCTTCCCCTGCTGCGCGGTTCGCCGCTTCCGGCGGCCGCCTCAAATGAAGAGCCGCGGCCAGCGCTCCCTCGAATCGGCGCCTCTTTCGGCCCGCTGCCCGGCGGGCCTCCACATCCCGGCGCCAACCGCGCCGCAACTCAAACCCAGAATACGCCCAGAGCGCGGCGGGCGCTATCCTCTCTTGGTATTAGCTCCGCGGTTTCTGTGCCGGATAGCCCATCGGCGTCAGCGCAGCCCGCCGTACGTGTACTGCAAGGTGGCATAGGCGCCCTGGTAGTCGTACTTGGCGTTGAGATTCTCAATCTCCGCCGAAGTGCTGTTCAACTGCGCGGTGGTCAGTTCCACAATATTGTTCAGGTTCAGGTTGTACCGCCCCTGCGAAAGCTGCAGCGCGAGCGCGGCCTCCCGCATCATCTCCGCGGTCACGTCCAGCCGCTGGTACGCGGTGGAGGCGCTGGCCCACGCCGTACGCACGTCGCGCGCAATGGACTCCGCTTCGTCGCGCAGCCGCTGGTCCGCCTCCAGCGCCCGGAAGTGCGCCTCCTGACGCTGCGCCTTGAAGAGCCCGCCGTTCAGTATCGGAATCTCCACGTTGACCGCCGCGCCCGCGTACTCATTGGGAATCACGCGCGGCAGCGTGATCTGGTCCACGTAGGGCATATAGCCGCCCACTCCCACAAGGCTCGCTGTGGGATTCGACAAATCCTTGGCGGCGCTCTCATACTTGTACGCCGCGTCCCGGCTGAGTTGCAGGCTGGCCAGTTCCGGCCTCGCCTTCAGCGCCTGCGCCACCAGGTCCTCCGGGCTCGCCGGCGGACTCGGCGGCAGATCCTGCTCCTGCAGCTTGTAGTCCGCCACGTCCTGCGCGCCAATGGACCGCGCCAGCTCCGCATTCGCGCTCTGCACCTGCGCCTGCGCCTGCAACAGCATCAGCTTCGCCTGGGAAAGGTTGACGTCCGCGAAGCTCACATCCACTTCCGAGCGCAACTGGCTGTTGTAGAGAGCAGTCACCTGGTCCACCAGATACTGCCGCGTCTTCACCGTCTCCTGCGCCAGCCGCACCAGAGCCTGCGCGCGCAGCGCGCCGAAGTACGCCTGGTTCACGCGCACCAGCACGTCGTACTGCGTGGCCTGCGCGGTTTGCGCCGCCGCGTTCGCCTCCAGCTTCGACCCCGCCACCAGGTTCGGCGTCCGCCCGAAATCCGAAATCAACTGACTCAGCGTGATGCCATCGCCGAACCGGTTGAACAGCCGTGAATCGGAGAGATACCCCGCTCCGATGCGCGCGCCGATGTTGCCGCCCGAACCCGTCAAGTCTCCTTGCAGCGTGGGATAGTACGCCGAGCGCGTCTCCGCGATCTTCTGGTTCATGGCCGACGCGTTGTTCTGCGCCGCCAGAATCTGCGGGTGGTTCTTTAAAGCCAGGGCCTCGGCCTGCTGCAGATTGAGCGCCACCGGCGCCGCTTGCGCGTAACACACCGCCGCGCCTCCCAACGCTACACACATCGCCAGACAAAACTTTCGCATGATGGATCTCCAACCGCTTAGGATTCGGCGTTCGCCCCGCCCCGCCGCCTGCCGTACACCAGCAGATACGCCGCCGGTACAATGAACACCGTAAGAATCACCGACGAAGTCAGCCCGCCGATAATCGCCCGCGCCATCGGCGTGTATTGCTCGCCGCCCGTCCCCAGCTTCATCGCCATCGGGATCATCCCGATGATGGTCGCTAGCGACGTCATCAATATCGGCCGCAGCCGCACGCGGCACGCCGTCACCACCGCATCCGCCACCGAAAGCCCCTCCGCCTCCAGCTTGTGCGCGAAATCCACGATAAGGATGCTGTTGGAATCCGCAATGCCCACCAGCATCAGCACGCCCATCAGGGACATCACGTTCAGCGTGGTGTGGGTGAGCGGCAGAATCACCAGAACGCCGATGAAGCCCATGGGAATCGCCAGCATGATTAGAAACGGATCGATGAAGGAGCGGAACTGCGCTATGAGAATCAGGTACAGCAGGATGAACGATAGAACGAAGCCCAGCCCGAAGCTCTTGAACGACTGATTCATGCCGTTCACCATGCCGCGCATATCCACGCGCACATTGGCGGGCAGCTTGGCGTCCATGACGCTCTTGTCGATTGCCCGCGACACCTGGCCCAGATCCTCGCCCGCAGGCGTCACATACACATCCACCACGCGCTGAATCTGGTAGTGATCCACTTCCGTGGGCGATTGCAGCAGGCTGAGCTTCACGACGTTATCGAGCACCGTGACCGGCCGCTC
>DATKOS010000322.1:0-3043 GCA_035524535.1 Bryobacteraceae bacterium
CACGTGATCGGGTCAAGTCCGTAGCGATCGAAGAACTGCTGCGCGGAGATTCCACCCTCGTACTTGTCCAGATAGTATTGCATCACGTGGTGCGTGGTCACGGGCAGTCGATCGGACGGACGGCGTTCAAGCGCGGCGAGAAATCTTTGTTTGGGAGTCATGGTAGGATCCTTCAAGATCGAGTGAGTAGAGGAACACACTAGTGTCAACGGGCCACGAAGGTTTTGTACCACGGGCATCCTGCCCGTGCCGGGGCACGGCCTGGAAGGCCGTGGTACGTCATTGGTCGCGGCTCCACCGCGCTGCCAACCTATCGCGGCACTTCCAGCGGCCACATCTGGCCGGCGGTAAGTCCGCCATCGACGTAAAGCACCTGGCCGGTCACAAAATCGCTGGCGGCGCTGGCCAGGAAAATCGCTGCGCCCACCAGGTCGTCGCGCTTACCCAATCGGCGCGCTGGAGTGCGCTCCACGACCCAATTCAGCATCGTGGGGTTCTCCCACAGTTTGGCGTTCAAGTCGGTCAAAATCATGCCGGGGGCGATGGCGTTCACCTGCACGTTGTACTGTGCCCATTCCACGGCCAGCGCGCGCGTCATGGAGCCAATCGAGCCTTTGCTGGCGGCATACGGAGCCATACCGTTCAGGCTCACGTGTGTGTGCAGGCTGGCGATGTTGACGATCTTGCCGCCGCCCTGCTTGATCATCACGCGCCCGCAGTCACGCGCCATGAGGAAGTTTCCGCGCACATTAATGGCCAGAATCTCATCGAGCTTGTCTTCCGGGTAGGTCTCGGCGACGTGCCGGAAATTGATCCCCGCCACGTTGAACAGCGCGTCCAGGCGGCCGTACTTGGCCGCGATGTCGTCCACCGAGCGCGCGATCTGTGCGGCGTCGGTGATGTCGCACACGCGGTATTCAAGCCCTGTGGCCTTCAGGGAGTCCTCATGGCGGCTGCTCACGATCGCCTTCGCGCCCGCCTGCTGGAAGGCTTGGGCGATGCTCAGGCCGATTCCGCGCGAGCCGCCGCTGACCAAAACCACTTTCCCTTCTACCGAAAAAAGCTTGTCCGTCATTCGTCACCTCAAGTTCTTTGCACCGCCGAGGCGCGGAGGCACGGAGAAAACAACATTCGCATTATGCTCTCTGCGCCTCTGCGGTGAAAAATATCTACGGCGTAATCATGATCTTGATCACTCGCTGCTGGCCGTTAAGAACGCGGTTGAACAGCGCCGGAGCGTCCGCCAGCGCGATGCGATGGGTAATGATGTCTGTGGCGCGAATCTTACCCTCCGCCATCAGCCGGATGGCCACGTCAAAGTCCGCGTCGTAAAGGCGGCTGGTGGCCAGAACGACGTCTTTTGAGAATGCTACTTTCAGCGGGAAAACAATATCGCCTTTGGGCACGCCATAAACCACGATGCGGCCCCCCCGCGCACAGGCCACCAGCCCATCCTGAACGCTCTCTTCGCTTCCGAGGCCGTCGACCACTATATCGAATTGCTTCTCAAAATCATTCCTGGGGAAGCCGCCGCGCACGTCCAGCGCCTGGTCCACGCCCAGCCTGGCGGCCAGGTCAAGCCGCTCCGGAAGAATATCGGTCACCACCACGCGCCCCGCCCCCAGCGCGCGCGCCACCTGAATGACCAGCAGGCCGATGTTGCCCGCGCCGAATACCAGCACGCGGTCGCCCGTCCGGATGCCTCCCCGCTGAAGCGCACGCACCGCCACGGCTACCGGTTCCACCATAGCCGCGGTTTCAAAGTCCATGCCGGCCGGAATCCTGCGCAGCATGTAGTCTTCCACCACCGTCTCTTCCGCGTAGGCGCCGTTGCGCGACACCACGCCCAGCACTTCCGTAGAATCCGAGTGGTGCACTTCGCCTGTGGCGAAAACCGCTTCGCTGCGGTTGACCAGAATCGGGTGCAGCAGTACACGGTCGCCGGGCTTCCAATCCGCTTGCTTCCCGGCTTCCAGGACCTCGCCACTGGCCTCATGGCCGGGAACTATGGGGAAGCGAGTGAAAGGCAGCTTGCCCGCGATGCTGGCGTAATCGGACCCGCAAACGCCCACCTTGTCAATCCGCACGCGCACCTGGCCATCCAGAAGCTCAGGCCGCGCCATGTCCGTTAATTCCAGTTGCCGTGGTGCCTTGAGAAGCAGGGCTTTCATGTTCGTCATTCCCCCAGGATATTGGGCGCGCCCCAAGTCGAAGAGCGTGCGCCGGTCGAGAGTATACTCCCCACGGCGGTGCAGTTCCACCGGGGGCTATATTGTGCCGCATAATTTGTAGCGCCGATCTCTGATCGACGCCGGCGGTCGGAGACCGCCGCTACAACCTGTAGCGCCGCCATCTTGGCGGCGTGGGTGCCGGCTGGAAGCCGGCGTTACGACCCAAATCGGGACAGTACCCGGAATTGGCTGAATCTTGGCGCCGCTCGCGGGACAACTGCCGTGCATTTTCAACAACTTCTCGGGATGTCTCGTCATAGGCGTGTTTCCTGCGCCGTTGGGGGTGGCGGGCCTTGTCGGCAGACGCCTGGTGGGAACTTCTATTTCTTCTCAATTCTCCGACGGCCGCTCGATGTGGTCGATCACGATGATTTCCACCGGGCCTTTGGTGGATTCCAGCTTCAGGCCGAGCTGCTCCTGAACGGCAGTGAAGATGGACGGCCCGGAAGTATCGGGGGGCGCACTGTTGTCAGGCGCGCGGCCGCCTCCGGCTGGTGGCCCCACCATTCCTGCCGGCGTGCCGGGGTCGGGCGTCCACTTCAGCGTAAAGTCGTATTTGCCTTTCAGGCCGGTCTGATCCACGACGGTGCGGCCCACTTGCCGCGCGAGTTGCTGCACCAGAAAGTCCATGGGAGTTCCTTGACTGTCAATCTCACCTTTCCCCATGCGCATAAACGTGCCTCCGACGGGTCGGCCGTCGGGTCTTTTGTATCCGTTGGCGTAGCTGTCGCCGGACTTGGCCTCCTGAAGCTTGGGGCCGTTCTTGGCGATGACCAGCGTATAAACGGGAAGTTCCTTTGTCTCGCGGCGCA
>DATKOS010000323.1:0-43043 GCA_035524535.1 Bryobacteraceae bacterium
AGCAGGCGTCGTCTATGGCGTAGAGCGAGCCATCCACGTTGAACAGCGCGATGCTCTTTCCGCCTTGTTCCACGAGCTTGCAGGTTCCAGGCGCAATCTCGCCAGCGGCGGCAACCTTAACGAATTCAGCCATTTCCCAGACCTCCGAAGCCCTCAGGGCTGCCCGTAGTATAGCGCGGCGGCGCGAGGTTGTTCTTGCCCGGTTCCACGAGAGGAGCGGAACGCGGCGGGATTCGCCGCTGTATCCTCTTATTTGTCCATGAGTTGCGGCATAGCGGCGGCGGCGCGCTCGGTTTTCGCGCGGCGCAGGCAAATCTCTCTTGACACTTATCGCAAATTGCAATATATTGATCACATATTGCGATATGATGCAGACCGGTTACAGCGCCGCACGTGGTATCGTATGCGTGGCGGCGCGGGCGCTGCCGGTCCTCCCGCCGGAACTTCGGCGGGGCGGAACGCGTAATCCAAAGGAGTACACTCCAAACCTATGACAGCCATAGCCAGCCCCGAATTGGGGCAAATCCACGCCCTTCTGGCGGAGGCCGGTTACCAGGTCTCCGAACAGGGGTCCGACACGTTGCGAATCCGTGAAGTCCAAAGCGGCGTCGCCTTGCAGGCCGTATTGCAGGAAGGCATCCTGCTCTTTTCCCTGGTCTGTACGGTAGTGCCGCAGGCGAAGGTCAGCGCGGACATCATGGCGGCCATGCTTTCGGCCGACAACGGAATCGCCACTTCTTATTTCAAGGTCTACGACGCCGGCGACAGCATGGTGGCCGTAACGCTCAACAACTTCTGCAAGGCGCGCGAGCTCTACGAAGACGAAAAGGACGATGTTCTCTCGTGCGTGCACTACCTGCTGCAGGACGTGATGAGCGCGCGGCGTTTGCTGAGCGGGCTGGAAAGTTGAACGGAGGAGAGACGCATATGTCATTTTTCCCAAGCATCTTTAGCCGTGTGGGCCGCGTGGCGCGCGGCCAGGCGAACGCGGGCGTAGACGCCCTGGAGGACGCCACATTCGAGGCGACGGTCAAACAGACCGTGGCCGACATGAAGACCGAGCTCAACAACGTGGTTCGCGCATCGGCCGCGGCCATGAGCAACTACAACAGCCTGGACGCCGAGTATCAGAAGTACGTGCGGCAGTCGCAGGAATGGAAGGATCGCGCCGGCATGGCATTGGACGCCGGTAACGAAGACCTGGCGCGCAAGGCTCTGGCCAAGAAGAGCGAGTGCGATAAGCAGGTGGCTTCCATGCAGCAGGCCGTGGAGGCTGCCCGGGCCACCAGCGACAAGCTGAAGCAGCAGGTTACCGAACTGAAGCAGAAGATCGAGGAAGGCGAGCGCACGGCTTCCACGCTGGTGGCGCGCAAGAACGCAGCGGTGGCTCAGCGCAAGGTGGCGGAAGCCATGGCCGGGGTGGGCAACGCCGACAACGCTTTCGCCGCTCTCAACCGCTTTGAGCAGACGGTGACCAAGGAAGAGGCCACGGCCAAGGCGTTTGACGATCTGGCCAACACAGGCAAGGACGACGATCTGGAAGCGCAATTCGCGCAGCTCGGCGGCCACAGCGTCGATTCCGAGCTCGAAGCGCTCAAGAAGGAGCGGCAACTCGGAGCCGCGCCCAAGACCGTGCCGCCGCCGTACATCCCCAAGGAACTGCCGGCGGGAAGCGCCAGTCTGAGTTCCACGCAGGCGGCGGGCGACAAAGCCAAGGCGTAAGGCCGCATGATTACCTTTACGCTGGTCGTCATACTAGGCGCATTGCTGGCGGTCGTGCTTATGCAACTATTCCGAAAACCCATTGCGAATTCGGGCGGCTCCCCCACGCAGGCGGAGCCGCAGGATCTGGCCAATTTGAAAGTCACGGACGCGCGCGCCGGGGACGCCATCTCCATCTCCGGCGCGGGCGACTCGATGACCGACCTGGACTTCACTGCCGACCGGCTGACGCGATTCGACGCCGGCGCGCGCCGCTGGTTTGAACTCTCCGGCCCCTACCGCGAGCGCCGCGTGGCGCTCCGCGTGGGCGGAGATGAAGAGGTGGAAACGGCTCTCCACTCCGATGCGCGCAAGATCTCCATCGAGGACCTGGGCCTTTCCGAGGGCGACTTGTCGCAAATGGACGAGCGGCAGAACACCGCCGACTACTTCGACTTCGACGGCAAATCCTGGTATTACCACTTCAGCCGCGAAGCGCACTCCTGGCGCGACGATGGGCAGAAGCCAGTGGGCTTCTACTACTGGGAGTTCCAGGAGCAGAACGGCAATCGCCTGCTGGCCGTCCGCAAGGCGGAAGGCGAGCCGTTCACGGTGACGGTATACGCCGCCGTTCCACCGGGCGACATAACCATTTATCGGCGATAGCAATGCGGGGTCTGCGTCCCGGCGCGCCCGGAAGCGGGCGAACCGGGTTGGAAGGCCCTTTCGATGGGAAGTTCTTATGAGTCGAACCGGATTAAAAGCTTCAGCGCTCGTACTGTCTCTATCGATCATCGGAGTCCTGTTCGCGGGATTCGACGATTTGCCGCGCGGTTTGCGCCGGCAGATCGATAGCGAAGCCGCCGCGCTGGCCGCGTCCCGCGCGGAAGTGCAGGCCGCGCAAGCCAAGGTGGATCAGGGCGAACAGGCGGATCCCGCGCTGTACCGCGACTTGCCGGCGGCGCAGCAGTGGCCCGCCGAGTTTGCGCAGTCGTCCGCGCTGCTCGATTCGGCCGGGCGCGATCTCACGGCGCTGCAGGAACTCGAAAGGCAGAACCGCCGAACGGATCGGGACCGCGTGGAGAGCTTGCTGGCCGAGGAGCGCGGGCTGCGTTCGAACGGGGTGAACTCAGCTAACAGCGTGGCCGCCGAGGCTGCAAGCTGGGAAGACCGCAAGCAGCGCCTGCCGCAGACGCTCACCCAGATGCAGAAGGACCGCGAGGCGATCCACGCGTTCGACCTCGGGCCGGTCACCGCCGCGGTGCGCAAGGCCGAAAGCGACTGGCCCGCCAAGAAAGCGGACCTGGATGCGCGTCTGGCCGCCGAGCAAGGCCTGGTGACGGAAGCGGACAAGGCGTGGGATTCCACCGCCGCGGCGCGCGCGCAAGCCGCTTCCGGCAGTCCGGCGGGTCTGGACTACGGCACGCTCCTCGGGGCCGCGGACCAAGTGCACGCCGCCTCCGCCGCCCTGCCTGCCAATGCGGCCGAGCTGCAGGGCCTCACGGGACAGCTCTATACCTCCTGGGACAAGGTGCTAGCCGACATGGAGACCCGCGGCGTCGGGTCCTCCAAGGAGTGGGACCAGAAGATCGAGACGGTCACCACGAAGGTGGCCGATCCGGCGGGGACTAACGCCACCACGGCTTCGGAAGACCACTGGGTGGCCGTGCCGCAATCCACTTATCGGGCCATGCAGAACGACCTGGGCATGGCCATTGCGCACAAGTCCCTGGGTCAATACGATTCCGAGGCCGAGAAAGTGGCCCAGCCCGCAGGCTTCGCCTACATGGCGACGCCGGCGCAGGGTTCCAACCAGTACGGCTATTGGGACCACCGCAACGGGCAGAGCTTTTGGGTTTTTTACGGGCAGTACGCGCTGCTGCGCGACCTCCTTTTCCGCCACGATTATCGGCCCATTGAGCGCGGCGACTGGGATAGCTATCGCGATTATCAAACCCGCGGGCAGACTTATTACGGCCACGACGAAGGCGGGCAGCGCTACGGGACGCAGGGTTCCGCCACGCAGCAGCGGTATGCGGGAAGCTCTTACGCGCAAGGGGGCGGCTTCAAGGATTCACAATACGCCTCCAAGCCGGGCGGCTTCGGAAGTTCGCGCTACGCATCGCCTTCGGGCGGGGAACCCGGCAAGTCGTTCGGGCGGAACAGCAGCCCGGAATCGGGCCACTTCTCGCCGCCCCCGCGGAGCTTCCATCCCGCGCCGGCGCCGCGTTCGTTCCACATGCCGAGCGGTGGGGGGCATCGCTTCGGGCGACACTGAAACATAGAGGACCATGCCGTCCAACGAGCGATTCTTCGCCGCCGCACCCTACGACCGGCTCGCCAAAGCGGTTACGACCCTCGTCTGCGGGCTGTTGCTGGTGGTCGCACTGTTGCCCAGCATGCCATGGCCGGTGGCGCTGCTGGGAATCCTGCTCGTGCTGTTTACGTACCTCTACTCACCGCGCGGGTACGTGGTGGCTGAAGGGCGGATCACCGTGCGGCGCGTAGTTGGCGCGGCGGTGGTTCCCCTGGATGGCCTGATAGAAGCGCGCCCGGCGGCTTCGGACGATCTGGATGGCTGCATCCGGCTGTGGGGCAATGGCGGAATGTTCGGCTACTATGGCCTCTTCCGCACAGCCCGGCTGGGGGCCTGCCGCTGGTACGTGACGGACCGCTCGAAGGTAGTGGTGGCGATCACGGATCGAAAGACGTCGCTTTTCAGTCCCGACGATCCTGAGGCTTTTCTGGCGGCCATTGGCGCTCGGCCAGGGAGCGCGGCGCCTGCGGCGCCGCGCGCCGAGAATCCACGGCGTACGCCGTTTGGCGCCATGCTAGGCGGGCTGGTGGGTTTGGCGGCGATTGCCGTTGTGGCGTGGGCTACCCTATATTCGCCCGGCCCGCCGCGCTACACGGTCACGCGCGACTCGCTGGCCATCCACGACCGCTTCTACCCGGTGACGCTGAAGGCGGACGCCGTGGATGTAGGAGCGATCCGCGTGGTGGATTTGTCCCGTGAGCCGGAATGGCGCGCGGTGAGCAAGACCAACGGTTTCAACAATTCCCACTACCAATCCGGCTGGTTCCGGCTGGCCAACGGCAGTAAGGTGGAAATGTACCGCGCGGGCGGCGAGCAATTGCTGCTGGTTCCGGGCAAAGCGAATGGCGTCACGGTTCTGCTGCAAGTCTCCGATCCCGAGGGACTGGCGGGGGTGCTGCGCTCGGCGTGGGCGGGACGTTAGTCTCCTGAGAGGGGCATCCGCGGATTCAGCCTGGCGAATACGGTATCCTCCGGCGCCTGAATTGCGTTCGGCGGATGTGTTATGCTACAAGCGTACCTAAACGAGATTAAGAGAAGACAAGGAGCATTACCTCAAGAATGGCACTGGCGAGTGAAGCAAAGCGGCAGATACTGTCCAACAATCAGCGTCACAAATCCGACACTGGGTCGCCAGAGGTTCAAATTGCTCTGCTGAGTCAGCGGTTGTCGCTGCTCCTGAAGCATTTCGAGGCGCACAAGAAGGACAACGGGTCCCGCAAGGGACTGTTGACCTTGGTTGCCAAGCGGCGCCGCCTGGTGAGTTACCTTCGCAGAACGGACCCCGAGCGTTACAAGGCGGTTCTGCAGAAGCTAGGCATCCGGCGCTAGTCCATTCATGTCCAATCGGCTTGCGGACCGGGGCGATCCCCGAATTCGCCGGCTCCCCACCCTGTCAACTCCATTCTCAATTGGGGCTCCCCGCAAGGGAGACCGAATTTGCCGTCCGGGACTGGTTCCCGGCCGAGGTTGGAGGTCTTGAAGACTAACCATGGTTCATACAGTTGAAGTAGATTTAGGCGGCCGTGTCATTTCCTTTGAAACGGGAAAGATGGCCAAGCAGGCGAACGGCTCCGTTGTCGTTCGCTCCGGGGACTCGGTAGTCCTCGTCACCGCATGCATGGCCGAAGCGGCCAAGCCGGGAGCCGGGTTCTTCCCGCTCACGGTCGATTACAGAGAATATACCTACGCCGCGGGCAAGATTCCGGGCGGCTTCATCAAGCGCGAGGGGCGTCCCTCGGAAAAAGAAGTGCTCACCTGCCGGCTGATTGACCGGCCCATCCGTCCGCTGTTCCCCGAAGGATTCATGGTGGAGACGCAGGTGATCGCGATGGTCCTTTCGGCCGATCCCGAACAGGATCCGAACTCGCTGGCCATGGCGGGCGCCGGCGCCGCACTGGCCATTTCCAATATTCCGTTCGAGCACGTGCTCGGCGGGGTGCGCGTGGGCATGAAGGACGGCAAGTATCTGGCCAATCCCACGTATGATGAGGGACGCGAGTCCAAGCTGAACATCGTGGTGGCCGGCACCGAAGACGGCATCGTGATGGTGGAAGCCGGCGCGCGGGAGGCTTCCGAAGAGGAAGTGCTCGGCGCCATCGAATTCGGCCACGAGTGCTGCAAGAAGCTCGCCGCGGGCATCCGCAAGTTGATGGCCCTAGCCGGCAAGACGAAGACGCCGTTCATCACCCCCGAGCGCGACAAGGAAATCTACGCCAAGATCTCGGCCACAGTGCGTGAGGACCTGACCGACGCGCTGAACACGCAGAAGTACGAGAAGCTGGAAAGCTACGCGCGGGTGGCGGAGATCAAGAAGCGTGCGCTTGAAGCCTATCCGGAAGAGCAGCAACCGGAAGCCGCGGCCTGTTATGACGCGCTCAAGGAGCGTATCTTCCGCGACGAAATGCTGATCAAGCGCCGCCGTCCGGACGGGCGCAAGTTCGACGAGGTCCGGCCCATCACCATCGACACCGGCATTCTGCCGCGGACGCACGGTTCGGCGCTGTTCACGCGCGGCGAAACGCAGGCGCTGGTGACGGTCACGCTGGGCACCAAGGACGATGAGCAGCGCATTGAGCTACTGGAGCCGGGCGAGGCTTCCAAGCGCTTCATGCTGCACTACAACTTCCCGCCGTTCAGCGTGGGCGAAGTGGGCTTCATGCGGGGCGCGGGACGGCGCGAAATCGGGCACGGAGCTCTGGCGGAGCGCGCGCTCACCCCGATGATTCCGGACGCCGACAAGTTCCCCTACACGCTTCGCGTGGTGAGCGACACGCTGGAATCCAACGGGTCGAGCTCCCAGGCCGCGGTTTGCGGCGCCTCGCTTTCGATGATGGACGCGGGCGTGCCGATACCGTCGCACGTGGGCGGCGTGGCCATGGGCCTGGTAAAGGAAGGCGAGAAGTACGCCGTACTTACCGACATCGCCGGCGCGGAAGACCATTACGGCGACATGGATTTCAAAGTCGCCGGAACGCGCAGCGGCATTACGGCGCTTCAGATGGACATCAAGATCACCAACGTGACCATGGCCATCATGAAGGAAGCGCTGGAACAGGCCAAGCGCGGACGCATGTTCATTCTGGACCTGATGTACGCGGCCATCGATAAGCCGCGCGCCAAGATGTCGCAGTACGCCCCGCGCATCTACACCCTGAAGATTCCGGTGGATAAGATCCGAGACGTCATCGGACCAGGCGGCAAGGTGATCCGCGGGATCATCGAGCAGACCGGAGTGAAGATCGACGTCTCCGACGATGGCACGGTGAACGTGGCGTCCGCGGACGAAACGTCGGCCAACAAGGCGATCCAGATCATTCAGGACCTCACCGCTTCGGCCGAGGTGGGCAAGACTTACCTGGGCACGGTGGTTCGGCTGGTGGATTTCGGGGCCTTCGTGGAGATCTTCCCCGGTACCGACGGCTTGCTGCACATCAGCGAGATCGCCGAGAACCGCATCCGCGACGTGCGCGACGAGTTGAAGGAAGGCGACCAGATTCTGGTCAAGGTCCTGGCGCTCGAAGGCAACAAGATCAAGCTCAGCCGCAAGGCCGTGCTGCGGGAGCAGCGCGAAAAGCTGGGGCATCAGAAGAACTAGAAGAAGCCATCAGCCGTCAGCCTTCAGCTTGCGGCGCTCCGCAGGTCTGGCTGATGGCTGATGTTTTTTCGGGAAGGACCTTTGGAGGTCCGGTAGTTGTTCCGCGGCTTCCGGGGCGAGCATGGTTTAGCGGAAGGGGCCTAGCCGGCGGCTTCCGCTGCTTTTGTGAAGATTCTTATCCGCAATCAGACACGCCAAACCGTTTTGGCGGATGCGGCCGAAAAGGCTGACACCAGCGCCAAGCGGCGGGTTGGCCTGCTCAAACGCAAGAGCCTGAATCCGGGTGAAGGTCTGTGGATTGTCCCTTGCGAGTCGGTCCACACCTTCTTCATGAAATTCCCCATCGACCTGGTCTATCTGGATCGGAAGAAGCGCGTCCGCAAGGTGCGCCATGCGGTGCCGGCGTGGCGGCTATCCCTTTGCCTGGGCGCACATTCGATTCTGGAGTTGGCGGCGGGGACCGCAGCCCAGACGGCGACCGCGCGCGGCGATCAGATCGAAATCGAAGACTTGGGTTGAGCGGGCTGTCAGCCCATCGCCCGGTGCTCTTTCAGAATGCAGCGGTCCATCACCACGGCTAATCCCGCGGTCTCCGCTCGGCGGGCGGCGGCTTCGTGGATGACGCCTTCCTGCATCCAGATCAGCATCGCGCGCTTGCGGATGGCGGCTTCCACGATCTCCGGGACGAACTCGGAGCGGCGGAAGATATCCACGATGTCTACCGCTCCCGGAACGGCATCCAGGTCCGGGTAGCACTTCTCTCCCAGGACCTCGGTCTCGCAGGGGTTGATGGGGATGATGCGGTAGCCCACCATCTTCAGGTACTCCGCCACCCCGTAACTCGGGCGGAACCGCTTGCTCGAAAGGCCCACCACGGCGACTGTGCGCGCGACGCGGAGAATCTCTTCGGCGCGAGTCATTCCGCCTCGGCGCGCGCGGAGCGCTTTTCTCTTTGGGCGGCGCCTTTTTGCACCGCGCGCTGAAGCGCCTGCACTTCGTCCGGACTCAGGTGGCGGAACTGCCCGGGCTTGAGCGGCCCGATTTCCAGCGGCCCGATTCGCACGCGGCGCAGCTTCTCCACCAAGTGGCCGAAGTGTTTGAACATCATGCGAATCTGGTTGTTGCGCCCTTCCGTAAGGCGGACCTCGTACCAGGGATTGTCCGCTTTGCGAATCATACGCAGGCCGGCGGGCAGCGTGCGGCGGCCGGAAAGCGGCACGCCCTCGCGGAACTCGCGCTCCTGGTCGGCGGTGAGCGCGCCGTTCACCTTCACCACGTAGGTCTTGGGAAGGTGCGTGTGGGCGGACATGATGGCGTTGGCGAGTTCGCCATCGTTGGTGAGCAGGAGGAGGCCATCGCTATGATAGTCCAGCCGGCCGACGGGATAAACGCGCTGTTTGACGCCGCGAATCAGAGACATCACGGTGGGGCGCCCTTCGGGATCGTGGACCGTGGTGACGGTGTTGATGGGCTTGTTGAGCGCGATATAGACGTGGTGGTCCGGGGTGCGGATCAGGTGGCCATCGACCTTGATGTGGTCGCGCCCGGCATCCGCCTTGGAGCCGAGCTCGGTGATGGCGGCGCCGTTGACGGTGACGCGGCCTTCCTGAATCATGCGCTCCGCCTGGCGGCGGGAAGCGACGCCGGCCTGGGAGAGAATTTTCTGGAGACGTTCCTCGGGCATCAGGATTCCGCTTCAGGTTCGCCCGCCGGGAGCTCGCTTTCGGGCGAGGACTCCGGGGGCTCGCCGGCAGACTCCGGCGCCGGCGATTCCGCTGCGGCATCCGCCGCGGGCGCATGCTCCGCCGGGGCGGCTGCTTCCCCTGGGACCGCTTCACTCCCGGAGGCCGGCGCAGCCTCGCTGGGGGCGGCCGCTTGCTCAGCGGACGCCTCCACGGATGGCGCCTCCGGCGCGGGGGGTTCGTCGTCGGCGAACGCCAATTGGCGAAGCTCCTCAAATTCCTTGAGTGTCGGCAACTCGCTGAGGTCCTTCAGGCCGAACTGCACCAGGAATTCCTTGGTGGTGCGGTAGAGAATCGGCTTGCCGATCACGTTCTTGCGCCCGGCGGCGGCAATGAGTTTGCGATCAAGCAAGGTCTTCAGCACGCCGGCCCCTTGCACTCCTCGGATCTCCATGATTTCCGGGGATGTTACGGGCTGTTTGTAGGCCACCACAGCGAGCGTCTCGAGGGCCGGAAGGGAGAGCTTGAGAGGGGCCTTGAGGCTCTTGACGAAAGCCCGCACCGAATCGTGGTGCTCGGCCTTGGTGGCCATTTTGTAGCCGCCAGCCACCTCTTTCACCGCCAAACCGTGCTCAGGTTTATCGAACTCAGCGGCTAACTCGTTGAGCAGACTCTGGATCCGTTGTGGAGGCTGGTTCAGGGCGGCAGCCGCCTGCGCTGCCGTGACGGGGTCCTCGGCCACGTAAATGATCGCCTCCAGGACGGCTTTCAGTTGCGCGTCCTCTCCCGCCGGTGGAGCATCATTGCGAGCGGAGCCCAGCCAGTCATCCATGGAGACGACGGGTGGGTCGGCGGGCCGGGGTGCGGCGGATGGCTCCTCGGGCGCTTCGGCGTCCGGTTGCATTTCCAGATCTGACATGCGTTTACGAATAGCCCTCTTCTATGGCCGCGATGGGTTCCCCGGATGCGAACACGGCATCGAAATTAGGGTGGCGGCGCAAGGCAATCTCTCCAAATAAATCCTTTTGAACCAATACCACAGCCTGCATGCGCACCATTTCAAGGACGGCCAGGAACAGCGCGACCATAGCGCGCCGGGTGCGTTGGCGCTCGAAGAGCCGCAGAATAAACACCGGCTCCTCCGGTCCCGCACTCCCGAATTCGGTGCGCAGGTACCGTATCATATCCGCCACAGTTGTCTCACCCGTTTCGACCTCGTAAACGGGCCGGTTCTTCGCCCGTTCGAGCAAGTCGCCAAAGGACTTAACCAAGTCAAAGAGGGTGATGGCCAGGCCCGGGTCGTCGTCCTCGCGGGCGAAGGCCTTCATTTGAGGGTTAGACCAGACGTTCTCCTCGATTAAGCGCTTTTGCTGCAACATTTCGGCTGCGTTCTTGAAGCGTTCGTGCTCCAGGAGGCGCTGTACGAGTTCCTCTCGTGGATCCTCCGCAGCTTCGCCTTCCGGGACCAGCGCGGGGTCACGCGGGAGCAGCATTTTCGACTTGATATGGATCAACGTCGCGGCCATATAGACGAATTCCGCTCCGACATCCATGTCCATTTCCCGCGCCGCGTCCAGATATTCCAGGTACTGGGTGGTGATGGTGGCGATGGGGATATCCTTGATGTCGATCTGCTGCTTTCGGATCAAGTCCAGCAACAGGTCCAGCGGGCCTTCATACTGGTCCAGGCGGAAGTTGAGTGGCGACACTGTACTACACCATAGCACACGTAGATGCTAAGGTTTACAAGCGCTGAAGGGTCCGGACTGGACACTCCCAGGGAAGCATGTTTCAATGAGCGTGCACCCAAAAAAAGTAGGAACTTTCGACGCGCTGGCGATAACCTTTCAGACACGTTGGTCGTCTTCTCGTTGATAAAGACCTTCAAGACACCGGAAGGAACTATGCAATTCTCCGCAAGTACCGCCCCTGCACCAGATCCCGGGAGACAGCCGCAGCCGGCTCCGGGTCCAGCCATCGTGCCCCAGCCGCCGCGGGGGCCGCAAAGGAAGATCTGGGGAGTTGTGATCGCGGCGTTGATCGCCGGCGGGCTGGCCTACTACTGGCGCAGCAGCACCGCCACGTCCACGGCGGGCCCCGTGGTCTCGGTTCAGACGGTTGCGGCCAGCGTTGGCGACGTGAGCTTGACGATCCGGCTGAACGGGACGATTGAGGCGCAGAACGAGGCGACCATCCTGGCGCCGCGCATTCAAGGCAGCCGCACGGACGTAAACCGCGGCGGCTCGGCCAGCATGACGAACAACCGGCAGGCTATGGCGGTGGGAGGCGGCGCGGGCGGACCGCAGGGCTTTGGCGCGCAGCAGATGAACGACTTCTCGCTGATTCTGACGAAACTGGCGCCCGCCGGCAGCCGCGTGAAGAAGGGTGATGTGATTGCGCAGTTCGATACCCAGGCGCAGCAGCAGCGCCTGGACGACTACCAGGATTCGCTGATCCAGTCCGAGGCCAACATCAAGAACCAGATGGCCAGCATGAGCTCGCAGAAGGAATCGCACCTGCAGCAGGTACGCGCCGGCCGCGCCTCCTGGCAGAACGCGATACTCAACCAGCAGACCAACGAGGTGGTTTCGGCGATCAACGCGCAGTTGTTCGACGTGGCGGTGGAGCAGACCAAGGCGCAATACGACCAGTTGGTCTATGAAGACGATTTGCTGGACCAGCAGCAGCGCGCCAGGATCCAGGCGATCGAGCTGAGCCGCGATCAATCCCAGTTGGAATTGCAGCGCACGAAGGCCAATCTGGCCAAGATGACCATGACAGCGCCGATGGACGGGTTCGTGGTGATGAATAGCATTGTGCGCAACAACGAGTTTGGCACGGTGCGCGAAGGCGACCAGGTGCGCTCGGGCCAGCCGTTCATGTTTGTGGTGGACCCCTCGTCGATGGTGCTGAACGCGACCGTCAACCAGGTGGATGCGGAGCGGCTGCGTTTGGGCATGAAGGCGCGGATCCGTCTGGATGCATACAACGATATTGAAGTTCCGGGCACTGTGCAGGGTATCAGCGCCATGGCGCAGGCCAGCACGTTCCGCGCGGCCTATGTGGGTGAGATTCCGGTGCGCGTGAGCCTGGACAAGATGGACCCGCGCATTATTCCCGACCTGACGGCGAGCGCCGAGGTATTCGTGCAAGCCGAGGAGAACGCAGTGATGCTGCCCCGCGGGGCGGTGTTCCAGGATAACGCTTCGAAGTACGTCTTTCTGCGGAATCCGGAAGGGCAGTGGACGCGGCAGCCGGTGGAAACCGGCGTGATGGGCTTCACGAACGTGGCGATTCACTCCGGCGTGAAGAAAGGCGACGTTGTGGCGCTGCAGCGCCCGATGTAATCCGAATAGCCGAAGAAAGGCGACCCGACAGGGAAACGATATGGCGGAAATAAGACCCCAAACGCGTCTCGGTAAGCACGACCCGAGAAAGGTAAAGGCGTTCTTCGCGCTGGTCGGCGCGCTGGCGGTAGGCGGCGGCGGGTGGGCCACGTACCACTATGGAATGACCACCGAATTGCAGATCCCGGTGGCGCGCGTCCGGAAGGGCGATTTCGTGATCAGCGTGCGGACGCGCGGCGACATTAAGAGTATCAAGTCGGCGGTTCTGGTAGCGCCGCAGGTTCCCGGACTCCGTATTTTGCGCCTTGCCAAGAACGGCCAGGTAGTCAAGAAGGGCGACGTGGTGGTGCAGTTCGATACGGCCACCATGGAGCAGAACGTTTACACCCGCAACAACGCGGTGCTTTCCGCCAAGGGCAACGTGGACCAGCAGCAGGCGCAGGAGAAGGACGACGATGTGAACGACAACCTCTCCAAGCTGGTTTCCGCATATAGTCTGGAGCAATCCAAGCTGGAAGCGAGCAAGGCGGAGGTGTTGTCGGCCATCCTGGGCGAACAAGACCGCGTGAACGTCACCGTGGCGGAAGGCGCCCTGGCGCAGACGAAAGCGCGTGTGAACGCCGACCTAGTGGGCGACGAGGCTTCCATTCTGCAGGCCAAGCAGCAGTACAACAACGCGGTAAAGAACCGCGATCTGGCGCTTACCTACCTGGACATGATGGAATTGCGGGCGCCGGCCGACGGCATTGTGAATATCCTGCAGAACTTTCGCGCCACCGGCACATTCGGGCAAGGCGGGGCTCCTCCCTTTAAGGAAGGCGACAACGCATGGACGGGGGCCGCGATTGCGGAAATCCCCGACGTGTCGTCTCTCTATATCGACCTGAAGCTGGACGAGGTGGACCGCGGAAAGATCGCCATCGGTCAGGACCTGAAGATCCGCGTGGACTCCATTCCGGATAAGGAGTTCGGCGCGAAGCTGGACTTCATCGCGCCGGCCGCGGCGCTGACGTTTACCGGCGTGGGCGCCGACATGAGCGCCAGCACGGTGAAGAGCTTCCCGGCGCGCGCCACCCTGACCAGCGTGGATGAGCGTCTGCGCCCCGGCACGACCGCCAGTGCGGAGATCATCGTCTACAAGCAGCCCAACACGCTGACGATTCCGCTTCAGGCGAGTTTCGACAACAAGGGCAAGCCGGTAGTCTACGTTCAGAGCGCCAAGGGTTTCACCATGCGCCAGATCCAGGTGGGACGCCAGAACGAGGACGAAATCGTGGTGACCGGTGGTTTGCATGAGGGCGATGTGGTTGCGCTCGTCGATCCGGTGAAGGCGGCCAAGCAAGCCAAGAAGATGTAAGCGCCTGTTAGCCGGCGCGGGAATATACTCACATGAAAAAAGTAATCTTTCGTTCGATCCCGCCGCTCATTCTTGTGGCTTTAGGCTGGTATGGCTACCAGTACTACAAGAATCGGCCGCAAAAGGGCAGCGCCATTGCCACCGCCAAAGTGCAGCGCGGGGATGTGGTGATCCGGGCCTACACGCGCGGGCAGTTGAATGCGGTCCGCGTGTATCCCTTATATGCGCCGAACCTGAACGGTACGGTCCAGGTGACGCAACTCGCGGCCATGGGCTCCCTGGCCAAGGAGAAGGACTTGATCGTCGAGTACGACGATTCCGAGTTGCAGGCGTTCATCGATTCCGAGAGGTTGAGCCTGGAGAGCACGGACCAGAACATCAAGGCGCAGCAATTGAGCCAAGACATTACCAGGTCTCGCGACCGGGTGTCCTTGCTGTCCGCGCAATACGGGGTAAAGAAAGCCAATCTTAGCGTTCAGCAGAACCCGGTGCTGGCGGCGATCAACGCCAAGGAGAACCTTCTGCAGCAGGAAGAAGCCAACCGGACGCTGGTTCAACAGGGCATTGACAACCAGATGCGTGAGGCGCTGCTCGATTCGCAGTTGGCGGTGTACACGGCGAATCGCACGCGCGCGAACACGGACCTGCAGACCGATATTCAGCGCTTGAAGACGGTAAAGACGCTGGCGCCGATGTCGGGCATGGTGGCTATTAAGCAGAATAAGGCGGGCAACTTCAACTTCGGCATGCAGATGCCGGACATTCGGCAGGGCGACGAGTTGCAGGCCGGCATGAACGTGGCGGACCTTCTGGACCTTTCGGAAATGGACCTGACCGCCAAGATCGGTGAGATGGATCGCGCGAATTTGAGGGAAGGGCAGGAGATGACCTTCACGCTCGATTCCATTCCCGGCAAGCAGTTCCCGGGCAAGATCAAGACGTTGAGCGGCACGGCGGCCACGGACGTTTTTTCCGGCGACCCTTCGAAGAAGTTCGACATCACATTTTCGATCGACATGCGGGCGCTCCTGACGGGGCTTGGAATGAAGCCGGCCCAGGTTGACGAAATCATGAAGCAGTCCGAGGAGAACGCCTCCAAGAATCTGGTTAGCTTCGCGCCCACCATGGGCGGCCGTGGCGGCGGTGGCGGCGGCTTTGGCGGTCCCGGCGGCGGGCCGGGCGGTGGCCCGCCGGGCGGTGGCGGCGGCTTTGGCGGCGGGTTTGACCCGGCGGCCTACGCGGCCATCATGCAGGCGCAGGGCGCGCAAGGCGGCCAGGGCGGTCAGGGCGGTCAGGGAGAACAGGGCGGCCGCGGCGGCGCGCAGGCGGGCGGCCAGGGTGGCCAAGGCCGCGGACGTGGCGCTTCCACGCCGAGCCTTTCGGATGCCGACCGCAAGAAGCTTGCGGATATCGGAAAGCAATTGCTGACCGCGACGGGTGAGGAGCGCGACAAGCTCCAGGCTGAGATGGACGCGCTGATGCCCCAGCAGCGCGGGCGCGGCCAGGGCCGCGGCGGATTCGGCGGCGGACAAGGCGCGTTCGGCGGCGGCGGTGGACAAGGCGGCGGCGGTGGACAAGGCGGCGGCGGACGCCAGGGTGGATTCGGCGGCGGCCAGGGCCGTGGCGACATGGCCGGTGGCGGTCAAGGCCGCGGACAAGGGGGCGGCCGTGGCATGGGTGGGCCGACTACCAGCTTCTTCAACCCGACGGACGACGATTTGGCGAATGCGAAACTGCCTCCTCCTCCGGGACAGGATTCGAATGTGTCTTTGTTGCTCCGGCCGGGCTTGCTGGCGGATGTCACAATCGAGGTCGAGAAGATTCCGAACGCAATCCACGTGCCGCAGCAGGCGGTGTTCACCAAGGGAGATCAGTCGGTCGTTTATGTGCAGCAGGCTAACGGCAGATTTTCCCCGCGTGTTGTGAAGGTTTACAAGCAGAGCGAATCCGAGATGGTGCTCTCGTCGGGCGTAGAGGCAGGCGAGTTGGTGGCGCTGCAAGACCCGACCGCTTCCAAGTCCGAGAAGGGCAAGACGGAAGAAACGAAGAAGCCCACTTCCGCCACTTCCATGATGCCGGGGAGCAAATAACCAATGTTTGGACTAGGGCACATCATACCTGAATTGAAGATGGGCGTGGCGAGCCTGTTCGCCCACAAACTGCGAAGCCTGCTGACGATGCTCGGCATGATCTTCGGAGTGGGCGCGGTGGTCGCCATGCTATCCATCACCGCCGGCGCGCAGAAGCAGATGATGGCGTTCATCGACCAGCTTGGCGTGAACAACATCATTGTTGAATCCCACGAAGCGTCCGACCGGGATACGCTACAGGCCGTGCGCGCGATTTCTCCGGGACTGACGTTCCGCGATTTTCGCGCGATTTCGGAAAACGTAACGGGTTTGGAAGCCATCACGCCGCGCAAGAAGTTCAAGCCGAGCAAAGTGATGCCCAAGACCTCGCAGGAGATTCCAGGCCTGATCGGCGTCCTTCCGAATTACATGGAGATCAACTCCCTGAAGTTGACGGAAGGCCGGTTCTTCGACGATGACGAGAACGCTTCGTCGGCGCCGGTTTGCGTGCTTGGCGAGGACGCGAAGGTCAACCTACTGGGCTATGACCCGGCGGTGGGGAAATTCGTCAAGGTCAACGACACGTGGCTGCAGGTGATCGGCGTGCTGACGCAACAAGCCACCTCGGACTCCGACGAGGCGGGCGCGGCGGCTGTGAACCGGAACAATCTGGTGATCGCTCCGCTCAACACCGTGATGCGGCGCTTTGAGGACTCCACCAGCTATCTGCGGGACGAAATCGACGGCATGTACATGAAGGTGAAGCCGGGCGTCGATTCGATCCAGACCGCCAACGTGGTTAAGGCGCTGTTGACGTTTACTCACAAGGATGCGGGCGATTTCGAAATCATCGTGCCCGCCGGACTGTTGGAGCAGAAAAAGCAAACGCAGTTCATTTTCAACATCGTCATGATTTGTATCGCGGGCATCTCCCTGCTGGTCGGCGGCATCGGCATCATGAACATCATGTTGGCGACGGTGCTGGAGAGGACGAGAGAAATCGGTATTCGCCGCGCCATCGGCGCGCGCCAGGCCGACATCGTCCGCCAGTTCCTGTCCGAAGCCGTGTTGATATCGATTGCGGGCGGGCTGGTGGGAATTATCTTTGGATGGGCCTTGTCGCAGGTAATCGCAACAGCGGCCGGCTGGTCAACCGTGGTGACGTTCTCTTCGATCGCCATCGCGTTTGGCGTGTCGGTGTTCATTGGATTGTTGTTCGGAATATACCCGGCCGTGCAGGCTGCGAAACTGGATCCGATCGAGGCCATCCGTTATGAGTAAGGAAACGATGATAAAGACGTTCACCATTGGAATCTTGCTTACGACCGGCGCGTTCGCGCAGATGTCGTATTTTCCGAGACCGAACTACTTTCGGGAGACGTTCAAGAACGTCAATACCAGGGTCGAGTTGCAGCCACCGTCGCGGCTGAAGGATTTCGTGAAGGATGGGAAGCTGGAACTGTCGCTCCGGGATTATCTGGGCCTCGTGATGGCCAACAATACCGGCATTCAGATCCAGTATCTGACGCTGGAGAGATCCAGGAATTCCATCACCTCCGCGTATGGAGCGTGGGACCCCACGGCGACGTTTGGGATCAGGCCGCAATCCTCAACCTTCGATCCGAAGCCAAATACGCCGGTGGCCGACCCAAGCTATGGAGGGTCCACCACGCGAACCTGGCCTCTCACGTTCGGGTTTAACCAAACGCTGGAAACGGGCCAGAGCATTTCGGCGAGCGCCAGCGGCACCAAGACTTCCGCGGACGGGGGGTACCCCGGGTTCAGCACGGGTTTAGGCCTGAGCATCACGCAGCCCTTGCTGCGCAACCGCGGTGCGTATGTGAACAAGATCCCCCTGTTTGAGGCTCAGAGCAGCTACAAGCAGGCGGGCTTCAACCTCACCTCCACGCTGTTGAGCCTGATCAGCAACGCGGAGAACGTCTATTGGAACGCGGTTTCGGCCCGCGAATCGGTAAAGGTGAACAAGACCGCTCTCGATGCCGCGCAGTCCAACTGGGACTTCATCCAGGAGCAGTTTAAGCTGGGAGCCATCTCCTACCTGGACACTTACAACCCGCAGGAAGCGTTGGCGTCGGCGCAGCTCGCTTACCGGCAGTCTGTTTACAACGAGCAGGCCGCTGAAGACCAGGCTCGCAATCAACTGGCGGCCGATCTCGATCCCGATATTCGCAAACTGCCGCTGAGTCTCACAGAACCCGTGGATCTGCCGGAATCCGAAACGGTGGTGCCCGATAAGGAGGCCGAGGTCCAGAAAGCTCTCGGCTTGCAGCCGTCCCTGAAGGCCGCCAATCAGAGCCTGGACATTGACGATCTTTCGATCGCCAGCGCTGAGAATGGCCTGAAACCCACGCTGAACCTGAGCCTCGGCTACAGCGGCGCGGGCGCGGGCGGCTACTATACGAACGGCTTTTACTCACCCGCCATCATTCCGGGCGGGCTGGGTGATGCCTTGGGGCAAGTCTTCGGTCTTGGCAGCCCCACCTACTATGCGAACCTGACGCTGACGCTGCCCTTGCGCAACCGTTCCGCTTCGGTGGTTCTGGCGAACTCCCTGATCCAGAAGAGAAACGATACTCTCACCGTGCGGAATACGCAGCAGACCATCCGGCTGAACATCCTGAATGCCGTGGTCAACCTGCAGAACGCCATCGAATCGGTTTCGCTAGCCAAGACCCAGGACGATTTCTCCAACCTGAACCTTCAGGCGGAAGTCACGAAGTACAAGCTGGGTAACGAAATTCAGCAGAACGTCGTGTTCGCGCAGCAGCAATTGGCGCAGTCTGACCTGACGTTGCTCAACGCCAAGATCACGTTACAGAAGGCGGTCCTCAGCCTGTATACCCAGACCGGCGAGCTGCTCGATAAGCGCGGCATCATTGTGAAGACGCCGTAACCGTTCTCGCACCGTAAACCATTGGCCCGGCGGGCGCTGCCGAACCACGGCAGTCCGCCGGGCCTTCTGTTTTCGCGCCCCGTTTCGCCCGTCCTGCCAGCGCACAACCCATCCCACAAGCGAACACCGCACAATTTTTGCGGAACACGCCATCCTTTTGCACGTCATACTCTTATGTGCGGCGGGGAGTGGCACGAACCGTGCTTTTCTCGCCCCAGGACAAGCACATGGACGTACCACGAACAGACGCGCGGCGGCGCAAGATCGTCCGTTGGACAATCTTCCTGGGGACTCTCGCCTTAGTGATCCTGGGGGCCTACCTTGGCTTATCGCGCCTGAAGCCGGCAGCTCCCAGCGTCGATATGTCAGCCCTTTGGCCGGATACCGCCAAGCGCGGGCAAATGGTGCTGGAGGTTCACGGCCTGGGCACGCTGGTCCCAGAAGAGACGATGTTGATTCCGGCTACCACGGACGGGAGGGTTTCGCAGATCTTCATTCGCCCCGGCAGCCCGGTGAAGGCCGATTCCGTGGTGATGGTGCTGGTGAATCCGGACCTTGAGACGGCCGAGCAGGATGCGCTCTTCGCCCTCAAGGCGGCTCAGGCGGACTACGACAATCTGAAGGTAACGCTGCAAAAGTCGCTGCTGGACATGAAGGCCACCGCGGCTCAGGTGGCGGCCGACTACAACACGGCGAAGCTCGAAGCGGATCGTGACGCCGCGCTGGCCAAGGAGAGCCTGCTGGCCGGGGTGGATGCCAAGATTTCCGCCGTGAAGGCGGAGGAGTTGGGCAACCGCAACGCCATCGAGCAGCAGCGGCTTTCCATCAACGGCACGGCTGAGCAATCGCAGCTTGCGGCGCAGCAGGTGAAGATCGACCAATTGCGCGCCGATTATGAACTGAAGAAGAGCCGCGTGGACCAATTGAAGGTGCGCGCCGGGTTCGACGGCATGTTGCAGCAGCTTCCCGATCCTCTAAAGCCCGTGGAAGTGGGCCAGCAGGTTACGGCCGGAACGCCGCTTGGGAAGGTGGCGCAGCCCTCGAAGCTGAAGGCGGAGTTGAAGATCGCCGAAACGCAGGTGAAGGACATCGCCATCGGGCTGCCCGCGGTCATCGATACGCGGAACGGTTTGATAGACGGGCGCGTATCGAATATCGATCCGTCCATCATTAACGGCACGGTGACGGTGGATGTCAAGCTGGAGGGCAAGCTGCCGGAAGCAGCCCGGCCGGACTTGAGTGTGGACGGCACGGTTCAAATCGAGAAACTCGACAACGTGCTATACGTGGGGAAACCGGTATTTGGGCAAGAAAACGCCACGGTGCAGATTTTCAAGATGGATCCGGACGGCAAGTACGCGCAGAAGGTGAAGGTAACGTTCGGCCGCGCGTCGGTCAACACCATCGAGGTGAAGAGCGGGCTGATGCCGGGGGATCGAGTCATCCTTTCGGATATGTCGCAGTACGACGCCTACGACCGGATTCGCTTGAATTGAGCGCACGGACTTCGTGTGAAGGAGAGAGAAATGGATAATGGCGGCGAACCGCTGATCAGGCTCGATAGCGTGAGCAAGGTTTTCGTGACCGATGAAGTAGAGACGCATGCCCTGTCCGGCATCCACTTCGATGTCAAGAAGGGGGAGTATTTGTCGATCGCCGGCCCGTCGGGCTGCGGCAAGTCGACGCTGCTGGCCATTCTGGGCCTGCTGGACACGCCGACCGGCGGCGGCTACTTCCTCAACGGGAAACCGGTGACGGGCCTGAAGCTCTCCGAGCGCGCGCGCATCCGGAACCGCGAGATCGGGTTTATTTTCCAAGCGTTCAATCTGATTGGCGACCTGACGGTCTATGAGAACGTGGAGTTGCCGCTGACGTACCGCGGCATGCCGTCCTCGGAGCGCAAGCGCCGGGTGCAGGAGGCGCTGGAGCGCGTGGGGATGTCGCACCGCATGAAACATTATCCTTCGCAGCTCTCGGGCGGCCAGCAGCAGCGCGTGGCGGTGGCTCGGGCGCTGGGCGGCGAGCCGCTGATCCTGTTGGCGGATGAGCCGACCGGCAATCTCGATTCGGCCAACGGGGAAGCGGTGATGACGCTGCTGCGCGAACTGCATCAGGCGGGGTCCACCATCTGCATGGTGACGCACGATCCGCGGTACTCGCAGTTCGCGGACCGGACGATTCGGCTGTTCGACGGGCGGATTGTGGAAGAGCGCATGGAGACGGCGCCGGCGTAGCCGTCCGTGCTCGGCCGCCGCGCGGCCGGAGGCCCTGATTGGCCGCCGGGATATGCGCCGGCCGGCGGCGGCCGCGAGTCCAGCCGCCGCCGCGCAATCTGCTAATCTGACATTCCATGCTGGCTGCCCGGGACCTATGGTACGCGGCGCGCGGTCTGCGGCGTTCGCCGGGTTTTGCCGCAGTGGCCTTGGCGGCGCTAGCCCTGGGGATAGGGGCCGCAACCGCAATTTTCAGCGTTGTGGACGCCGTTCTGTTGAAGCCAATCCCGTTTCTGGATGCGGACCGCCTGGTGGTAGTTTGGGAACTCAATCCGGCCGTGAGCAGCGAGACCGGGTACGCCGCCCCGTGGAACCTCCGCGCATGGCAGGAGCAGTCCCGCACTCTGGCGGGTTTCGCCGCGATCCACGATTCGCACGTCAGTCTTATTGGAGGCGCGGGCGGGGAACCTGAAGAGCTGCGGGCCGAGCGCATTTCGGCGAGCTTGTTTCCGGTGCTGGGGGTCAAGCCGGTGGCGGGCCGTCCGTTCCGCTACGACGAAGACCAGCCGGGCCATTCCAATTTCGCGCTGCTGAGCCACCGTCTCTGGATGAGGCGATTCGGCGGCTCGCAGGCTGCGATGGGCCAGACCGTGCGGGTGGATGGCGCCCCCTACACGGTGCTCGGGGTGATGCCTCCGGGGTTTTCGGAACTGGATTCCGGCGTGGATGTTTGGCTGCCGCTGGCGCTTGACCCCAACGACGCGCGCGCCGCGAACTTGCGCTATTTGGAGGTGATCGCGCGCCTTGCGCCGGGCGTCGGGGTGGAGCAGGCGCGCCGGGAAATGGACGCGCTGGCGCCGCGCCTGGCGGCGGCTAATCCGACCCTCGATCAGGGCTGGAAACCGGCGCTGGTTCCGGTGCGGGAAGAAGTCGCCGGGCACGCGGAGCGCGCCCTTCTCACGCTGGCGGCGGCGGTGGGGTTTCTGCTGCTCATGGCATGCGCCAACGTCGCCAACCTGTTGTTGGCGCGCGGGGCCGTCCGGCGGAAGGAGATCGCCGTGCGGGTTGCCATGGGGGCCGGGCGGGGACGGATTGCGGCGCAGTTGCTGGCGGAGAGCCTGTTGCTGGGGCTTGCGGGAGGCGCCGTGGGGGCGGTCCTGGCGCGGTTTGGAATCGGCTTGTTTGCACGCTTCGGGCCGGCCAATATTCCGGCGCTGGCGCGGGCGTCTCTGGATGCGCGGGCGCTGTTGTTCTCGGGGGTGGCGTCCGTCGCTTGCGGCGCGCTGTTCGGGCTGGCGCCGGCGATGGGAACGCTGGACCTGAACTTGAACGACGCGCTGATGGAAGGCGGCCGGGGCGGTTCGGCCGGGCGCGCGGGACGCGGGCTGCGCAACGCGTTGGTGGTGTTGGAAGTGGCTCTCGCGGTGGTAGTGTTGGTTGGCGGCGGCTTGCTGATGCGCAGTTTCCTGCGGCTGCGCGCCACCGACCCCGGGTTCGAACCGCGCGGGCTGCTCACATTCCGCCTGCCGATGGCGGGCGGGCGCAATGCCGCCACCGGACGCAGGGCGGCGTTCCTGCAACAGGTGGAGGAGAACATCGGGCGGATGCCCGGGGTGCGCGGCGTGGGCGCCGTGAACTCGCTTCCCGTGGAAAGCATGGGCGTGGGGACCACATTCGCCATCGCCGGCCAGCCGGCGCCGCCGCCCGACCGGCGCCCAGAGGCGCTCATGCGGACCGCCACGCCGTCGTATTTCCGGGCCATGGGGATTCCTCTGGAGGCGGGCCGCGCGTTCGCGGCTTCCGACGCCGCCGGCGCGCCTCCCGTGGTGATTGTCAACCGCACGCTGGCGCGGACATTCTGGGGTTCGGCGAATCCCCTTGGCGGGCGGATCACGGTGGACAACCTGGGGGGGCGCGTGGCGGAGGTGGTGGGCGTGGTGGGAGACGTGAAGCCCGAAGGCCTGCGCGGCAGCGACTGGCCGACTATTTACAATCCTTACCCTCAAGCGCCGGCGCCCACGATGACCGTGGTGGTGCGCGGACGCGGCGGCGCAACGCCTCCGATGGAAGGCCTGGCGCGCGCGGTGCACGAGATCGATCCGAACCAGCAACTTGCCGAAGCGCGCCCCATGGAAGACATTCTGGCGGCCGTGGTGGCAGAACCGCTTTTCGACGCCGCCTTGCTGGACGTTTTCGCGGGAATTGCGTTTCTACTGGCGGCCGTGGGAATCTACGGCGTGATCTCCTACGACGTCAGCCGGCGGACGAAGGAAATCGGCATTCGCGCGGCGCTGGGGGCGCGCCCCGGGACGCTGCTTGCCATGGTGCTGGCGCAGGGCGCACGCCTGGCGGGCTGCGGCATCGCCCTGGGACTGGGTGCGGCTCTTGCGCTGACGCGCTTGATGGCGGGGCTGCTGTACGAGGTTGCGCCGGCAGACCCGTGGACCTTCGCCGCCGTCCCTTTGGCGCTGGGCGCTGTGGCGCTGCTGGCCAGCTACATCCCGGCCCGGCGAGCCATGGCGCTCGATCCCATGACGGCTTTACGCACCGAATAGGATGACCTCATGATTACCCTCCGCAACGTCGAGAAGTTCTACGAAGGCGGCTATGGACGCACCTACGTGCTGCGCCGCATCAATCTGGAGATCCAGCAGGGCGACTTCGTCACCATCATGGGTCCTTCCGGCGCCGGGAAATCCACGCTGCTCAGCATTCTTGGCATGTTGGACGGCGCCTGGACCGGCGAGTTCGAATTTCTGGGCAACGAAGTGCACCGCATGAAGCCGCGGGAGCGCGTGGAACTGAACAAGAAGTACATCGGCTTCGTGTTCCAAAGCTACCATCTGATCGACAATTTGACGGTCTACGAGAACCTGGATATTCCGCTTTCTTATCGCAACTTCAAGAGCTCGGAACGCGCGGCCCTGGTGTGCGACGCGCTGGACCGCTTTCACATTGTGGGCAAGCGCGACTTGTTTCCCAACCAGCTCTCCGGGGGCCAGCAGCAATTGGTGGCCGTGGCGCGCGCGGTGATTGCCAGCCCAAAGCTGATCCTCGCCGATGAGCCGACGGGCAACCTCCACTCCAGCCAGGGCAAGGAGATCATGGAGCTTTTCAAGAAGCTCAACGACGAGGGCGTCACCATCGTCCAGGTGACCCATTCGGAAGCCAACGCCGCCTACGGGAACCGCGTGGTCCAATTAGCCGACGGCTGGATTGTCCAGTGAAGGCGCGGCAAGGTTAGTGAATGCGGTCTGGTAGTAACGGCGGGTTCGAGACCGGGCGGCGGCCCAGCCGTGTCAGCGCTAGGCCGAAGAGTCGCCGTCTGCCGGAGCCGCCCATCAGCCCGGTCTTCGCACCTGCGATACAATGACCGTTCCATGCAGGTTTTGCAGGCGGGCTCTCACAAGCTGATCTACCTGGAACTCCAGCCGGAGATGGTGGCGAATATCGCTCGCCAGGCCGGGTTCGAGGCGCGCACCAAGGATGGCCAGCGCTCGCTTAGCTTGGATCTCAGCGCTCCGGCGCGGGAAGGCCCTCTGCTGTTGTTCGATGCCGCCGACCCGGCCAACCTGGGCTGGTTTTCGCGCTGCCAATTTTACGTGGACGGACGCTCCGGTTTGGTGATGCAAACGCCCATCACTCTGGCGAACAAGCGGGACCGCGGGGGCCGGGCGCAAACGCAGTCGGTGCGGATTTCCATTGCCAAGGAGTTGCCCGCCACCTTCCGCCTGCCCGGCAACCAGCCGCTGACGGAGACGGTTTTCTACCATCTTTTCTTCAACTTCCTGAATGGCCTCACCAAGACGGGGGTGGCCGTGTGCGGGATTGGGGGCGTCACGCCCCTGGCCGGGCGCACCGAAACTGTCGGTTCGCGGAACTGAAGCCACGGTGGCCGGCTATTTCTTGGCGGCAGGAACGCGCACGATGACCCGCAGCGCGCGGGGACCGTCATCGGTCATCACGTAGCGGATGGTGACGCGAGACTTGACGTGCGGCTTGCCTTCGAACTTCGTCTCGGGTGTGATGAGGAACTTCTTCTCCACCTTGGAACCTGTACGCACGGCCGTCAGGGAAGCGCTATCGATGGCCGTGACGTCCCCGGAGAACATCTGATCCGCCGGCGTCTGGCTCTTGGCCGCGCTTGCCGGCTCGCCCTGCGCCCGCGCCAAGGGCGCCAGTGCGATTAAGCACAGCGCAAGCGCCAAGGCTCCATGGCGGACAGACCCCACGCTCCTAAAGATACGGGACGGCCATGAAGCGCAGCTAAAGCCTGGATTAAAGTTCCTTCATGATCGGCTCCGCAGCCTTGCGGGATAGCTCGAGAGTGACGGAGCCGGCCGACGCGGCGGGCAGTTTGACGGTGAAACGCGTGCCCTTGCCCGGGGCGCTCTCCACGTCGATGGTTCCGCCGTGCACCTTGGCGATCCAAGCCACAAAGCTGAGGCCGAGCCCGAGCCCCTGCTCGGGTGAAGGCGCAGCGCCGGCGCTAGGCACGCGGTAGAAGCGGTCGAAGATGTGCGGCAGGTGTTCGGTGGGAATGCCGCAGCCGGTATCCTCGACAACCAGTTCAATATCGGAGCCGTGAGCCGACGCCCGAAGCGCGACGCGGACGCTGCCTCCCTCGGGCGTGAATTTCAGGGCGTTCGAGAGCAGGTTGGAGATCAGGCGCTCAATCTGCACGCGATCCACTTCGACCGGGCAATGATCCGGCAAGTCCGCGGTGAGCCGCACGGCGGCGGCTTCCGCCGGGATCTGGAACTGCTCCACCTGGTCGCGCACCACCTCGGCGAGATCCAGGTGGGACTTCTGCAGGACCACCTGTCCGGACTCCGCCTGGGAGAGCAGGAAGAGCGCGCGGACAATCTGCGAAAGCCGGTCGATATCCTGGAGGGCGTTGAACATGGCTTCGCGGTATTGATCCGTGGTTTGCGCGGTGAACAGGGCGACTTCGATTTGCCCGCGGATGGCGGTGATGGGCGTGCGCAGCTCGTGGGAAACGTCCGTGGAGAATTGCTTCATCTGCTGGAAGGAGGCTTCCAGGCGGTCGATCATGCGGTTGAACGTGAGGATCAAGTAGTCGAGTTCGTCCCCGGCGCCGCGCACGGGAATGCGCAGGCTGAGATTGGAACTGGAGATGCGCTGCGCGGCCTGCGCGGCGGCGCGCACCGGAGTCAGGGAGCGGCCCGCCATCACCCACCCGAGCAGAGAACCCAGAATCAACGACCCGGGAATCACCGCAATATAGAGCAATGAGAATTCGCGCAGGGTCTTTTCGTTGTTCGCAAGGGAATAGCCGATCGCCACGAAGTAGGGCGAGCCCGTGCCGGTGACGCGGTAGTGCTCATCCCAAACCACGCCGGAGCGGATCAGATAATCCGTGCCCTGCTTATTGCGGCGCGTGGTCCACAGCGGCTTGCCGGTAGCCACGGCCTGGCGCAGGTCCGCGCGAATACTCTTGACCGAATCGACGCCGATATCCCGGTAGGTCTGCGATACGGATGGCTGGTCCTCCAGGTCGGGAACGATGTTGCCGTCCTGGTCCGTACACAGGAACACCGAGCGGGCGCCCAGCACGATGCGCGATTCGTCCGGATCCTTATCGTCGTAATACCAGATGGCCTCAATCTTGCCCGCATCGTCATTCATCTCGATGCGCATGTAGCCCTTCATGGCGGCCCAGCGCTGCTCCAGCGCGTCGTGCGCCTCGGTGTTGAGCGTACTCGCCAGGCGCACGTGGAACGCTCCCGTGACGGCGATGAGCAGCACGGAGAAGAACAAAGCGTAGGTGGCCGTGAGGCGGAAGCGCAAGCCGAGAGTGAGGCGGCGGAGATCGCGTGCGCGGATCACTTCAAACCTGCCGTTCGACGCTCTGGTCCGGCTGCTTGTCCGGAGCTTCGATCATGTAGCCGATTCCGCGCACGGTCTGAATGAGCTTTTGCGGGAAGCGGTCGTCGATCTTGCTGCGCAAATGGCGGATGTAGACGTCCACGATGTTGGTGAGGCCGTCGTAATCCATATCCCAGACGTGCTCCACGATCATGGTGCGGCTGAGCGGGCGCCCCTTGTTGCGCATCATGTATTCGAGGATGCCGAATTCCTTGGGCGCGAGGTCAATGGTCTCGGCGCTGCGGATCACCTTGCGGCGGGTGCAGTCAAGCGTGAGATCGGCCACTTGCAGCCGCTCCGGGGCGGGCTGTCCGCGGCGCAGCAGAGCGCGCACGCGCGCCAGCAGTTCGACGAACGCGAAAGGCTTCACCAGGTAATCGTCAGCGCCCTGTTCGAGGCCTTTCACGCGGTCGTCCAGGGCGCCCAGGGCGCTCAGAATCAGGACCGGCGGACCCACCTTGCGGTTGCGAATTTTCTGCAGGACCTTGAGGCCATCCATATCCGGCAGCATCAGATCCAGAACCACCAGGTCGTAATCCGCCGAGTGAATGTGATCGAGAGCCGACTGGCCGTCAAGCGCCTCATCCACGGCGTATCCCGCGCCCTGCAGGCCGCGGCACAGGAAATCGGCAATACGCTTTTCGTCCTCAACCACCAGGATTCGCATTTGATTTCAGAGTACCGCAAGGCTCCGGCGGTGCGGACGCCTCTTGAGCGGCAGCGGCGCGCTACTTGAAACGCAGATCGATTCTCTGCGCTCCGCTGCCATAGACCAATTCCAGGTCCTTCATCTTCTGCTTGTCCATCAGGAAATATAACAGCCCGCGAAACGGCTGGTTGGTCTTCTGTTCCGGCAGCAGCCTCTCCCGCAGCGTCTGTTCCAGCGAGCTGACACGGCCCGGCGTGCCGTTCTGCGCACTTGCGCCTGTGGGGACCATGTTGTCGCCGCCGCCGGAGCCGGCGGGGCCGGGCGGCCGTTCGGCTTTCACCTCCCGCACGGTAATGGCGCCTTGGCCCGCGATCTGGCCCGGAGAAGAGGGCGTCGCCTTGTCGCCATCCTTATCCGTGCGCAGCAAGAAATCATCACGGCTGACGGAGACCTCCCGGCCGCCCTTCGGTTCCACCTTCACGTCCGCCACAATGTAGTATCCGCCGAGATCGTCGCCAATCAACTCCTTGACTCCCGGCGCGTCGATGTAGAGAGTGACCGTGAGCGCCAGCACCCCGTTTTCTCCCATGGCAGTGGCGATGGTCTTCGGCGGAGCGGCCGGCAACAAGCAAACACAAGTCAGCAGACCCGCGAGAACGCGCACGGGCATAGGCGGTACCTCTGAAAGAGATTATAGAATGCCTGGCTAGCGCCGGGTTTCATGCGCGCGTCTCCGGGGCCCGCGCCGCGCCTCTTCAGAACAGCACGTCGAAATCCATGGTGTAACGCCGGCCTCTCTGGCCGAACAGGTACCCAAAGGCCGGGTCGCTCAGGTTCCAGTGGACAGCCTCGGGGTTGAAATGGTCCGTCAGGTTGTAGGTGCTCACCGAGAGCCGCACCGTGTATTTCGGATTCACCTTGATGTCTTTGGAGAATCGCGAATCGAGCGATAGGAAAGCCGGGAAGCGAAGCGAGTTCGGAACGCCCACATAGTGCTGGAACTGATCGACGGCGCTATAGGGGAATCCATCCCGGTACTCGAAGAGCGGCGCCACGCGGAAGCCCTCGGGCAGTTTCATCATGCCCCAAACCAGGAAGCGGTTCGGCATGTCGCTTGGCAGCGTGGCCACCTGGTTCATATGCACAATGGGCGAGGGGAAGCTGCCCAGATAATTGGCGAAGTCATTCAGGTCGCCCCGCGCATGGCTGTGAACGTAGGAAAAATACAGCTCGCGTTCCGCGCCGAGGCGGAGGCGAGATGTGGCTTCGAACTGCGAATAGCGCGCTTCGCCGCCGCCCGAAAGCAGGCGCACGCCGACCTTGGTCACAGGGTCCGGCGCCGCCGAGTTCAGGATCACCAGGCCGGTGGATTCGGACTGCATGTATCCGACGCGGAACCTCAGGAACTGCTTGAGCGGCTGCTCGATGCGGATGCTGCCCGTGGTGGCGCGCGGGCTGAAATTGCCCGGCTGAGACTCCGTGAACACGAATCGCGATTTCGAACTCACCGTTCCAAGCCCGTTCAGATAGAAGAACGGCCCGGCCGAGACTTGGCCGGCGGCATCGTACGTGGTGACCGTCTCGTTCGGGTAGCTGCTGTAGGAATAGACGCTCAGGGGGACGCGGTCGTAGAATACGCCGACGCCCGCCCGAACCACGGTTCCGGTGTGCGCAAACGGGCTCCACGAAACGCCTGCCCGCGGCGCCATGCGCAGGCTTTCGGAAACGGCTTGTGATTCCTCGCGGAAGCCCAGATCGGCGGCCAGGCGCGAGGACACCGTCCAGTTATCCTGCGCGAACGCGGCGTATTCGGTGTCGCGGTTGCGGAAGCGCGTGCCGCCGGTAAACGTGAAGCTCTCAATCAGTTGATTGGCGGCGTTCCTTACGTCGATGGGGCGTTCGAATATTTGGCCGTCGTCGGTGCTCTCACCGGCGTGAAGGCCGACTTTGAAGGTGTGCTTGCCCGCGAGTTGTAGGGGAGGCAGCGTGTAGACGCCGCGCCAACTGAATCGCGAGGCGCCGCGGTTCTGATCCTCAAAGTAGTTGCCGCTGTTGCCGTTTGGCGCAATCACGAGTTCCTGCGAGCCTTGCGCCCAAATCCGGGCGTCAAAGCGCGTGGTGGAGAGCGTGTTTTCCAGGATCCCTCCGCCCAGCGTGAGCTGGTCGCCGAGCGTAACGGTGTAATTGTGCGTGCTGGCTGAGGGGTCGGTCAGGCGGGGATTGTAGTAGTTCATGCCCACGTAGTCCAGCCGCTCCGGCGCGATGTGGACCGTGGCGGTGACCAGGTGCTTTTCCGAGGCGACCCAATCGAATTGAGCGAACGAGTTCACCCCGTGGCTGAGCTTCTGGTTGTAGGGATAGGGCAGTTCGAAAACCGGGGTCTTGCGGACTTCGTATTCCAGGCCTTCGGAAAAATAGAGCTTGCCCGCAATGAGCGGGCCATCCAGGTTGAGCCGCGGCGTGGCGTCGCGCAAGCCGCGCAAATGGTGGCTGCGGATGGAAAAGTCCGGGAACGGGTCGTTCAGCTCCCACTTCCACTTGTTGCCGCCGCGCTTGGTTTCCACCGAGACGAGGCCGGCGGTGAATCTTCCGTACTCGGCCAGATAGGGAGTCTGATAGTAATTCAGGTTCTCGACGCTGTCGATGGGCACTGTGAGTCCGAATTGGCCGGTAGCCGGGTCGGTGACGTCAGCCGAGTTCACGATCATGGCGCTGCGCTGTTCGCCGGCGCCGGAAAACACCAGGCCGCCGCCCGGAGACCGCACCACGCCCGGCAGCAGCGGTAGGGCATCGGCCACGGTGGCGGGCCGGCTGGGAAGTTCCTTGGCGGCTTCGGTGGACACGGTGGCGGGAGGCGAAGCGCCTTGGGCCACCGGATCGAGCGTGCCCTTCACTTCCACGGTTTCCTCGCGCGGTTGCGCCGCCGGGAGCATGGTGAGTTCAAGCGAGACATCGGCGGCGGCGGAAAGCGTGAAGGCGGCCTGCTTGGCCGCGAAGCCGGGACTCGCGGCTGAGAGCGTATACGCGCCGGGGCTCAGACCGGGAAAGGAGGCGTGCCCGGCGGCGTCGGTTTCCGCCGAGGCCACAACCGCGTCACCCTGCTTGAGTTGAAGGGTCACACCGGGGATGGGCTGGCTCGAAGGATCGGCGACGGTGACGAGCACCGCGGGCGCGGCCCAGGCTATGGCTGCGCTCCACCAGAGCGCTAGCGCCCGCGCTGCTCCCCCATGCCGCTTTGTCTTGATCATCCCCGCTCTCCGCGCTACTTCGCCGCGAACGCCGTCCATGGATGCGAATTCAAATCGCCCAGGATGGTCCTCGCCCATGCGAATTCCGGGTGCTTACTCAAGTAGGGCGCGGCTATAAAGTTCAGCCCGCAGGAGTGCCCCAACGAAGCCATGAAGGCCATCCTGGCGATGCCGGCCGCGTCAGTCACTTTATTCTGCACCGTGCCTGCCCAGCCATAAGGCCCCCACCACGAGGAGACGCCGCGCGGGGAAAGATCGATGTGGCCGCAGAGCGTGCGCTCATCCGGGTCCGTTTTGCCCTCGAAGGAATCGAAGTGGTCGCCGAGGAATTTTTCGCCCGCCGCCACGTCGATCTTCCCCTTGTATTGGGCCATCAGTTCCAGCCAGCGCACGTGGCGCGCATTGCCGCTGCCGCCGCGGTCGTTGGGGTCGTATTCGGTTTCCTCCTGTATCAGCTTGGGGTTCGAGGGGTAATTGGCGCCCACAAAAAAGCCATCCGACGTGCGCTGGAGCGTGACGTTCTTCAGGCCCAGTTCCAGGCTTGCGATCTCGTTGTTCTTGCGGTCGGCCACAAGCCACGTGTTGGCGTAGCCGCCGTTGTTGCCGTCCTCCATGATGCGCGCGAAATCGTCCACGTTATTGGCGTATTGCATGGCCTTACGGGCGCGCACAAACTCGGGGACGCCGTTCACGTCAAATCCCTTGAAGCCCGAGATGGTGGTCTCCGTGATGGCGAGACCCGCCGAGTTGACGCCAAAATCGTCACCGCTGTGGATGAGGCCGGCCATGCCGTCCATCAGAATGCGGTTGCCGCGCTCCGGAGTGATATCGAAGATGACGTTCCAGCGCTCGCCCGAGGCGTAGCTGGTCCAGTTGTTGTGGCCGATGACGACGCGCCCGTCCTTGGTATAGCTGCCGGTGGCCACGAACGCGCTGCAATGCTCCGCGGCGGCGCCTTCTGGATCCGAGCCGACGGACTTATCGTAGTAGCTCTGCTCCAGCCAAGCGTTCAGCGCCACGATGTCCCAGAGGTCCAGCTTGGAGCCGTGGGCGGCCAAGCCGTCCACAATGCCGGTCAGTTCCCGGCGGTACTCCTCCTCGATGTGCGGCCAATAGACATCGCGCGCCACGTTGCGGAAGAACTGCCAATCGCGGCGCTCGTCGTGAGTGCTCTCCAGGGAGATGTCCTTGAAGGTGTCCTCGATTTCCGGCGTCAGCAGGTAGCCGTGCTGAAATCCGATCTCCCCCGGCGAGCCTTTCAGGTGGACCATGATCCACCCATTGCGCGCGGATTCGCGTGAAGCGTCCTTGAGGCGCGGATCTGGCGCGGGGTCCCGCGAAATCAGGGAGGCGGCGCCTGCCAACGCCAGCATCCCCAACCAGATAGCCGTCCGCTTCATCTCGCTTATTATAGTAGGAAACGATGGAACCACCTATCCGAGACCGCAAGTTGACGGCCCATGTGAAGGCCGCGGGTTGAGCGTCCAAGCTGAGTCCAAAGTTGTTGGACAAGGTGTTGGCCGGCGTCCCGCGCTGGGCCGATGAGAATGTGCTGATCGGGTTCGATACCGCCGACGATGCCGGTGTGTACAAGCTGACGGCGGAGCTTGCCCTGGTGCAGACGGTGGACTTCTTCACGCCCATCGTGGACGATCCGTATACGTTTGGCGCTATTGCCGCGGCCAACGCGCTGAGCGACGTTTATGCGATGGGCGGGCGTCCGCTCTCCGCCCTCGCCATTGTGGCCTATCCCGGCAAGGGCGACATGGTGGATCTGGAGCAGATCATGAAGGGCGGCGCGGAGAAAATGCGCGAAGCCGGCTGCTCCATACTGGGCGGCCATAGCGTGGCCGATGAGGAAATCAAGTTCGGATATGCGGTCACGGGCGCGGTTCATCCGGATCGCATCATGGCCAATGCCGGCGCGCGCGCCGGAGACGCTCTGCTGTTTACCAAGCGCATCGGCACGGGCGTGATTTCCACCGCGCTGAAGCGCGGCCTGGCGGCCCCGGAGCACATGGACGCCGCGGTGTCCTCCATGCTCACGCTGAACCGCGCGGCCTGCGAGGAGATGCTGCGCCGCGAGACTCACGGTTGTACGGATGTTAGCGGCTTCGGCTTGCTCGGGCATGCGCGCGAGATGGCCCTGGCTAGCGGCGTGACGCTGGAGGTTGAGGCCGCGCGCGTGCAATTCCTGCCAGGAGCGCTGGACTACTCTCGCGCCGGCGCCATCCCCGGCGGCCTTCGCAACAACCAGGAGTTTGTTTCCTGCGCCGTAGCGGCGGCCGCGGAACTGGCGCGTGAGGTGGAAGATCTGCTCTACGATCCGCAAACCTCCGGCGGCTTGCTGATTGCGATGGCGGAAAGCGGAGCGGCGGAATTCGAGCGTTCGCTGGAAGGCGCCTATCGGATCGGGCGCGTTCTGCCGCGCGGCGAGAAGCCGGTGCGCGTGGTCTGACCCGCCGGCGCCTTGCGCCATTCCGCGGCGGCGATGTACCATGCAGGACGAGCAACTTACCCAAGGGGAATCATGCCGATATTCAAATCCATGGGCCTGGGGGCGCTTGCGCTGGCAGCTTGTTTCGGCCAGGGAATTCAGGTAACGCAAAGCTCCAACGCGGCCGACGAAACCAAGTGGGTTGATCTGAATATTCCTTCCATCACCTCTTACTTGAAAGCCGATGGCTCCGGCAAGTTCACGCCGCTATTCACCGTGCGGTGCGAAGCTAAGGGGCAACCTCACAAGGAAGAATGGTCGCTCGGCGTGCTGCTGGATACGGGCGGCGTTGCGCCGGGAGTCATGTCGACGCGGTCGCAGGGGGCGGTCACGCTGACGGCGCCGAAGGAGGACCCGGCCCTCTTCGGGCGCGAGACCGTTCTGCTTCCCTTGAAGTTCGACAGGAAGGAACAGAAGCGGACCTGGGAACTGATTCCCAAGAGCACCGCCATCTACCAATACATGGGCGCCGGGGAGACGGTTATCGGCTCCATCCTCTCGTCGAACCAGCTTGTCGAGAAGCTCTTCTCCACGAACTTGTTCTCCGTGGATTTTCAACCCTTCGGGCAATCCGACGTCTTTGAGGCGAAGTTCGTGACGGGCGGCCTGAAGAAGGAGTTTCAACAACACCACGAATGCAGCCTGAAGTGATTCACAATCCCATCATTGTCGCCCTGGACGTCGATTCCGCCGCGGAAGCCCGCGCGCTGGTCTCGCGCCTGGGCGCGCGCGCCGGCTTTTATAAGGTCGGCATGGAACTGTATGCGGCCGCCGGCATGTCCTTCGTGCGCGAGCTGATCGATGGCGGCAAGGACGTGTTCCTGGATATGAAGTTCTACGATATTCCGGAGACCGTGAAGCGCGCCGTAGCGCAGGTGGCGGGGAGCGGCGTACGCTTCCTGACCGTGCATGGCAGCGGCGCGGTGATGCGCGCGGCCGTGGAAGGCAAGGCCGGCGCGCCGCTCCAACTGCTGGCGGTCACGGTGCTCACCAGCTTCGACCAGGCGGATCTTGGCGATCTGGGTTACCCCTGTGAGCCGGCGGACCTGGTGGCCCTGCGCGCGCGCAAGGCCATGGAAGCGGGAATCGATGGCTTGGTTGCATCGCCGCTGGATGCCGCGGCCGTTCGCGCTCTTGTGGGCCCCTCCGCCATCCTGGTGACGCCGGGCGTACGCTCCGCCGGCGGCGCCAAGGCCGACCAGAAGCGCGTGGCTACTCCGGCGCAAGCCATTGCAAACGGCGCGGATTACCTCGTGATGGGCCGCCAGATCACCCGCGCGGCCGATCCCGCCGGCGAAATGGAACGAGTTCTGGAAGAGATCGCTGCGGCGACCATCGGCTAAGCCGCCATTTCGGTCCTCCGCATCCCGTGCCACAATCGAGTTGTGTGGAAACGAATTGCCGCCACTGTTTTGGCCGGCGCCGCTCTCGGCTGGGCCGCGTCGCCGCTGGTGGACCGTGTCGATACCACGGCTTTCATCCAGTTGGAAGCCAGTAGCTTCTCCACGCTCTCGTTGCAGCAGCAAGCTCTGGCCTATTGGCTGACGCAAGCCTCCATCGCCATCGATCCGATCATCTATGACCAGCTTTCCCGCTTCGGGTTGCGTCAGAAGCGCGTGCTTGAAGCGGTTGTAGTGAGTAAGGACAAGGTCGATCCCGCCATCTACGCCAAGGTCCTCGATTTCACCAAGCTCTTCTGGGGTAACAAGGGCAACCACAATGAGCTGACCTCGCAGAAATTCCTGCCGAAATTCACCGAAGACGAACTGCGGCGCGCGCTGGATCAAGCCGGGCGCAAGGACCTGCTGCCGGAAGTAGATGCTCTGCGGCAGTCCTTGTTCGATCCGAACTTCGAGCCGCTCATCACGGCGAAGAGCCCGGAAGGCGGCAAGGACATCATCCAGGCCAGCGCCAACAGCTTCTATTCCGGCGTCACCCTGGCGGACCTCAAGAACTTCACCGAACGCTACCGCCTCAATTCGCGCGTGGAGCGCCTAAACGGCAAACTGATCGAGGACGTGTATCGCGCCGGTACGCCGGACCACCGCGTGCCGGCCGGACTCTACGCGCCGTACCTTGCCAAGGCCGACGGTTTTCTCACCAAGGCAGAGGCGTACGCGAGCCCCGGGCAGGCGAAAGTGATTGCCGACCTCGTGCGCTATTACCAGACCGGGGAATACAAGGACTGGCTGCAGTTCGATATGGACTGGGTGGCGAACAACGAGCCCGTGGACTTCATCAACGGCTTCATTGAGATTTACCGCGACGCCCGCGGGGCCAAGGGCAGCTCGCAGAGTTTCGTATCCGTGCGCGATGCCAAAGCATCCAACGCCATCGGCAAGATCGCCGCGAACGCGCAGTATTTCGAGGATCGCGCGCCCTGGGATGCCCGCTACAAGAAGCACGGCGTTTCGCCGCCCGTGGCCAACGCCGTGGAAACGCTGGTGGAGACCGGCGATTTCCACGTGAGCACCATCGGCGATAACCTCCCCAACGAGGACGAGATCCGCGAAAAGTACGGTTCCAAGAGCTATCTCTTCTTTGCCAGCTCGCACGCCTTGAGCGGCGCCGTGGGCACGGCGTCCATCGACGAGTTCTGTTCCTCGCCGCAAGAGGCCGCGCTCGAAAAGAAGTATGGCGATGAGGCCCAGGATCTGCTGACCGAGATGCACGAAGTGATTGGCCACGGCTCCGGCAAACTCAGCCCGAAACTGACCCATGAGGCCTCCTACTACCTGAAGGAGTATTTCTCCGCGCTGGAAGAGGCGCGCGCGGACCTCATGGCGCTATGGAACGTCTTCGACCCCAAGCTCAAGGAACTGGGCCTGGTGTCCACCGACGACATCGGCCGCGTCATGTACAACCAGGCCGCCCGGCAGATGCTGGTGCAACTCCGCCGCATCCCCAAGGGCGACACGATTGAGGAAGACCACGAGCGCGACCGCGAATTGATCGCCCGCTACATTCAGGACAAAACCGGCGCCATCTCCATGTTCACCCGCAACGGCAAGACCTACGTCACCGTCACCGACTACAAGAAGATGCGCGAAGGCGTGGGCATGCTGCTCGCCGAGCTGATGCGCATCAAGGCCGAGGGCGATTACGACGCCATTAAGGCGCTCATGAACAAGTACGCCGTTCATTTCGATCCGGCACTGCGGGATCAAGTGCTGGCGCGCTACACCAAGCTCAACCTGCCCACGTATTTCACCGGCGTCAACTCGGACTTCACGGCGCAGATGGACGGCGCCGGTAGAGTGACCAAGGTGGAGATCAGCTACCCACGCGACTACGTCAAGCAGCAGCTTGCCTACAGCGCGGTGTACGGGAAGCCGTAAACTTCTGCGCTCGGCCGGATGGCTTCTTCACTTGCTTTTTGCGTCGCAGGGCGGCGCGGGCGGCTTCACCCGAATGGGATCCGCGGTCCGGGCCGGTGGCAGGGGGCGGCCGATGCGGTCGTGAGGGTCGCCCTTCCTGGCCTCCAGGAGCGGAATGGAGCAGACGCCAGCCGCGGGCACACCCGCCGTAACCACGGGGGACGGCGTGGCTCGCACGGTGACGGTTGAGCCATCGCCTTGCGGCCGGGCCGGCGGGGAAGCGGTCTGCGCCGAGAGGAGAAGACAGGCTGCCGCAGTCAAGAACAGGAGACGCATAAGCCCTCCGTAGGAATTATAGCCTCTCCTGTCGCGGCGCGAAAGGCCGCACAACGCGCCTGGCTCCAGGCGTTTCCCTCGCCTCTACGCCGGCTCCGCCATCAAATACCGGTCGATCGCTTGAGCCGCTTGCCGTCCTTCGGCGATGGCCCAGACCACCAGCGATTGGCCGCGGCGCATATCTCCGGCGGCGAATACGCCGGTCACGGAGGTCATGCGGTTCTCGTCCGTCTTCACGTTGCCGCGCGCATCGAGCTCCACGCCCAGTTGTTCGATCATGCCGTTCTTCACCGGCCCCACGAAACCCATGGCGAGCAGCACCAGATCCACGTCCATGGTGAACTCGCTGCCCGGAACCGGCGCGAAATGCGGCGGCGGGCCCACGCGCACCGCGTGAAGCTGGCTCACGTGGCCATTCTTGGTCCCCGTGAACTTCACCGTGGAGACGCTCCAATCGCGCAGGCCGCCTTCTTCGTGCGAGCTCTCCACGCGCAGCTGCATGGGCCACAGGGGCCACGGCGTGGAAGGCGACCGCTCGTCGGGCGGCTTCGGCAGTAACTCAAATTGCGTCACGGCGAGCGCGCCCTGGCGGTGGCTGGTGCCCAGGCAATCCGCGCCCGTATCGCCGCCGCCGATGATCACCACACGCTTGCCGCCGGCCAGAATGGCCTCCGATTCCGGAACGGTGTCTCCTTCGTTGCGCCGGTTCTGCTGCGGGAGAAAATCCATGGCGAAGTGGATGCCGCGCAGTTCCCGCCCGGGCACGCGAAGGTCGCGGGGATTCTCCGAGCCGCCGGCCAGCAGGATCGCGTCGAAATTCTTGCGCAGGTCCTCCACCGGAACATTGCCGCCGATGTGCGCGTTGGCCTGGAATGTGACTCCTTCGGCGTGCATCTGTTCGAGCCGGCGGTCGATCAGGTGCTTCTCCATCTTGAAATTCGGAATGCCGTAGCGCAGCAAACCTCCGAAGCGGTCGTTCTTTTCGAAGACCGTCACGGAATGCCCCGCGCGCGCAAGCTGCTGCGCGGCGGCCAGCCCTGCCGGGCCCGAACCCACCACGGCCACGCGCTTGCCCGTCAGCTTCAAGGGCAGCTCGGGCTTGATGTAGCCATCCTCAAAGCCGCGATCCGCCACCTGCTTCTCAATCTGGCGGATGGTCACCGGCGGGGCGTTGATGCCCAGCACGCAAGCGGCTTCGCAAGGCGCCGGGCAAATGCGCCCGGTGAACTCGGGGAAGTTGTTGGTCGCATGCAGACGGCGAATGGCCCCGTGCCAGTCGCCGCGGTACGTGAGGTCGTTCCAATCCGGAATGACGTTGTTCAGCGGGCACCCAGTGTGGCAAAAGGGCACGCCGCAATCCATGCAGCGCGCACCCTGCGACCGGGCGTTCTCCTCGGGGAACGGCAGGTAGATCTCGTTCCAATCCTGCAGACGCTCGGTCACCGGGCGGCGCTGCGCGGTCTCGCGCTGAAATTCGAGAAAACCAGTAACTTTACCCATGGCTCAATCTCCAAACGGCTGCAGGGCGGCGGGAAGAGGCTGGCTGGAGGGCAGCCGCGAAAAGTCCACCGCGTGACCCACGTTCTCTCCCGCGTTCAGCGCCCGCCGGTACTCGTGCGGGAAGATGCGCAGGAACCTCGGCAGCGTCTCGCTCCAGTTCTCCAGGATGCGGCGCGCCAGCGGGCTGCCGGTAGCCTCCGCATGGCGCGAAACCAGCGTCAGCACCAACTGGGCGTCGGGATCGCTCTCGGTGAGCGGCTCCAGATCCACGCTCGCCATATTGCAGCGCTTCGCGGCGAAATCGCCCTTCACGTCCAGGACGAACGCCAGGCCGCCGCTCATCCCAGCCGCGAAGTTGCGGCCGCACTTGCCGAGCACCACCACCAGGCCGCGCGTCATGTATTCGCAGCCGTGGTCGCCTAGTCCTTCCACCACGGCCGTGGCGCCGGAGTTGCGCACCGCGAAACGCTCACCGGCCACGCCGTTGATATAAGCCTCGCCGGACGTGGCGCCGTACAACGCCGTGTTGCCGATGAGAATGTTCTCCTCCGGCACGAATGTGGAGGCGCGGGGCGGATACACGATGATCCGTCCGCCGGAGAGCCCCTTGCCGATATAGTCGTTCGCCTCGCCCTCCAGCTCCAGCGTGACGCCCTTCGCCAGGAACGCGCCGAAGCTCTGGCCGGCCGAGCCGTTGAAGCGGAATCGTATCAGGTCCGAAGGCAGACCCTTGGAGCCGTAGCGCCGCGCCACCTCGCCGGAGAGCATCGCGCCCACCGTGCGGTGCACGTTGCGGATGGGCAATCGCACGTCCACCGGCGCCAGCCGCTCCAAAGTCGGCCGCGACAGGTCGATCAGCTCGTGATCGAGCGCCGTGTTCAGTCCGTGATCCTGCGCCTGCACGCAGCGGCGCGCGATGCGGCTCGGCGCCGGCGGATTGTAGAGGATCATCGAAAGATCCAGGCCCTTGGCCTTCCAGTGGTCCCGCGCGGCGCGCGTTTCCAGCATGTCCGAGCGGCCGATCATTTCATCGAAGGTGCGGAAGCCCATGGAGGCCATGTGCTGGCGCACCTGTTCGGCCACGAAGAAGAAGAAGTTAATAACGTTCTCCGGCTCGCCCGCGAAGCGTTCGCGCAGCACGGGGTCCTGCGTCGCAATGCCCACCGGGCAGGTATTCAGGTGGCACTTGCGCATCATGATGCAGCCCATCGCCACCAGCGGCGTGGTCGAAAATCCAAACTCTTCGGCGCCCAGCAGCGCGGCGATCGCCACGTCGCGCCCGGTCTGCAGCTTGCCGTCTGTCTGCACGCGGATGCGGCCGCGCAGATCGTTCATCACGAGCACCTGGTGCGTTTCCGCCAGGCCCAACTCCCACGGAATACCCGCGTGGCGAATCGAGCTGAGCGGCGAAGCGCCGGTGCCGCCGGAATCGCCGGAGATGAGCACCACGTCCGCATGCGCCTTCGCCACGCCCGCGGCCACCGTGCCCACGCCCACCTCGGCCACCAGCTTCACCGAGATGCGCGCGGCCGGATTCACGTTCTTCAGGTCGTAGATCAACTGCGCCAGATCTTCAATCGAGTAGATGTCATGGTGCGGCGGCGGTGAAATCAGGCCGACGCCGGGCACCGAGTGGCGCACGCGCGCGATCACCTTGTCCACCTTGTGGCCTGGAAGCTGGCCGCCCTCGCCGGGCTTGGCCCCCTGCGCCATCTTGATCTGCAGTTCGTCCGCGTTCACCAGGTAGTGCGCCGTCACGCCGAAGCGTCCCGAGGCCACCTGCTTCACGGAACTGCGGCGCAGATCCGTGAATCGCTCCTCGTCCTCGCCGCCCTCGCCGGTGTTGGAGCGCCCGCCCATGCGGTTCATGGCGATGGCCAGCGTTTCGTGGGCCTCCTTCGAGATTGAGCCGAAGGACATGGCGCCGGTCGCAAAGCGTTTTACGATCTCCTGAGCCGGCTCCACTTCTTCCAGCGGCACGGGTTTCTTGGACTTCTTCAGCTCCAGCAAGCCGCGCAGCGTGGAAAGCTGGCGGTTCTGCCGGTCGACGAGATCCGTGTATTCCTGGAACGTCTCGAAGCTCTTCTGCCGGACCGCGTGCTGCAGCTTGGCGATGGTCTGCGGATTCACCAGGTGGTATTCCCCGCCCACGCGGTACTGATAGTCGCCGCCGGCCGCAAGGTCGGTCTCCGATTCCACCAGCGGGCGGAACGCATACCGATGCCGCATCACGGCTTCCTGCGCGATAACGTCCAGCCCCACGCCCTCGATGCGCGAGACCGTACCTGTGAAGTACTTCTCCACCATCCGGCGGTCCAAGCCGATCGCTTCGAAGACCTGCGCGCCGCGATAGCTCTGCAGCGTGGAGATGCCCATCTTCGAGAATGTCTTCAGCAGGCCCTTATTTACGGCCTTGATGAATTTCGGCGCTCCCTCCGGCCCCACGGTCTCCAGCGCCAGGTACGGATTCACCGCGCTCGCGCCATAGCCGATGAGCAGCGCGAAGTGCATCACCTCGCGCGGCTCGCCGGACTCCACAATCAGCGCCACCTGCGTGCGCGTCTCCTGCCGCACCAGGTGATTGTGCACCGCCGCCAGGGCTAGCAGGCTGGGAATCGGCGCGTAGTCCTGGTCCACTCCCCGGTCGGAGAGAATCAGCACCGTGTAGCCGGATTGAATGGCCAGCGATGCCCGCCGGCACAGTTGGTTGAGCGCGCGCTCCAGCCCCTTGCCGTTCTCCTCCACGGGGAACAGCGTGGGCAGCGTGGTCGCCAGGAAATCGCCCTTTGCCAGGCGGCGTAGCTTCTCCAGATCGTGATTGGTCACGATCGGGTCCTTCAGCTTCAGCGTGTGGCAGTGCTTCGGCGTTTCATCCAGAATGTTGCGCTCCGTGCCGATGTAGCTGGTGAGCGACATGACCATGTCTTCGCGAATCGGATCGATGGGCGGGTTGGTCACCTGCGCGAAGAGCTGCTTGAAATAGTTGAATAGCGGCTGCGGCCGGTCCGAGAGGCACGCCAGCGGCGTATCCGCGCCCATGGAGCCGATGGGCTCCTCGCCCTTCTCCGCCATCGGCGCCAGGATCATGCGCACATCTTCCTGCGTGAATCCGAAGGCGCGCTGGCGGACCACCAGCGTGGACTCCTCCGCCGCGTGCTCGCGCGGCGGCTCTGGAAGCTGATCCAACGTGATCTGGTTTTCCTTGATCCACTGTTCGTACGGATTGCGGTTGTAGAGGGCGCGCTTGAGTTCCTGGTCCGAGACGATGCGGCCCTGTTCCGTATCCACCAGCAGCATCTTGCCGGGCTGCAGGCGGCCCTTCTGCACCACGTCCTCGGGCGCCACCGGCAGCACGCCGGCCTCGGAAGCCATCACGGCCAGCCCGTCCTTCGTCACCACGTAGCGCGCCGGGCGCAGGCCGTTCCGGTCCAGCGTGGCGCCAATGGACCGGCCGTCCGTGAAGGCGATCGCCGCCGGGCCATCCCAGGGCTCCATCAGCGAAGCGTGGTATTCGTAGAACGCCCGCTTCTTCGGATTCATGTGCTCGTTCTTCGACCACGCTTCCGGAATCAGCATGGCCATCGCGTGGGGCAGCGCGCGCCCGGCCATGACCAGAAGCTCCAGCGCGTTATCGAAGTTCGCCGAATCGCTGCCGCTGAGTTGAATGATGGGGAACAGCTTTTTGATGTCCTTGCCGAACAGAGGAGAAGCCAGCACGGACTGGCGCGCGTGCATCCAGTTCACATTGCCGCGCAGCGTATTGATTTCGCCGTTGTGCGCCACGTAGCGGAATGGGTGCGCCAGTTGCCAGGTGGGGAACGTGTTGGTGGAGAAGCGCTGGTGCACCAGGCACAGCGCGCTCACTACGTCGGGGTCGCTCAATTCGGGATAGAAGCGCGCAATCTGCGGCGCCAGGAGCAGACCCTTATAAATGATGGTCCGGCCGGAGAGAGAGGGGATATAGAAGAAGTCCTTGGCAGGGCCCTCCGAGGCGGCAACCTCGGCCTCGGCGCGCTTACGCACCACGTAGAGCTTGCGCTCGAGCTCATCCGGGGTCATGCCCGCGCCCCGCCCCACGAAAATCTGCTGAATATAAGGCTGCGAAACGCGCGCCACGCGGCCGATGGCCGACCCGTCGATGGGCGTATCGCGCCAGCCGAGAACCGTGAGCCCTTCTTCCTTGACAATCCGTTCCACGACGCCTTCGCACTGCAGCCGCGCGTGCGGCTCCACGGGCAGGAAGGTCATCCCGACGCCGTATTCTCCGGCCGGCGGGAGCGTGAAGCCCAGGCGAGCGCATTCGCGCGCAAAGAAGCGGTGAGGAATTTGGATCAGCACACCGGCGCCGTCGCCGGTTTCCGGATCGCAACCACAGGCGCCGCGGTGCGTCAGATTGACCAGCACCTGAATGC
>DATKOS010000324.1:0-2479 GCA_035524535.1 Bryobacteraceae bacterium
GCGGCACGCGCGTCTGGCGTTCGCGGATGAGCGCCTCCGGGTCTGCGCTGGACGCGATGTGCTCGCGGAAGGCCGGCGTGTCCGTGATTCCCGGGCAGAGGCAATTTACGCGGATGTTGTCACGCCCATAGTCGAGCGCCAGCGATTTGGTGAGCATCACCACGGCGCCTTTGGAAGCGACGTAGCCGGGTGTGAGCATCTGGCCCACCAGACCGCTGATGGACCCCATGTTCAGGATCACCCCGCCGCCCTGCCGGCGCATGATCGGCACCACGTACTTGACGCCGAAGAAGACCGACTTCAGATTCACGGCCAGCAGGTGGTCCCATTCGGCTTCGGTGGTATCCTCGACCAGTTTCACCAGCGCGTAGCCGGCGTTGTTGAAGAGGATGTCAACGCGCCCCCAGCGCGCCGCGGTTTCTTCCAGCAGGGTCTTCACGTCGTGCTCGCGGGAGACGTCGGCCAGCGCGAAGTGCGCCTCGCCGCCGGCGCTGGCGATCAGGCTCACGGTCTCAGCACCAAGATCGGCGCGCACGTCCGCCACGGTGACCTTCGCGCCTTCCTTGGCGAAGCGGATGGCGCTGGCCCGCCCAATGCCCCGTGCCGCGCCGGTTACCACCGCTACTTTGCCCTGTAGTTTCATGATGCCCCCGAACTCTGCTCCACTCTCAGCGCCCCATCACGACGGCAAGCTTCCGCCCCGCCGCCGCGCACAACGCGCGAGACCGGTTCCGACTGCGCCCGCCATCCGATCGTTGAACTTGCCCTTCCCGCGTTGATGAGGAATAATCGCATACAGGAGGAAATGAATGCTTCGCGAACAGTTCCTGGATTACACCCACGGCTTGAAAGAGGCGCTTGACGCCATTCCCACCGACGCGGCGGAGAAATTCCTGCAACTTCTCGAGAGCGCCTACCTGGAAGGCCGGCAGGTCTTCCTGATGGGCAATGGCGGCAGCGGCGCCAGTGCCTCGCATGCCGCCGGCGATTTGAACAAGGGCGTCTCCTACGGACGCGAAAAGCGCTTCCGCGTGATCAGCCTGAATGACAACATGGCCACCCTCACGGCCTACGCCAACGATGTTTCCTACGCGGAAGCCTTCGTGGAGCAACTCAAGAACTTCCTCCGTCCCGGCGACCTGGTGATTGCCCTTTCCGGCAGCGGCAACTCGCCCAACGTGCTCAAGGCCGTCGAGTACGCGAACCAGCACGGCGCCGTCACCGTGGGATTGACCGGCTTCAGCGGCGGCAAGCTGAAAGGCCTGGCGCAAGTACCGCTGCACGTCCCCGTGAACGACATGCAGAAGGTCGAAGACATTCACATGATGATGTTCCATGTGGCCATGCAGGTGCTTTGCGCGAAAGCCGATGCCGCCGGCCACGCTGCCCCGGGCCGGGCCTGCTGATACTGGAATTTGCCCTTTGCCTTTTGCCCTGCTCTTCTCCGTCCGTCCGAACTCAATCTCGATCGAGGGTCTTGCGGCTGCCCTGCCAGATGCGCGGCGGGCGGTGTCCTTTGGAGATCTGGTAGCTGCTGATGTCGTGTACCATTTTGACCAGCGCGACGACGTTGTCGTACGGCGTGTCGGGCAGCAGGCCGTGGCCGAGGTTAAAGATGTGGCCGGTGCGGTAGCCGGCCTGGTTCAGTACGCGCTTGGCGCGCTTGCGAATGAAGTTCTGGTCGCCGTAGAGCACCACGGGGTCCAGGTTGCCCTGCACGCCCACGCCGTCACCCACGCGCCGCCAGGCCTGGTCCAGCTCGACATGCGAATCGACGCCGATAACGTCGCCGCCGGCGTCACGCATGGCCTCCAGCAGCATGGCCGTGCCCGTTCCAAAGTGGATAATAGGCGCCCCCGTTTTAACTTCCTGCAACATCATGCGCGTATAGGGTTGGACGTAATCGCGATAATCCTGCGGCCCCAGGCAGCCCACCCAGGTGTCAAACACCTGCACGGCCTGCACGCCGGCATCAATCTGGGCGTTGAGGTACTTCGCCAGCGCGCGCGCCAGGCGTTCCATCAGCGCCCGCCAGGCGCCGGCGTCACCATACATCAGGGCCTTGGTGTGGCGGTAGTTTCGTGACCCGCCGCCCTCAATCAGGTAGGACGCCAGGGTGAACGGGCAGGCGGCGAATCCGATCAGCGGCAGCCTGGCGCTCAGGTCCGAACGCGTTTGGCGGATCGCTTCGTACAGGTAACCCAGCGACTGGAGAGGGTCGACCTCCTGCAAGCGGTCCAGATCCGCGGCCGTGCGCACCGGCGGGCTGATGATCGGTCCTTCCCCCTTGCCATACTCCAGATGCAATCCCAGCGGCTCAACGATCAGCAGCAGGTCGGCGAAAATAATGGCCGCGTCCACGCCCAGCTTCTCCGCCGCGGTCACCGTGACTTCTGACACCAGCGCGGGACTCTTGCACAACTCCAGAAAGGGAACGCGGGCGCGCAGTTCGCGATAGTCTTTCATGTAGCGGCCCGCC
>DATKOS010000325.1:0-4336 GCA_035524535.1 Bryobacteraceae bacterium
GGTCGCTACGGTCCAGGTGGGGCACGATGTCCACGCCCGGCGGAAGGAAGTGATTGTTCAGGAAGTCGACCTTTTCGTGCAGCGCGGTGAGGACGTTGTCACCGTCGGCGCCCTTGCGAAGGAGCACGATGCCGGAGACCACGTCGGGATCGTCGATCACCTTGCCGAGGTCGAAGTGGGTGGCCTTGCCGAGCTGCCCGAGGCGGATTTTGGGACCCTGGCGGACGTCGCCAATATCGCGCACGCGCACGGGGATGCCGTTCTGCGTTTTGAGGACGATGGCGCCGATGTCGTCGACGGTTTGCACCAACCCGACGGCTCGGACGTTGATGGCCTGCTCGCCGCGCTCGATGAAGCTGCCGCCGGCGTTCACGTTGTTGTTGGAGATGGCCGCCTCCACCTGGCCGATGCTGAGGCCATAGGAGATGAGCTTGTTGGGGTCCACCTGCACCTGGTATTCGCGCGTGGCGCCGCCGAAGGTGGAGACGTCCACGACGTCGGGGACGGACTTCAACTGCTTCTCGATGGTCCAGTCCTCGAGCGACTTGAGGGCCATGACGTCGTAATCCGGGTTGGTGCTGCGGAGGGTGAAGAAGTAGATCTGGCCGACGGGGCTATAATCCGCGCCGAGCTCGGGCTGAAGGCCGCTGGGCAGAACCACCTGGGAGAGCTTTTCGAGAACCTTCTGGCGGTTGAGGTCGTTGTTGGAGCCGTCGTCAAAGGTGAGGTTGATGCTGGAGAGTCCGGCGAGAGACCAGGAGCGCAAGGAGACGAGTTGCGGCAGGCCGTTCATCTGGACTTCGATGGGGATGGTGACCTGTTGCTCCACCTCTTCAGCCGCGCGGCCCGGCCATTGCGTGATGACCTGGACGTAATTGTTGGCGACGTCGGGATACGCTTCCACGGGAAGCTGCTTGAAGGCGATGGCGCCCCAGACCAGGAGGAGGATTCCCGCGCAGAGCACCAGGAAGCGGTTCTGGAGGGCAAAGCTAACGGATTTTTGGATCACTGTTCGGTACTCTTCTGGACTTCGCGGTCAAACATCAGAGCATCGTTTACCACCTGGTCGCCGGGCTTCAGGCCGTCCAGGATCTGCTGGGTCTTGTCGGTATCCACGGCCCCGGCCTGCACTTCGGTGCGGCGGAACGTTTGGGGGCTGAGCTTGACGAACACCCAGTCGCGGTCCTGAAGCCGCAACACGGCGGTGGAGGGAATCACGGTCCTGGTTTGCGTTCCTTGCGAGACGAAATGCGCGGTGGCGAACATGTTGGGCCGGAGCATGCCGCTGGGGTTCGGCAACTCGATGCGCACCTTGGCTGAGCGGGTATTGGGATCGAGAAGCTTGGAGATATTCGTCACCTTGCCGCGCAGCATGCGATTGGGATAGGCGTTGAGCTCGATATCGGCGGCATCGCCCAGGTGAACGCGCGAGAGGTCGTTTTCGTAAACGTCGCAGAGCACCCAAATGTTGGAGAGATCGGCGATGGTGAAGAGGTTCGGGGAACTATCCAGAGACTTGACCCCGGCCGCGGAGGTGACGTTCTGTTCCACGATGGTACCCGCCACGGGCGCCTGAATTTCGATGAGCGGAGACACATGGTCGGGATTGCCGCCCAGAAGGCGAATGCGCTCGGCCGCGGCCTTCAGGTCCACGTCGGCTTTGTTGGACGTATCCTGGGCCACATCCAGGTCCTTCTGCGCCACGGCGCCGCGGGAGAAGAGGAGCTGCGTGCGGTCGAGCTGGGTTTTTGCCAGGGCGGCGTCGGCCTGGAACTTCTGGTAGTCGGCGAAAGCCTGAGCCATGTCCGGGCTGGTCATGGTCATGAGGACCTGCCCCTTGGCGACGTCGTCACCCAGGCGCGCTTTGACCTCGACCACGCGTCCGGAGAAGAGCGCGTTGACGGCGTAGGAGCGGCTCACGTCGGCGGCCACCACGCCGTTGGCCAGAAGCTGGTCGGCCTCGCGGCGCGCCACGGCGGGTGTGATGCCGAAACGTTCGGGGTTCGGAATCGAAACCACGTTCCGGTCCGGGACCGTCTCCACCGTGGGGGCGGGAGAGTTCGACGGCGCGGCGCTCGCGGTTTGATGCGAGCAGCCGGTCAAGGATAAGGCCAGGGCGGCTGACAGGGCCATGCTGGCGAGGATTCTCAGACGGAGAGCTTCTTCCCAGTTGCACGTACTCATTGATATGCGTGACCTTCCTTACCTACGGGGACCGCGGCCAGGTCCTGGCCCGGGTCCTGGGTGCAGCCGGTTGTAGACGGCCCATGCGAGCATGGCGAGCAGACCCATCGCGATGAGTACTTCAGGGATGTCAGGCGACCGCATGCTCTAACTCTTTGAGCGCCATTATAGCTCGCCTGAGCCAATCGATAGATTAATCTTGAACAAAACTGATCTTTCGGGTAATCGTCTGGATTTTTCCAGCTTTGGGCGCGAGGAGGCGCGGACGAAGGGGCGACGGGGCTGGCGGCTAAGGCCAGCACGGAAAAGCGCGGGCCGAGGCATGGCCCGTTAGGGCCATCGTGGCGGGGCGGAGAATGCCAGAACTAGAGGGCGCTGCGGTAGCGCTCTAGTGCGACGCGGACGAGCTGGCTGCGCGTGCGAACGCCAGTCTTGGCGAACAACTGCTGGATGGTGTTCTTCACGGCGCTTTCGGAAATCTCCATGCGCGATGCGATTTCCTTGTTGGCTAAGCCCTGGACCAGGGAGCGCAGTACATCCGTCTCGCGGGCGGTAAGCGCCGTGGCCGCCGGATGCTCCAGGGAGGGAGAAGGTCCGCCGCTGACATTCGCGGCGGCAGTGATGACGTTGAGCGCCGCCTCTTCCGTAACATCGGCGATGATGGCGGCGAGCTTCGGGTTAGTCCCTTCCTTGTAGGTAGAAAACCAGACGTCGGCGAGGAAATCCTCGCCGTTCCCGCGGTGGCCGCGGCATTGCATGGAGGCGCGGAACTGGGGCGTCTCCTCGCGGCGGAGGGCGTGATGGAGTTCGGGCAGGAAGGCGGCGATGGGCAGACCGATCAACGCGCCGTCCGGGGGCGCCATGAGCTCGGACGCGGCTCCGTTGGCGAGTTCAATGAAGCCCTGTGCGTCGATCTTGACGATGGCGGCGGGGCTGGTTTCCACCAGCGCCTTGAGGTTCTGTTGGGCCTCGGTACTCAGGCGCCGGTTGCGCACCAGTTCCCGGACAAAGAGCCCGCACCCGGCGAGCGCGAGGGTTTCAAAGCCGAGGCGGACATAGTTCTTGTCGAGGGAGCTGAAGACCTCCGCCAGCGCCGCGCAGCCCGCGCTGAGCATGAGAAGCACCCAGCGGGGCAAGAAGGCGGCCGCCAGCATGATGGGAAAGAGATAGAGGAACCCCAGCGAAATGTAAGCCTTAGTCCACCAGTCCATGGCGGCGATGAGAGTGATGATTACGCCGCTTACCAGCAGGGCCGCGTTACGGCTTCGCGGTTCCCATAGTCGTTCGAGAGCCTGCATGTTTCCAAGGAATCCTGATTATCTCCCCGCGTTCCACGCGGAGTGTGGAATCAAACGATTGGCGCCGGCGTACAACAGCTCCGGCGCGCCTCCTTTCCAAGCACAAGTCCGAATCGGACGATTGGCCGTCAGATTGGCGGCGCTACCCAGTGTTCAGATATCCATGGCCCCCGATCTAAGCCGGCGCGCCTCCCGAACCATGGCCACGAAGCGCATGGCCAGTTCGTGAATCCGCTCCGGCTGGCGCAACTCGATGGCTTTGCGAGGGATGAGATGCGCGCCCACTCCCACGGCCGCGGCGCCCGCCAGAATGTAGTCCGCTACGTTTAGTTGATCCACGCCGCCGGCGGCGATGAGCGGGACGTCCGGGAAAGGCGCCTGCATCGCCTTGACGTACGCCGGTCCACCGAGCGGGGCGCAGGGGAAAATCTTGACCATTTCCGTCCCGGCTCTTAATGCCGCCATGACGTCGGTGGGTGTCATGACGCCCGGGAAAACGAAGGCGCCGCGCTTGCGCGCGAACTCGACGATATCGAGGTCCAGGCCGGGACTGGTGAGGAAATCCGCGCCGGCGTCCAGGCAGCGGCGCGCCGTGCCGAGGTCCAGAACCGTGCCGGCTCCCACCACCATTCCGGGACGGTGGTTCTTGAGCGCGGACACGACGAAATAGGCGTCGGCCACGGTCATGGTGACCTCCACGATGGGAATGCCGCCGCCGGCGATCGCTTCGGCGGCCATCAAGGCGTCGGCCGCCTCCGAAACGCGGATCGACGGGATGATGCCTACTTCCTCAATGCGTGCGCGAACTTCCCTCGCATCCATCTGTGTTACGGCCCCTCCGTTCGCCGTTATTC
>DATKOS010000326.1:0-2984 GCA_035524535.1 Bryobacteraceae bacterium
CTACACCCGGGAAACCTTCCGCGATGTGACCCGCACGCCCGCCTGGGTCGGCGCCGCCAATGACGGACGCATTCGCGTGCCGGTGCAAGGCGTGGAAACGATCACTCCCGAGTTGACGCAAATTCTCAAGCACGAGCTCACGCACAGTTTCATCTTTCAGAAAACCGCCGGACGCTGTCCCACCTGGCTCAACGAGGGGATCGCGCAATGGATGGAAGGAAGGCGGACCGGTGGTGATGCCGCGCCTCTGGTCGCGCTCTACGAACGCGACCAAGCCAAGGCTTTGCGCTATTTCCCGGGATCGTGGATGAACCTGAATGCCGCGCAGGCGCGCTTCGCCTACGCCTGGTCGTTGGCCGTGGTCGAAGCGATCGAGGCCCAGTCAGGCTTGGACGGCATCGACCGCCTGCTCGACGCGCAGCGCAGCGGAGCCTCCGGCGAGGCCGCATTGGTCCAGGCATTGCACACCAGATTTTCCGATCTCGACCAAACCACTATCGCTTATCTGCGGCAAACGTATTTGCATTAGCGTATTTGCATTAGCCTCTGCGGCCCTCCGCACTCGGATAGTGAGCTGCTTGCGCGGTGCGATACTGGCCATAGCCAGATGCTGGGCGCTCCCAGAACAACGGTTACCTTGGCGGCGGGAATGCTGCATGAAGCGGGGCTGATCGACTACACGCGCGGCCACGTGACCATCAAGAACCGCCAGAAACTTGAGCGTGCCGCTTGCGAATGCTATAGAACCGTGCGGGATGAGTACCAGCGACTTGGGCTGCTGTAGGGCGTACTTAGCTAGTGTAGTGCGTCATAAATAGGAACACTGGAAGCCGACCCCGCGAAGCGGGGGAAAGATGGTAGCCCATGGCGTTAGCCATGGGTTTGGGGCGCGAAATCTCAAGAGCCCGCAATCGCGGGCGAAAGAATCTCGACCGGTTCTGTCGCCCCCTTCGGGGGCTTGCGATCCTGGACGCCTTTCACCCACGGCTTGCGCCGTGGGCTACCATCTGCCGCCGTCTTCGGCGGCTAAGAGAAGCTGCAAACTGCTTATCTGTTTTTCCGCAGCCCGCTAGCGCCGCTCAGTCCCGGAAGCGCGTAAAACCCGGCATCCGCAACCCGGCGCATCTTTACGCTTGCACAGGGTGAAATCTGCTACCTTAAACTCGATGGCAGCACCAAACCAGGCATGTGCGGTTTGCGGCGGGCCGCTTGACGCAGCCGGGCGTTGTCCCCGCTGTGCCGCGGGCAACGGCGCCCTGCTGAAGAAGCAAAAGCCTGCCATCCCGGTTCTCGTTCTGGTGCTGATCCTCGGCTTCAGCTTCACGCGGATGGTGGTGCAGTGGTACCAGGAGCGGCAGCAGTTGCTGGCGGCCAGGTGGTATCAGCGCGGCGTCACCGCGCTGAAAAGCTCGCTGCCTGCCCGCTCCGTCGAGGACTTCGAGACGGCGCTGGTCTACGCCGGGCAGGAAAGCTATGAGTACAGTTTCAAGCTGGCGGAATCCCTGACCAAGGCGGGACGCCTCAAGGAAGCGCGCTCTCGCCTGCTGAACCTGCGCGACGAGCGTCCCAGCGACGCGCGCGTGAATCTGGCGCTGGCGCGGGTGGCCGTCATGGCCGGCAACATGGACGATGCGTTGCGCTACTACCAAGGCGCCATCGAGGGCATCTGGAGCCCGCGGGTGAGCACGGCGACGCCGGGGTCGCCGGCGATCGCCGCAGTCGCGCTTGACGGGGTGAAGGAACGCATGAACACCCGCTTCGAATTGGCCGAGGCGCTGATAGCTGACCACCGCAGCGCCGAGGCAGAAGCGGAGTTGAACGCCTTGGCCGCCGATCTTCCGCCCAGCGCCGCTGCCTACACCCGGCTGGGGCAGGCGTTCCTCAAGCTGAACGATGCGCGGCGCGCCCTGGCGGAATTTCACAAGGCCAGGCAACTGGACCGCTCGTTTGCCCCGGCGGAGGCAGGAGCGGGAGAGGCGAACTTCCAGCTCGGCGAGTTCACGGCCGCCCGGCGGCATCTTCTCGAAGCGGTGCGCTTGAACGAGAGGGACGAAGAAGTGCGGCAGTTGCTCGTTACCACCGAGCAAGTGCTCGAGGCCGATCCCTTCTCGCCCGGCGTTAAAGCGGCCGAACGCGCGCGCCGCACGGTCGCGGCCTATGAGGCGGCGGTAGATCGCCTCAACGCCTGCGCGCTCGCGCATCCTGATGGCGCTTCCAACTATCCCGGCAAGGGCGCTTCGCGCGCCGCCGTGGACCCGCACTCGCTGGCCGCGCTCCAGGGTTGGGCCGCGGAGTTGAAGCCTTACGCCAACGCGCGCCGCCTGCGCGGACGCGATGATTACGTGGAAAACATGATGCGCTTCGTCTTCGCCACCGAAGAGGCAGCCTCCCGCGCTTGCGGCCCGCCCGCCGGCCTCAACGCCACCATGGCTGCCATCGGCCGGCGCCGCTGGAGGAGCGAGTAAGTGAACCTGGCCGGAAAACGCGTCGTTCCCAAAGGCGGTCCGACGAGCCCCGTCCGCCGCAAGTACTGGTCGTCGCTGCGGCGGATGCTCACCGGAGCGCCCCTGCTGACGCAGCGCGAAGAGCAGTTCTTTCTGGTGCTGGCCATCGTCATCGGAACGGCCGCCGGCCTGGCGATTGTCCTTTTTCAGGTGGCCATCAACGCCTTGCGCTGGCTGCTGCTGGGAAGCAGTTTGTATCCCTCGGCTTGGCGCACGGTGGCCGCTCCGGCGCTGGCCGGACTGCTGCTGGCTCTATTGGTCGCCAGGTTTTTCCCCCGCGCTCGCGGCAGCGGAGTAAACCAGACCAAGGGCGCGCTTTACATCTACGATGGTTACATCGGCGGCGGCAGCACCATAGGCAAATTCCTGACCAGCGCGTTAGCCATCGGCAGCGGGCAGTCGCTCGGGCCTGAGGACCCGGCGCTGCAGGTGGGCGCCGGCATCGCCTCGTATATAGGGCAGCGCTTGCAGCTCTCGCGG
>DATKOS010000327.1:0-6172 GCA_035524535.1 Bryobacteraceae bacterium
CCCCGGCCGCACGATCTCATGCAGCCAGTCGAGTTGCTCCTCCACGTTGTTTCGCAGCTTGAATTGGCGCGCCAAGGTTTCCGGCTTTTCGCCGCGGACATCGATCTTGGAGATATCGTATTGGCCCACTCCGAGCGCCCCGGCGTATTGCAGGTAGCCCACGGCGTGCGCCGGAATCATCATCAGGTCGAGCGCCACGCGGTCGGCGGCTACCAAGTCAGGGGAAGCCAGAGCCACTCCCATCTTGATGGCCGTGCCTTGTATGGGGCCGTTGCCCTCCATGCCTTCAAACCCGTCAATCACGCCGCAACCCCAGAACCCGCTGAGCTTCTTCGCCACAACGGCGAGGTTGTAGTTCATCGCGTGGTACCTGTACCCACGCTCCCTCATCCCCATGCCGCCGCCTCGCGCCCCGCCCGCAGGGCCGCCTCCGGGAATGCCGGCCCCCATGCCGCCGCCTGCCGCTTGAGGAGGCACGCCGCCTGCCGCTTGCGTAGGACCCCCCGCTCCGGGGCCCGCCCCGGGGCCCATGCCCGCTTGCGGAGGACCCCCCGCGCCGGGGCCCGCTCCGGGGCCCATGCCCGCTTGCGGAGGTCCACCGGCCTGAGGTCCGCCACCGCGTCCAAACCCTTGCGGCCCGCCGCGCCCGCCCCCGCCGCGCCCCATCGACGATCCCCAGGCGTGCATCAAACCCTTGTCGCTCGATCCGCGTTGCCCCGGCCCCGCCCCCAGGATCAGCGGCGCGCCCATCGCCATGTTCTTCACCGTCGCCGTGGCCACTACGTTGTCATGCGTCTTCAGCATGGCGGAGCTGATGATGAACGCGTCCGGGTCCAGAAGCCGCGCCGCCAGCCGCACCGGGACCGGGCGGATGTTGCTGTCAATGATGTCAAACACTTCGTACTTCGCCTCGCGGTTCAGGTCGATCAGCCGGATGTTGAACTTCTTGTATTCGGGAATCACCTGCGCGTATTTGAAGTTCTCGAACGCCGCCAGGCCGTCTCCCATGCTGGATTCCACGATCATGACCTCGCCCTTGAAGCGGGGTTCCAGGTAGTCGAGGATGCCGCGGATCGCGTCCACATGAGTGGCCGCCAGTTGATTGCGAGTGTCGACGTTATTGACCTTGATCGCCACGTACTTCTTGCGGTTCAGCGCCGGCGCGATTTCCCGGTCCACGGCGAGCAGCGCCTCGGTGACATTCTTGCGGCGGTCATCCCCCTTGACCAGAGCGACCGGTGACCGCGAATCGTAGGGATACACCTGGTTCGAGGGCACGGCGGGAGGAAACTGAACCTCCTGCCCACGAAGCCGCTGGGGCAGCCCCAAACCGGCAAAAGCGGCCGCGCCGCTCAAATGAAAAAACGTCCTCCGCGAACACTCGTTCATAAGCACTCCTTCCCACCACCAAGCGAGCATCGACACCGATACCCAAGGTCCCCTCAACACCGGGCGACTCTAAGAGGCGTCGCCGGATAGTTTCGGGTTACCGCATCGAATAGTCTGAATCCTGAACAAACGGCGGCTTCCGAACCGTACACACCGGAGTACCAAACGAACCTAAAAGTTGCTTGTTTTCAGCAACGTTATGCGACGGTGGGATGGGCGGCGCGGCCGACCGTAGATTCCCGCACTACTAGGTGGAAATCCAGGAGAATGTCCCGGGCCGGGAGGCCGGGATTGTGGATACGCTGGAGCATGGCGGCCACCGCGGCGGCGCCCATCTTGGCGCAGGGCTGATGAATAGTGGTGAGTGGGACCGGCAGAAGGCTCGCGTATTTCACGTCGTCGATTCCCGCCAGGCGGACCTCTTCGGGGACGCGGACTCCCAGGGCGCCCAGGGTCTTCATCAGGTTCGCAGCGGTAAAGTCATTAGCGCAGACGATTCCGTCGGGCTTGACCGTGGCCAGCATTTCCTTGACCGCGTTGTGATCCCAGGGGGCGATGCGCTGGACGAAATTGGGGTCCCATTCGCAGTGGGAATCGAGGATGGCTTCGCGGTAGCCGGCGATGCGGGCCTCTACTGTGGGCGCGGAGCCCGGGCGGCCGACGAAGGCGGCGCGGCGGCAGCCGACTTCGAGCATGTGGGCGGTGATGGTATAACCGGCGCGGCGATTGTCGATTCCGACCAGATCGTAGCGGCTGCGCGCGGGGTAGGCGACCAGGTCGCGGTCGAGGAGCACAATGGGTATGCCGGCGCGGCTGAAGGTCTCCACGATGACTTGGTTGACGGCGTCCTTAGTGGGCGTGAGCTCGAGCGGGGCGAAGAAGGCGCCGGCCACTTTCTGGCTCACCATGCGCTGGCAGAGCTCGGTGGCGTGGGACTCCTTGGGCTCGGCATCGCCCAGGGTCTTGCTCCACAGGAGCGCGTGCCGGTGCTCGGTCTCTTCGGCAAGGGCCATGCCGCGGCAGATGGGCTCGAAAATCTCGGTTTCGCCGAGTTCGGGGATCAGGAGGCCAAAGGTATAGCTGCGCTCGGGTTGGGCGCGGACGTAGCTGCCGGAGCCGGCGCGCCGGTCGATGATGCCCGCAAGCTGGAGCTCGCGCAGGGCCCGGTTGACGGTGATACGGGAGGCGCCAAAGGCGCCGACGAGCTCGGATTCGCTAGGAAGGCGCTGGCCCGGTTTGTATTCGCCGGAGCCGATGGCGTCCTTGATGCTACGGTAGATCTTCTTGTATTTGGGGGACTTAACATCGTCTGCGGTGTTCATCAGCTTGATAATACAGGAGCACGCTTGTCATGTCAAGTCAGCGAAATCTAGGCAGGGAATTGACAGCAATGAACCAATCCTGTTAATCCATCTGTTGTCATCTGGAGAAACCTTGCGGAACCAGGTACAACTGATAACCTACGTAGACCGCTTGGGCGGCGGCGGTATCCGGGAGTTACGGGCTTCGTTAACGGGCCCGCTCGGTGGCCTGTTCGGGGGCGTGCATCTTCTGCCGTTCTTCTCCAAGATCGACGGCGTGGACGCGGGTTTCGACCCCACCGACCACGCGCGGGTGGATCCGCGCTTGGGATCGTGGCGGGATGTGGCCGCGCTTGGGCGCAAGGTGGAAATCACGGCCGACTTGATCGTGAACCACATCTCCACGGAGTCTCCGCAGTTTCAGGACTACTCGCGGAATGGGGAGAGATCGCCCTTCGCGGGGATGTTTCTGCGGCTGGGCGCGGTCTTTCCGCACGGCGCGACCGAGGCGGATCTCTTGAAAATTTACCGGCCGCGGCCGGGTCTGCCGTTCACCAGCGTGCGCTTGCGAAACGGGGAGAGCCGCCTGATCTGGACCACGTTCACGGCGCAGCAGGTGGACATCGACGTGCGGAGCCCGGCGGGCGCGGAGTATCTGCGCGAAATCCTGGACCGATTTCGGAACGGCGGCGTTCGCGTGATTCGCCTGGACGCCGTGGGATACGCGATCAAGAAGGCCGGCACGAGCTGTTTCATGATCCCCGAGACGTTCGAATACATCGCCGAGTTGACAGGGGAGGCGCACTCGCGGGGCATGGAAATTCTGGTAGAGATCCACAGTTATTACCAGGACCAAGTGGAAATTGCGCGGCGCGTGGACCGGGTCTACGATTTCGCGCTGCCTCCGCTGGTCCTGCATGCAATCTACACCCAGGACGCCGGCCCGTTGAAGAACTGGCTGGCGATCAGCCCGCGCAATGCAGTCACGGTGCTCGACACCCACGACGGCATCGGGGTAATCGATGTGGGAGCGGATGCCAAGGACCCCGAGCGCCGCCCCGGCCTACTGCCTGGAAACAACATCGACGCGCTTGTGGAGACCATTCACCAAAGGAGCAAAGGGCAGAGCAAGCAGGCCACGGGCGCCGCGGCGAGCAACCTGGATCTGTACCAGGTGAACTGCACCTTCTGGGACGCGCTGGGGCGCCGCGACGGCGAGTACCTTGTCGCGCGCGCCATTCAGTTCTTCGCGCCGGGAATCCCCCAGGTTTACTACGTAGGGCTGCTGGCGGGAGTCAACGATATGGAGTTGCTGGCGCGGAGCGGCATCGGGCGGGACATCAACCGGCACAGGTATTCCCGGGCGGAGATTCTGGCGGATTTGGAGCGGCCGGTGGTGCGGCGCCTGATGACGTTGATCCGGTTTCGGAACCAGCACCCGGCCTTTGCGGGCGAGTTTTCCATGCCGGGCGCGGATCGGGACGGCGGCTTGACGCTCGAGTGGCGGCGCGGGCCGGATTGGGCGCGCTTGGAAGTGGATCTGGCGCGCGGGTCGGCGCGGATCGCGCACTCTTCGCCGCTGGGCGAGAAGGCTTGGACCGTATGAAAGGGGCCCCTGGCCGATTTTCCGCCAAGCGCGGGCGAAACATGCCGACGTCCCCTTTGTCTGTAGAGGAGTGAGAGCACATGGCGGCATCGACAACATCGACGGCGGCGAAGACCAACTTGGCCGCGATTAAGGCGCTTACGTTCCTGATGTTCATGATGTTCGCGATGACCACGGATTCGGTGGGCGTCATCATTCCGGAGATCATCCGGCAGTTCAAGCTGAGCATGACGGCGGCGAGCGCCTTCCAATACGCCACGATGAGCGGCATCGCGCTAGCCGGATTCTTTCTGGGATTCATGGCGGACCGCTTCGGGCGGAAGACCACGATTGTGCTCGGGTTGGTGGTGTTCTCGGCCGACTCCTATTTCTTCGCCATTGGACGGGCATTCGGAGTATTTCTGGCCTTGCTCTTTGTCTCCGGCGTGGCGATCGGGATCTTCAAGACGGGCGCTCTGGCGCTAATCGGAGATATTTCGACTTCCACTACGCAGCACACCTCGATCATGAACATGGTGGAGGGATTCTTCGGCATCGGGTCGATCATCGGTCCGGCGCTGCTGGCGCGACTGGTGCTGGCAGGAATCTCCTGGCAGTGGCTTTACGTGATCGCCGGGACGATGTGCGCCCTGCTGGTGGCTATCGCTCTCCTGGTGCGCTACCCCGCCACCATGAAGCCCGCCAGAGAAGAGATGGACCTGAAGCGCACCATGGCGATGATGCGGAATCCGTACGCGCTGGCCTTTTCGATAGGCGCATTTCTCTACGTAGCGAGCGAGTGCGCGGTGTACGTGTGGATGCCGACCCTGCTGGCGGGCTATGCGGGCAAGGCCACGTTTGTGACGGCTTACAGCATCTCAATTTTCTTCCTGCTGCGCGCGGCCGGGCGTTTCGCGGGCGCGTGGATGCTGGCGCGATACTCGTGGACCGCGGCGCTCACTCTGTTCAGCGGCGCGATCCTCGTGTGCTTCCTGGGCGCGGTGGCGATCGGCGGCTCCGTGGCGGTTTATCTGCTGCCGCTATCGGGCCTGTTCATGTCGGTGATTTATCCGACCATCAACTCGAAAGGCATCAGTTGCTTTCCGAAGTCGGAGCACGGGGCGGTGGCCGGCGTCATTCTGTTTTTCACGTGCGTCTCGGCGGCGGTGGGCCCGCTGGCCATGGGCGCCATCAGCGACTGGATGGGGAGCCCGAAATACGGGTTCGTGCTGGCGGCGGTGTTTGCGGGGCTGCTGTTCGCCGCGGCGGTATACAACTGGATCTTCAACCCGACCAGGGCGCTGCTAAGAGAGCTGGATCACAGCCAGTACGAGGTCTAATGTTGGCCAAGACGCCGGCAACGCAGCCCTGGAGGCCTGTGCCACTGGAGGGATAACGACGATGGGGTTTGGAAGGACGTTTAGCGGAATCTCGTTTTTCTTGGCGCTGGCCGTGGGAGCGCCGGCGCTTTTCGCTCAGACGAAGAAGGCGGCTCCGCGCGTTACTGCGGAGCATTGGGTGGCTACTTGGGCCACGGCGCAACAGTTGGAGCCTCCTGCCGCCGGACGAGGCGGCGGCGGCCGGGGTGGACCGGGGCCAGGGCCAAATGCAAGTCCTAATGGCGGGCGTGCCCCACAGGCCAATGCCGGCGCGCGCGGGCCCGCTCCTGGCGCCTTTGGCGGCCTTGGCGGGCCGACGCCTCAGCAAGCCGCCGGACGCGGCGGACGCGCCAACCCGAACCGCACCAATATGCCCGCTACGTTGGCGGACCAGACAATCCGAATGCCGTTGCGCGTGAGCCTGGGCGGGCGCAAGGTGAGGATCGAAGTTTCCAATTCGGAAGGCGCGCAGCCGCTGGAGATCGGCGCCGCGCATATCGCAACTTACAAGGGCGGCG
>DATKOS010000328.1:0-7406 GCA_035524535.1 Bryobacteraceae bacterium
CAACTGGGAGCTTTCCACGGACCGCGCCAACGCAGCCCGGCGCGCCATGCAGCAAAGCGGGTTGGGGCCCACGCAGGTAACTCAGGTCCGCGGATTCGCCGACCAGCAGTTGCGCAACCCCAAGGACCCCGAAGACCCCGCCAACCGGCGCATTTCGCTCCTGGTCCATCACCTGGATAAGCCGGGCGCGGGCGATGCGACGGCGCCGGAGAACCCACTGCCGGGAGCGGCAGGCTCCGCCGGAGCAACATCAGGGGGCGCGCCGCCGCCCGCCGCGCCTCAGGCGCAGACCGGAGGGAAAAAGCCATGACGTCGCGCCGCAAAACGAAGAACGCCGTCCCGAGCGCCTGGATCGGCCACGAGTTCTACTGCTTCGCCACCAGCGAAGAAGCCGCCCAACAGGCCTACGCGCTGACGGTATCTCGCTTCCTCGCCGCTAGCGGCCCGTCCCGCGCGGAAGAGAGCTCGTCCGCCGGGCAGCCCCAGCCGCGGAAATCCGGGCCCCCTGCCCCGCTTGTGCGGCGCCGCCGCGGTTCGCGGCCCGCCCTTTAGCGGCCTGGCGCCGCGGCCAGACGCCGGAGGATATTCCCCTCGATCCCCCCAAAGCATCCAGCTCCTGGCTCAACGTTGCAGAAGGAGTTCGGGGGACTTGTCGCCCCAGTGCACGTGGTAGCCGCCCGCCACGGGATGCACCCAAATGCCGTCGTCCGGGCGCGGCAGCGGAAACTCCGCGGGCGTCTTCACGAACTGGAAGCGCTCATCCTCAACCCCGGCGTTCCGCTTCCCAATGTGAATGTGCATGTGGCATTGGCCGCGGTTCGCCAAGGCATTCACCGCCAGCCCCCACCCGTCGCCCCAGAGCTGCTCCGCCTCGTGAATGGCCACGGTCCAATACGCGGTGCGCTGCTCCAGCGTCATCTGGCTCAGTTCCTGGGGATTGACGCCGTGGAAGCGCGGCAGCGCCAAACGGCGATTTGGCTTCTTGGGGTCGGCATCTGGAATGACGAAGAACTGCGGGTCTTGCGGCCGCCTCTCCACCTCCCGGCACAGCGAACACTCCTTCTTGGAGGCCGTTTCCGGACTGGCCAGATCGCAAACGCAGCCGCGCACGTCCGCCTGGCCCAGGGCGGCGGCGAATATGGCGCAAACCGCGAGAATCCGCGTCAGGCGCATGCGCCGATTATAGCGGCGGGCAAGTCTTTTCAGGGTTACAAGCAGGAAACAAAACGTGAGCCGCGTCCCGATCCGCCGGGCCCCAACCCGTTGCGAGCGCTTAAGCCGCCTTGCGGTTGGGGATCTGGCTATTGACCGATACGGTCTTCACAGATTTCGCAATGCCCAGGAAACGCAGCAGCTTCAATTCCACCCAGGAGAGGTCGAACTCATACCAGGCGAGTCCGTGCCGCGCCGAGGTGGGGTGAGCGTGATGGTTGTTGTGCCATCCCTCGCCGAAGCTGATCAGGGCCACCCACCAGTTGTTGCGGGAATCGTCAATGGTGGAGAACCGGCGAGAGCCCCACATGTGCGTGGCCGAGTTCACCAGCCAGGTGGCATGCAAGCCGAAGATGATGCGCAGGCAGCCGGCCCACAGGAACAGAGGCAGACCGCCAACGGCCAGCAGAATCAGGCCGGAAATCACCGGCGGAACCCAGTGATAATCGTTCAGCCAGAGGTAGAACCGGTGTTTGGCCAAGTCCGGCGCGTACTTCGCCATCTTGGCCGTGCGGTTGTGCTCCGTTTCGCCGGTGAGAATCCAGCCCGCGTGGGACCACCAGGCTCCGTCGCGCGGCGAATGCGGATCGCCCTCCTGATCCGATTTCTGGTGGTGCAAACGGTGCGTGGCCACCCAGAAGATGGGCCCGCCCTCCAGCGTCAGCGTGCCGCACACCGCAAAGAAGTACTCCAGCCAAAGCGGAATCTTGTAGGAGCGGTGCGTGTGCAGGCGATGGTACCCCAGGCTGATGCCCAAGCCCGTGGCCAGCCAGTACGTAAGCACGGCGATGGCCAGGTTCCGCCAACTGAACGTGAAAAGCGCCGCAATGGCGCCGATGTGCAGAAGCACCAGCACGGTGGCGGTGAACCAGTTCGTGCGGGCGCGTTCCACCAGGGGTGGAGCGTCGATAACGGTTGGAGCTGTCATTTCGTCTTGGTCCCCAGTAAGGAGGGCTACACTCCGAAATTAACAGGGCTCCGGCCTTTCCTCTGTAAGAGTTATGTAATTTCGCTAGATTGCAAGGGGTTTAGCCGACCTCGTAAATCCCATCGAAATCGGCAAAATAGCATTCCACCCGGAGATTCGGCTCCTGGGACCGCAGGAAATCCGCGGCCTTGAGCAGGTCCGCCGTCACGGCCGCCGGGGGCAAACCGGGGTAGCCTCCGCACTCGTTGTGGCCCATCAAGATCACCAGCGGCGCGTGGTGGAGGTTCAATGAGATGCGCACCATGGTGAGAGCGATATCGCGTTCCGCCCCTTCGGAGGCCAGGCCCTTGGCCGCACCCGGGATCTTAACATGGTCAATCACACCCAAACCCTTGTATTGGAAGAACTTCTGCAATACGGAATCGAAGCGGGCGTCATAACAGGTAATGGCGCAGGCATCGGCCGTGTAAACCGGTCTGGGTGTTTGGCAATCAAGGATCTTTCGCATAATTCAGGCAAACTGCGGCGCCAGCGCTTCGCCGCGGCGGCTCAGCGAGCGGCAGCGCGTGGCCATGTCGTCGAGGAACGCGTCGTAGTTCGCCGGAAAGATGGTAATTCCAGCGTAATTGCCGTAGCGAACCTGGACGTGACGGCACGGGGAACCGGCGGGTTCCTGGCCGCACGGACCGACGAACGTAATGGCTTGGTACGGGATCACGCGCCGCAAAAGCCCCGCGCGCACCACCAGCCCCTCCTCGGATGTCTCATACCATTGAGGATACCCGCAAATCCCTACCGCCAGGAAGAGGGGCGCCGTAATCCACAGCTTTCCGCTCAGCAGCGGAGCCACAATTCCCACCGTTAGCGCCGCAAGAATCCACCAATCGATTTTGGCTTTGTGAGTCATGGTCGTCAAATTTACGAAGATGAGGAGAATGGCATGCCCAACCCAAACGGCTTCTTCTCGAGCTGAGGACATCGCCGCGCGAGTTCCTCCAGCAACCGTTCCTCCTCCGCCACTGGAATCAAGATACGTTTCCCGGCCCGTGTGGTTAACAGGAGACGCTGCGAGGAAAAGACGCCCGCGCTGCGCGAATCCACCGCGGAACTCACGCCGATCAACTCCGGGTATGGAATGGAACGCTTCCGCCATCCCTGCCGGATGAACAAGGCGTCTCCGCGGATCTCGTAATATTGCGGCAGCATGGAGCCGAGCGCAACGGCCCAAATAGCCGCCACCGCGATCTGGACGGCGCCAGGGGCGCTCAGACAGCCGGCGGCCGCTACGACGAGCAGGACCACCAGCCAGCGGTCAAACCTTGTGCGGAAACGCATCGCATCTCGCCTGCCCAGCGCCCGCTTGCTCGCGCGTGGCGGGCCCGGAAGACTCTACCGCGCTTAGCCGGCCTTTCGCTTGGCCTTCAACTCCTCCAGCAGCCGGTCGATTTCGGCTTGCTTTTCGAGAGACGCGAACTTATCCTCCACATCGTCCGCCAGAAGCTCGGAGTGCGCCTGGGCCGTGGCCTCGCTGTGCTGCACCTTGTGCTTCATCCGGTCGAAAGCGGCCGAGTTGGAATCCGCGCCAAGGGCCGAACCAGCGTCATTGGCCTTCGCTAGCGCGCGCGAACGGCGGTGCTGCGCAATCAAAACGTCGCTCTTGGCTTGGGCTTCCGCCAGCTTCTGTTGCAGCTTGAGCAATGCGGATTTCAGGTTCTCCACCTGGGCCTTCTGGTCCTCCACCTGCTGCTGGAAACTGGCGGCCGCCGCCTGATAGCTCATGGCGCGTTCCAGCGCGCCGCGCGCCAGGGCGTCGTCTCCCTTGTCCACGGCCAACTCGGCGCGCCGGCGCCACTGCTTCTCGTCCTGCTCGTTGTCGGCCTTGCGCTTCTCCAGCACGTGCTGGTCGGCAATCGAAATCGCCACCTGCGTCTTGACCTGCAGGAGCTGATTCTGCATGTCCAGAATCACCTGCTTGATCATCTTCTCGGGTTCTTCGGCCTTATCCACAAGATCGTTGAGATTGGCCCGTATCAGAGTGGATACCCTCTCTAAGAGCGCCATAATGAAACCTCCCTACCATGCCAAACATTGGTTGGACCGCGGCCCCGCGGCCGCGGCCCCGTTTGCTACGCCTGCGCTTCGGTCTCCTTGCCGTTCGGTTTCGGCGTTTTGTCGCCGATGGTCCGGACCTTGGAGAACAGTTCGCCGAGCGGCATGCCTGAAAGCGTTTCGAAAAGCGCGGGAATCTGCGCCGCTATCCTGGTCACGTCGCCCGTCACCTTATTCATGCCGGCCGCATCGCCGTTGCCGGTGGACACGATCGTGATCTTGTCCACGTTGGCCAGCGGCGCGGCCAGCGCTTTGGCAATCTCCGGCATCCCGCTGATGAGCTTGTCGACGATGGCCGCCTGGTTGTACTCCTGATAGGCCTCGGCCTTCACGTTCATGGCCTTGGCTTCCGCTTCGCCCTTCTTGAAAATGATCTCGGCTTCGGCCTCGCCCTGCGCGCGGATGGCGGCGGCGTGGCCCTCGGCTTCCATCATGAGCCGCTGTTTCTCGGCCTGCGCCAGCGTTTCAATGCGCTGCCGTTCGGCTTCGGCGGCTTTGAGCACGGTGGCCGTCAATTCCCGCTCGCGGCGCTGGATCTCGGCGTCCTGCACCTTGACCTCGTGCTCTTTCTGCACCTGCTGAATGGTGACTTCCTCGGCGCGCACCTGCTGCAGCATGATGTTGGACTGGATGTCGTAGGCCTTATCCGCCTGCGCCTGCTGGCGTTTCACCATTTCGAGATACTGGGCCTTCTTGATTTCGAGGTCGCGCTGCGCCTCGGCCTGCTTGCTTTGCGAAAGGGTCTGCGCGATGACGCGCTCCTGGTCGGCCTGGGCCGTGGCGATGGCGGCCTCCCGCGCCGCCTGCGCGCGGCGGATGGCCGTGTCCCGCTCGGCCTCGGCGCTCGCCACATCGGCGTCCCGCTTGATGCGCGAAACGTCCGGACGGCCCATATTGGTGATGTACTCGTTCTGGTCCTTGACTTCCTTGATGGTGAATGAAATGACCTCCAGGCCCATCTTGTTCATGTCGTCCGCGCAGGTGGAGCGCATGCGTTCGCCCACCATCTCCGGCTGCTTGACGATCTCTTCCACCGTGAGCTGGCCGATGATGCCGCGCAGGTGGCCTTCCATCACCAGGCGGATGAGCCCCTCGCGCTCCTCCGGCCCCTTGGTGAGAAACTGCTCGGCGGCGGTGAGGATCGACTCAGGATCGGATTTCACCTTGATCTGAGCGACGGCTTCCACGGTGACCGCGACTCCCTGCCGCGTATACAGATCCTGCTTCGGCGCCACGTCGAACGACATCAACTCCAGCGACAGTCCGCGGCAATTCTCCACCATCGGGAAGATCACGGTGCCGCGGCCCTTCACCACCCGCGTGCCACGAAAACCGTATACGATGATGGCCTCGTGCGGCCCCGCCTTGCGGAACAGCTTGGCGAAAAGGGCCATGATGATGATAATCGCCAGCACCATCAAGCCGGCGATGACGAATACCTCGCTCTGCATAACGTTCGAATCCTCCGCCGGGCGGCTTCCCGCCCCGCAATCAGCTCTTGCGCTCCAATTCCGCCAGCGGGTCTTCCCACGGGCGGACGTACGCGATCCCTTTCTCGTAGCGCGTCACCAGAACTTCCGCGCCCCTGGGGATGGCCGCGCCATCCTCGCTGCGCGCGCCGGCGACGCGGCGCGTGCCTTCCTGCGAATAAATGATTTCCCCCGTGCCGCCGGCCCGAATGGGCAGGCTTAGGTGGCCAAGCACGCCCACCATGGAATAGTCCGCCGGATCGAGCGGCGCTTCCCGGCCCATCAGCACCTTGGCCACGAACCAGAACACCAGCGACGCGCCGCCCAGGCCGCTGAGCACGGAAACCGCCAGCGCCGCCACGAACCACACGCCATAAACGTGCGAGAGCAGATAACCCGTGCCGCCGAACCAGCAAAGAAATCCCGCAATGGTCCCAAAATTGAGCCACGGCAATTGCGCGCCGCGCGTAAAGCCGCTGGGACCCGTGCCCGTGTGGACGTGCCCCACGTGCGGCACGTGGAAGTGCAGATGGATGCTACCCGTGAGCAGCGCCAGCGCGCTCAGCCCAAGCCCCACCAGAAAGCATATGAGGAAGAAATCCGGCCAGTTCATGCATGCCTCCTGCCCTTCCCCTTCCCCGCCGCCCCCGGGCCGCGCAGCACTTCGATCAAACGCTCCGCCAGCCCCGGGTTCTCGAGAATTTCTCCCAACAGCACCAGGCACATGCGCGAATCCTTGTGCCGCGCCACAGTGAGCAGGGCGTGGTGCAGGTCGGAGTCCTTCACAAAACGTTCCGCGCCCGAAACCAGCCAAAGATCCAGCTTGTCCTCAATGGCCCCAAGCCCGGAAACCAGCTCGTTCTGAAAGCCCTCTGGATCGTCCACCAGATAGCCCGGATGAACCTTAAAGAAATGAGCCAGTTGCAGGCGCGTCGAATTGGTCAGATGCGGCCGCGCGCCGCTTTCGAGCTGGGAGAGATAGCTCTGGCTGATGGATTTCCGCGTTTCCTTCTTGATCAGCCGCGCCAGTTCCTTCTGGGTAAGCTCGCGGTCGAGGCCGCGCAGGGCGCCTTCGACTTCGCGAAGGTACCGGAGTTTTTCACCGAGCTTCATATCGCAATATGTGATCATCTTATTGCAAATTGCGATTGATGTCAACAGGAAAAATAGCGGGCGGGGGTGGCGGAGCGCGGGCACACGGCTTTTTTGCCCTCGGCGGCGGGTAGCGGAAGGACCCGATCAAAGCCATTTGCGGGCGGTTCGCCGGCGGAATTTCGCGCATGGACGCGTTGAAAGCAAACCGCTTCACGATTTTGGCCGCCGCGGCCGAAGTCGGCGGAACCAACCCATTTCGAAGCGCGGACAGGACCTCGGCCGAGCAGACCGTTCCCTGACGCGGTTTTGACGGAACGAAGCCATTTCCAGCCGGCGCGAGGCAAGCAGGCAACGCCAGATTTCGCGCTGCGGCGGCGCGGGGACGCGGGCGTTGGAAACACTCCGGCATTTCGAGAAGGCGCGCCCGCAGGTCGGGCGTGGGGCGCAGATGGATTGCGGAACGAAGCCATTTTTGGCTGTGGGACTGCCCGACGAGACGTTGGCGGAACGAAGCCATTTCGGCAACGGGACTGCTGCACGGAGGCGTTGGCGGCACGAAGCCATTTTGGCGGTATGCGATTGAGGGGGCTCGG
>DATKOS010000329.1:0-14333 GCA_035524535.1 Bryobacteraceae bacterium
CACCCCGGCTTCAGACACTCGGCGATCTCCTTCTCTTCGATCGCCCCGGTCTTGATCAGCCGCCAGTAGGGCTCGGTCACGTCCACCGTGGTTGCCCCCACCCCCGCGCAGGCCCCGCCGTCCACCACCAGGTCCACCCGCCCGTCCATCGCTCCGAAAACCTCGATCCCGCTGCGGCACGTGGGGCTCCCCGAGATGTTGGCGCTGGTGGCGATCAGCGGCTGGTTGATCATGGCCAGCAATTGCGAGGTGACCTTCGACCGCGAATGCCGTAGCGCCAGCCGCCCCGTGTTGCCCGTCACTTTCAGCGGCACCTTCGCAGAGGCCGGCACGATGATCGTCAGCGGTCCCGGCCAGAAACGCCGCGCCAGGATGTAGAATCGGCTGTTCAGTTCGGCCGCCAGGTCTTCGGCCATGAGCATGTCGCTGATCAGCAGCGGCAGGGAGCGCCGCGATTCCCGCCCCTTGGCATGGAACACGCGCGCCACGGCGTGCAGGTTGAACGGGTCCGCCACCAGCGCGTAGAGCGCGTCCGTAGCGATGGCCAGCACCTTCCCCTGCCGCAACGCCGCCGCCGCGCGTTCCAACGCGTCCGCCTGCGGCGACTCCGCGTCAATCTCAACCAGGTCGGTCGCCATCGCGATTCGCTATCGCTCCCCTAGCGCATCGGCCACATCCAGGGCCATCTGGTAGCGGCCAAACGGCGCGCTCAATTGAACTCCCTCGACCATATTACGCACACGCGCGGCCATTTCGCGAGCGATGCCCACGCCTTCCTCGCGCGCCTTTTCAGCGCTGTCCGCCCGCCGCAGCCGCGCCATGTACTCTTCCGGCACCGGCACGCGCAGCTCGTTCACCATGAATTCCGCGTTGCGAAAGCTGGTGAGCGGCCAGATGCCGCACATCACCGGAATGCGGAACTTCTCAACGCGCCGCAGGAAGGCCTCCAGCAGCCGCAGGTCGAACACCGGCTGGGTGATGGCGTACTCCGCTCCGGCTTCCACCTTCGACTCGAAGCGCCGGATCTCCTCATCCAGGTTCAGCGCGCCCGGGTTCGCCCCCACCCCGATCAGCAGCGCCGTCTGCGATCCCATCGGATGGCCGCCCATATCCAGCCCGTGGTTCAAATTGTGGACAATGTTCACCAGCCCGATGGCGTCCACGTCGAACACCGCCGTCGCCTCCGGGTACGTGCCCATGCGCGGCGGGTCGCCCGTGATGCACAGCAGGTTCCGCACGCCCACCGAATGCGCGCCGATCAGCTCGGATTGGATGCCCAGAATATTCCGGTCGCGGCAGCAGAAATGGTTGATGGTTTCGATCCCCGCCTCGCGCTGGATCAACTGGCACGCCGCCTGCGCGCTCATGCGCGCGCTGGCCCGCGGCCCGTCCGGCACGTTGATGCAGTCGATGCCGTGCGCCGCGCACAGCCGGGCTCCGGCGATCTCCGCCGCGGCGTCCACGCCGCGCGGCGGTAGAATCTCCACGAACGCCACGAACTTGCCGGCGGCCAGCTTCGCCCCCAGTTGCGATTTCTCGGCCATGGCCTTGGGCGTGAGCGCCTTCGCCTTGGCCTCCGGTTCTTCCACCGTAACCGTCAGCTTCTTTTGCTCCGGCTGCAGGGACCGCGTTTCCGAGCGAATCAGCCGGATGTGGTCCGGCGTGGTGCCGCAGCACCCGCCCACAATCTTCGCCCCGGCCCACAGCAGCCGCCGCGCGTACTGCGCCATATACTCGGGCGAGCATAAGTAAATGTTGCGCCCTTCCACGCGCTGCGGCAGACCCGCGTTGGGCATGGCGCTCACCGCCTTGGAGGTGAGCGGAATCATGCGCTCAATGGTCTCCAGCGTGGCTTTCGGGCCCACCGAGCAGTTGACGCCGATAGCCTCCACGGGCCACGCGTCCATCAGGCGCGTAAAGGTCTCCGCGTCCGCGCCGCCGGCCGGAAGGTTGCCCGAATCGTCGATGGTCACCTGCGCCACCACCGCCAGTTCCTCGCCCGCCACATCGCGCGCCGCCATCACGGCCTCGCGCAATTCCTCCAGGTTGCTGAACGTCTCGAAGATCAGCAGGTCCACGCCGGCTCCCGCCAGCGCCTCTATCTGCTCCCGGAACGCCGCGCGCGCCTCGCTCAGGCTCACCCGCCCCAGCGGCTGAATGCGCACGCCAAGCGGCCCCACCGCCCCCGCCACGAAAGCCGCGCCCTGAGCGGCTTCCCGCGCCAGACGCACCGCTGCCCGGTTGATGTCGCGCAGTTTCTCGGAAAGGCCGAACGCCGCCAGCCGCGGCGCATTCGCGCCGAAGGTGTTGGTCTCCAGAATCTCCGCGCCGGCCTTCACGTACTCCCGGTGGATCTGGCGGATGAGGTCCGGTGAGGAAAGGCTCAGCTCGTCGAAGCAGCGGTTGATGAACACGCCCCGCGAGTACAGCATGGTGCCCATGGCCCCGTCCGCTACAAGAACCCGAGTGGAGAGCCGTTCGCGGAATTCAGCGGCGCGGGAAAAGATGGTAGTCGCCATTGAGGAAGCTCGCGGCGTTTCGCGCAATGCGCCGCCGGGATGTTTCCCTATTTTACCGCATTAGGTCCGGAAATCCATGTCGCGGACGTCTGGCGGCGTGTCCCGCCCCGAGCCTCCCGCCGGTCCGCTCAATACACGAATGGGATCAGCCTCTTGGTCCGCGCGGCGTATTCGTCGAACTCGACCCCGTATTTTTCGCGCAGATGCGCGTCAAGCGCAGGGACATTCGCAAACACAAAGCCGGCCAGCATCAACGCGGGAATCGTCGCTGTGACCCACGCGCCGGAAATCAGGCTCAGCCCCGAGAAGGATACCAAATCCCCCAGATAGTTCGGGTGCCTGGACCAACGGAACAAACTTCCGGTGTACAGCCGCCTCTGGTTCTCCGGCCGCCGCCTCCAGACATAGCGCGCATACTCGGCGTAGGAGTTCATCCAGCTTCCAGCCAGGAACAGAGCAATGCCCGCCATCCCCGCGGCTGCTAGCGGCGCGGCCTGCCTTCCACCCGCAATCCCCACGAGCAGGGAGAGAAACAGTAGCCAGGGCGCAATCGTAAACACCTCGCCCCAACTCATGCCGCGCTTCAGAAACACGAACGTGGTGAAAAGAATCCGCACGAAGTAGACGGTAAAGCCGCCTGCCAGGCAGGCCCGGCGCAGGGCGTCGCCAGGTCGCCAGCCTTGCCCGGACCACGCGCCCACGGCAGCAATGCCGCCACCAAAGAGCAGCCACCAGGCCAAGGCGAGCCACACAGCCGCAAGAGCCGCCAGCGTCAGGCGCTGGGCCTTCGACGGCCCGCAGTGCTCATACATCCCCCGCTGGAGCTCGCGCGTGTCCAGTGCCGCCTCCTTCCACAATCCTACTGCCGTGCTAGGGCAGTGGCGTGAACAGCGGGGCATGACGCTGGCCTCTTAGACCCCCAAGACCGCCATCCGCTCGCGGCAACCTACGGTCTTCTCCTTGTCGGTTGGACGTCTTGGCGTCCGGCCAGGGAACGGCTTACTGCCCGCGCAGTGCCGCCAGCCGCTTGGCCCGGTTCGCCAGAATCTCCGCGCGCACCGCCGCCGCGTCGCTGCGCACGAACCGCTCCACCGGCGCATTCTCCTCGAAATGAGATTTCACGATCTCCGGCACGTCCTCCGCGCCAATGCCCGTGTACCAAACGCCTTCCGGATACACGATCATGTTCGGGCCCCAATCGCAGAGCCCGAGCGATCCGCAGGTAGTCACCTGGACTTCATCCTCCAGGCCTCTCGCCAGAATCTCGCGGCGCAGCGCTTCCAGCATCTCCGCGCCTCCGTGGGCGCAGCAACCCGGCACGCCCTCCGGCTTCTTCTGGTCGCAAACAAACACGTGGTAATGGAACGCTTCCATGGGGCTCTCCAGTTTCAGAGTAGCAGAGCCGCAATGAGCCGATCTGCCGGCCTCGCGCGCGCTGCTCAGGGGCGCCCGGGGAGCATCACGCCGATGGTGTCGCCCTTCGGGCCCTGTACGATGGTTGCCCTTGGCGGTGCGGGCGGCTCGGCCGGATGCGTCGGGCGCGACGCCGCCAGCGCCGCCTGCTGTTGCGCAATGGCCTTCTTCAGAGCCTCTGCGGACACCGAGAGCGAAAACTGCGCGGAGCCGTTCGCAATGCGCAGGTCGAAATGCCCCTGGTCCCCGCCCGCGGGCTGGAGCTTGGAGAGATCCTCCAGAATTTGCAGAGACGAGCGCAGCTTCTCCAGGTCCTTCGGCGACCGCGCGTGCAGGTCCGCCACGCATTCCAGTCCGTGGCTCAGGCTCACGCCGAAGGAGAAGCGGTCAATCGAGTTCAAGGGGCCCGCGGCGGCCGGTACTTCCGCTCCCGCCGGCGTAGTGCCGATCCCCCACACGTCGTACTGCGCCCGAAGTTCGGCGGCGCGCGCGTCGAGGGCCGGGTCCAGCGCCGCGCCAGTCGCGCCGTCAACGGCCGCGCGAACCAGCGGAGCGTCCCCGGCGATCAAGGTATTCGCGTCGAGGAACGCCATCGATTGGCCCGGCGCCTCCGGCATCTCCACGATCAGGGCGTTCTTGTAGGGCTTGCCCTTCGCGCGGAAGCCCGCGGCCGGGAATCGGCCCGTCATCACCGCCAGCGTGGGCGGGTTCTTGCCGTCGCCCGCCACCGCGAGCAGCACTTCATCCACATCGCGCAAAGGGTCGATGCCCTCCAGCGGCGAATGCGCCAGGAATTGCCCATACGCCGCCTGGACTTCCTGATAGACGCCTTGCTCCGCCAGGAATGCGGCCACGCTCCGCACGCGCAGCCCCACAATCAACTGTGCGTTCGCCGGAACGTACGGCGGCAGCGGAGCTTCCGCTGCCGCCAGGGGCAAGGCCGCCATCAGAACAAGGGGAAGACCACGCGAGCGTCGCAGCAGGCTCATTCTTGAGTCTGGTGCGGCGGCGCTCAAGCGGTCCAGCTATCGAAGGTTAGGTCGCCGCGGCATATCCATGGTCGACTGCGCTCCCGGCCGGCGGGTCCGTGCCGGCGCCTGCCTGGCTAAATTCGCTCCAGCAGCGCGCCCAGAAACCGCCAGAACGGCTCCACGGATGAGATCTTCAGCTTCTCGCTCGGGCTATGCACGTCGACAATGTGCGGGCCGAACGAAATGGTCTGCATGCCCGGATACTTCTCCCCAATCACGCCGCACTCCAGGCCCGCGTGCACCGCCATGAGCTCCGGCTTATTCCCCAGAACCTCCTCGTGAACGGCTTGCGCCAGCCGCACGATGTCGCTCTTCGGCTCCGGCTTCCAGCCCGGGTAATCGCCGCTGTGCTCCACCTCGAAGCCGCCCATCCGGAACAGCGCCGCCACCATGCGCGCCGCCGCCAGCTTGCTGGCGCGAATCGGGCTGCGCTGGCTGGTATCGAATTGCGCCGCCCCGTCCTTCACGCTCACAATCGCCAGGTTCGTGGAGGTCTGCACGAGCCCCGGCACGTCCGGGCTCATGGCCAGGACGCCGTGATGCTGGCTCGCCAGAAGGCTTGCAATCAGCGCCGCGTCCGCATCGCTCAGAACCTCGCCGGGAGGCGCCGCGCGTTCCATGGTCACGCGCACGCCCGGGTCGAACGCCCCCAGGTCCGAGCGGATCTCCGCTTCCACCTCCGCCGCCGCCCGCTGCAACTCCTGGGCGTGGGCGGCATCCGCCGCCAGCGCCGCCGAAGCCTCCCGCGGGATGGCGTTACGCTTGCTGCCGCCTTCCACCGCGCCCACCTCCACCGGCAACCGGTCCAGCAGCGTTTGCAGCGCGCGCCCCAAAATGCGCAGGGCGTTGCCGCGCCCCTTGTGGATGTCGATTCCGGAGTGCCCGCCCTGGAGGCCGAAAACCCGCAGCCGCCAGCCCTCGGCCGCCCGGCTCGGGCGCATGGCCACGGCCCGCCGCGCAACGGTGTTCACGCCTCCCGCGCAGCCAATGCACAGCGTGTTCTCCTCCTCGCCATCAAGATTCAGAAAGTAGTGCGCGCGCAGCAGGCCGCCGGGAAACTCCGCCGCCCCGGTGAGGCCGCTTTCCTCGTCGATGGTGAAAACGAATTCCAGCGGCCCATGCGAGATCTCCCCGCTCTCCATCACGGCCAGGGCCGCCGCCACGCCCATGCCGTTGTCCGCGCCCAGGGTGGTGCCGTCCGCCCGGAGCCAGTCGCCCTCGCGCACCAGCCGGATCGGGTCGGCGTCGAAATTGTGCGCCACGCCTTCGTTCTTTTCGCAAACCATGTCCAGGTGGCACTGGAGCGCCGCCGGCGCCGCGCCTTCGCGTCCGGGGCGCGCGGGCTTGCGCACCACGGTGTTGCCCACTTTGTCCTGGACCGCTTCCAGGCCCAGGCGGCCGGCCAGAGCGAGCACGTACTCGCGGGCGCGGGCTTCCTTCTCCGATGCCCGCGGAATGCCGGAAATCGCGGCGAAGTGGTTCCAAAGAAGCTTGGGTTCCAGACTCTCAACGGCGGCGCTCATAGTCCTTCCAATGTAGCGCGCCGCCGCTGATGCGGCGCCCGGCGGGCCCGCCCGCGGGTTCGGGAAGCCGCAACGGCGCGCCGCGCGGGTTTGGATGCCGTGAGGTTTCGTGATGATACCCTAATGTTGGGTATGGCTCGCAAATGGATCGCCGGCGGCGCGGCGCTTGTCGTCATCGCCGCTGCCGGAGGCGGAATCGCGTGGCGGCTGCGGCATCGCGCGCCGCAAGGTCCGGCTCGCGCCGCGGGCGCGGTGGCGCTTCCTGTGGATACGGGCATTGTCACCCTCACCGGAACCATTCGCGCGCAGCACGTGGTGAATTTCGGCCCCACCGCCTCCGGCAATATCGAGGCGTTCATGGCCGACGTGGGCGACGAAGTGAGCGAAGGCGAATCCGTGGCGCGGGTGGGCGTCATCGGCCTGGACGCCCAGCGCGAAAACGCCGCCGAGGACGTTCGCCGCGCGCAGGATCGCGTCACCCAGGCCCAGGAGGCGGTCAAGGAAGCCAAGCTGGAGGAATCCCGCTCCGCCGCGGACCTCGACAAGGCTCGCACCGTGCTCCAGCAATTGCAGGACTACTACGCCAAGGAGAAGGTGCGCATCGACGCCGGCGCCATCCCGCGCCGCGAGTTCGAAAAGGTGCAGGCGGACCGCCAGGACGCCCAGCACGCCTACGACGTGATGGAGAAGGCTTGGCGCGCCGCCACCGACAATATCAAGGCCACCCAGGAGATGGCCGACCGCGCCCAAGGGCCGCTGGACGCCGCGCAGCAGAAGCTGCAGGACATGCAATCGCAAATGGACGCGGCGGAAGTGCGCTCCCCGGTGGAAGGCTGGGTGGTGGGCCGCCAGGGCCAGGTGGGGCAGCCCGCCGATTCCGCCGGCGACCAGATGTTCCTGGTGGCCACGGATCTGGTCTATTTGGAAGTCGCCCTCGACCCCAAGCCCGAGATCCTCAAGCGCGTCTACCCCGGCATGCAGACCCTGGTCCTGATCCCGGAGCTGACGGACGCGGCCATCTCCGGCGACGTGAAAGCCATTCAGGATAAGCAAATCATCGTGGAGTTTGAGAGCTCCATGCCGGCCATCCGGCCCGGCATGAAGGCCGACGTACGTTTGAAGCTCAACTAACGCCTCAGGCGCCGCGAACTCGACGCATGCCCGAAAGGGACCTTTGCGTTGGAGCAGGCCACGCGACCATACCGCCCGCGCCTTGGTTGCTATCATAGTGGAAACCCATGATGCTAGACGTTCTTCAGGAAGGTCTTACCTTCGACGACGTTTTGCTCGAGCCCGCGCGCAGCGAGGTTCTCCCGGCCGAAGTCGATACCACCACCCGCCTGACGCGCGAGATCCCTCTCAATATCCCCATCGTTTCCTCTGCCATGGATACGGTAACGGAAGCCAACCTGGCCATCGCCCTGGCCCGCGCCGGCGGCGTCGGGTTCGTCCACCGCAACATGCCCATCGCGCGCCAGGCCGAGGAAGTGGACCGCGTCAAGCGCAGTGAGAGCGGCATGATCGTGGACCCCATCACCATCGGTCCGGATGAGCCCATCGCCGCCGCGCAGGCGCTCATGAACCGCTATCACATCTCCGGCGTGCCCATCACCAAGGAAGGCAAGCTGGTCGGCATCCTCACCAACCGCGACTTGCGCTTCGAGAGCCGCTTCGACCTGCCCATCCGCGACGTGATGACCAAGACCGACCTCATCACCGTGCCCGTAGGCACCACCCTGGAACAGGCCGCCTTCATCCTTCACAAGCACCGCGTGGAAAAGCTCCTGGTGGTGGATGAGGACTATTACCTCAAGGGCCTCATCACCGTCAAGGACATTCAGAAGAAGTTGAAATACCCCAACGCGGCCAAGGACGACCATGGGCGGCTGCGCGTGGGAGCGGCCGTAGGCGCCACGGGCGATTTCCTCGAACGCGCCCAGGAGCTGGTTGCCCGCAAGGTGGACGTGATCGCTATCGACACCGCTCACGGCCACAGCGCCCGCGTCATCGCCGCCGTCAAGACCATCAAGAGCAAGCTGCCCGAAGTGCAGCTCATTACCGGCAACGTGGCCACCTATGAAGGCGCGCGCGAGCTGGTTTCCCTCGGCGTGGACGGCATCAAGGTGGGCATCGGCCCCGGCTCCATCTGCACCACCCGCGTGGTCTCCGGCGCCGGCGTGCCGCAGATCACCGCCATTGTGGAGTGCGCCCGCGCCACCCGCGATACCGACGTCCCGCTGGTCGCCGATGGCGGCATCAAGTACTCCGGCGATATCACCAAGGCCATCGCCGCTGGCGCCCATAGCGTCATGATCGGCAGCCTGCTAGCCGGTACGGACGAAAGCCCCGGTGAGACCATCCTCTATCAGGGCCGCACCTTCAAGACTTACCGTGGCATGGGTTCGCTCGGCGCCATGGCGCAGGGCAGCGTGGACCGTTACGCGCTGGACCCCAACTCCAAGCTCGTGCCGGAGGGCATTGAGGGCCGCGTTGCGGCCAAAGGCCCGCTGGGCGATCTGGTCTACCAGCTTGTGGGCGGCCTCCGTTCCGGCATGGGCTACTGCGGTACGCCCAACATTGAAGACCTCCACAAGCGCGCCCGCTTCCTCCGCATCTCACCGGCGGGTTTGCGCGAGAGCCACGTCCACGACGTCATCATCACCAAGGAAGCCCCCAACTACCGCGTGGAGTAAACCGTAGGGTAAGCATCCGTGCCCGTCCAGGCGGACCTGGCCCGCCTTGCGGCCCCAAGCGCGCCAAAACGGCTTCAAGCTGCCGAGCCAAGTGAGGCGGCCTTCCCGGGCTGCCTTCCGAACACGCTCCCCGAAGATCCATACCCGCGCGGTCCCGCCAAACCCGCGCCGGCGCCCGCGCTTTGCGTGCGGACAAGCCTCGCGAACACTCGCGACGCGGCGGGCGCGTTAAGGTTACGCGGGAGCGTCTTGGCGCTCACTGGCGTTCGCGGCTCGGCGCGAGGGCTCGGAGTTGGGGGCTGCTCGGGCGCGGATTGCAGTTACCGCTCTCTCGCTCCGCGGCGTCCGCGCCGCTTTCCCGTGACGTCGCTAATCGCTTGCTGTCGCCGGAGTGAGCATCCACTTCAGCATGCCTCTAGGGTTCGGGCCGAAGGACTCGCAATCGATGCGGAGGAGCGCCGCTTTCTTCATATCCACCTGCAACGCCGGCACGCCCAGGAGGAAGGCCGCCAGCGAACTCATCAGCGGCTCATGACTCGCCAGCAAGATCGAGTTTTCGGACCTATGCAAGCGGATCTCTTCCCAGACGTCGTAAGGCGAAGCGTCGGGCGTAAGTTTGCCGCTGCGCTCGATATCGCACGTGCTGCCCAGGGCCTGCTTGGCGTCCTCGGCCGTTTCCATCGCGCGGCGGTAAGGACTTGCGAGGATCACGGACGGCGCCACGCCCGCGGCTCGCGCCCGGCGCATCACGCCCTTGAGCTTTTCGCGGCCCTCTGGCGTGAGCGCGCGATCCGAATCCGGTTGTCCCGGGCGGCCGGGTTCGGCGATGGCGTGCCGCAGCAGGTAGATTCGCATCAGACGGCCGCTTTCGCGGCCACCCCGCGCGTCCGTTCGCGCGCGGCTGTCCGGGGCAGCGACAGCTTGCCGATGCGCTTGCGTAACTCGGCGAAGATGCGCATCACCGGCTGCTCGGCGTCGATCACGCTGAAATCGTACGGCTTCACCATGGAATCGAGCGCGCGAATCAGGCGCGCCTGATAGCGGATGAAGCTCTCGTACTTGTCCGGGCCGAAGCGCAGGTCCATGCCGCTTTCCCAATAGTCGAACGCGCCGCGCCCCAGCACCACGCGTGAGACCAGGGTTTCCACGTTGGCGTGGAGGTAATAGGTAGCGTGCGGCACAAGCGCGAAGCCCGCCACGTGCTCAATCCAGCGCCGATCCTCATTGCGGGCGATGGCGCGCGCCATGATGGAGTATATATAGCGGTCAATCAGGACCACGAAACCCGCGCGCAGAGCGGGGATGATCTCATTTTCCAGGCGGTCGGCGAAGTCCGCGGTATAGAACAGGGTCATGGTGATGGGCCCAAGGGTGTTGCCTTCCTTGGCCATCTTGATGCCCTTGCCGGCGAGCGCGGAGCGCGCCATGCCGCTATCCAGCACAGCGTGGCCCTCGCGCTCCAGCCACTGGCGGAGGAGTGCGATCTGCGTGGAACGGCCCACCGCGTCGGGTCCTTCGATGACAATCAGCTTGCCCTGAAGCTCCGAGGTGTCCACGCCAGGCAGCGCCTCGGTATAGAATTCCAGCGGCTTCCGATTAAGCAACGGCTTCTCCTTCCGGCACGCGCAGGACGCCGCCCTCGGGACCCGCGCCCAGCTCGCGAACCACGACTTCGCGCATCTGGCGCTGCTGTTCCTCGATGGGGAGAGACGCGTCAATGATGTGGAAGCCCACCTCTTCGGCCATCGCCTCGTACTCGTCCAGGATGCGGCCCTGAAAAATCCGGAAGCTCTCCTCCACGTCGCGCGCGAGGCCCAGGTCCATGCCCGCTTCATAGTATTTCAGGGCGTCGCGGCCGCCCAGGATGCGGCCCAGAGCCACGTCCAGCGGCACTCGAAAGTAGAAGGCCAGGTTGGGATGAATCGCAAACCGGTAGAGGTTGCGGACCCAGCGGCGGCCTACGCCCCGCGCCACGTCGCGCGCGAAGGCGGTATAGGCGTAGCGGTCCGCGCAGACAATGGCGCCGGCCTTCACCAGCGGCAGGATGTAGCTTTCCATGCGGTCCGCGAAATCCGTGGCGTGGATCAGGCTGAAGGTGGTTGGAGTGAACATCTCCTTCTTCTTGCCGCGGCGCGTCGCCTGCCGTACGAGCGGCGAGGAGTTCCACTCGCTGAACGCCACGGCGTAACCGCTGGAACGCAGCCAGTGACTCAAGAGTGAGATTTGAGTGGATTTTCCGGAACCATCAATTCCCTCTACCACGATCAGCTTTCCGCGGTAGCGGTTTGGCTTAAACAAAGGCATAAGTGGGCGATGCTTAACCGCATTTTAACGCGCGGCCCGGAGGCCAGCGTGCCTTGTAACCGAATTGTTATAATCCGCCGAAACATTTTCGCCGGCGCGTGTCACAGCGCGGAGACGCTCGCCGTCTCAGCGGCGCGGACCTTGCTCTTGCGGCGATAGGAAACGTAGAGCAGCGCGGCAGCCAATTCGCACGCGAGCACGAAGCCGCCCACCTTGGCCGTGAAGAGTAGAGGGTGGGGAACGTCAATGATGGGAAAGATCGAGAGCGCCAGGTACATGGCCGTCATGACGAAGCCGGAAACCGAGGCCGCGCGCAGCCACAGCGGCGGTTGGGCGATCTGGCGCTGCTTGCCGGCCAGCGGCAGCGCGAACATGGCCAGATAGGCGATGGCGTAGAAGATGCCGCTGGTGTTTTGCAGCAACTGAAAGGCCTCCTGCTGGCCGGCTCCGGACACTCCCGCCATGGCCATGGCGAAGGCCACGGCGCCGACGAACAGGATGGAGTTGGTGGGCGTCTTCCGGCGCGGATGCAAGCGGCCGAACCATTCCGGCAGCAGCCTGTCCCATCCGGCCACCAGCGGCAGCCGCGTGGCGCAGGCGAAGGTCAGCGCCATGGAAGCCAGCATGGCGAACAGCAGCGCGAGGATCGCCAGCGGGATGAGCGAAGCGCCCGGATCTCCGGGCCGCGTTCCCAGGGCCAGCGCCTGCGGAATGGGGCTCACCAGGTCGATGCCGCCTTTGGGGACCAACGCCACCACGGAGCTGGTTCCCAGCACGAACATGGCGGCGATCAGCGGCGCCGCGATGATCACGGACCGGCTGATGGACGACGCGGCGTCGCGGCATTCGCCCGCGAAGATAGCCATGGAATCGAAGCCGCTCATGGCGCCGAAGCTCATCTTGCCGAGAATGTTCAGGTTCAGCAGCGTCAGCGCGGGTAGGGCCAGGGTGAGCGCGGGATAGAGCGTGGGCCGACCGATCAGATGATTGCGAAAGGGCAGCGCGATCAAGGCCAGAAACACGAGCATCATGAACGCGCCGCCCAGATCCTGGATCCATTTGCCCAGGCGCAATCCCACGATGGCTACCACGATCAGCCCGCCCAGGATGATTGAGGTGGAGGCCGCCAGCGCCCACTTGTTCTGCGCGATCCAAGCGTCTTTCGGGCCGAGCGCGTAAGCCAACATGGTGCTGGCCTGAATGCCGGCGTAAGAGAGGATGGACACTATGTTCAGCCACATGTTCCACCCCACCAGGAACCCGATGAACTGATTGAAGCCCAGGCGCGCCCATTCGTAGAGGCCGCCTTCCAGCGTGTGCGTGCGGTTCAGGTAAATCACCACAGCTGCGGATGGGAGATAGAAAAGCGTGATCCCGAGCAGCCAGAACGCGACATGCGGCGGCCCGAGGGTGGCCGCCAGGCCTACCCAGTAGACGCCGACAATGTTGAGGATCTGGCACATCACCAGATTCCTCAAGCCCAGCTCCTTGCGAAACTCGCGCTGCTTGGTCTCGGTATCCGGCTGAGCCATTCGTTTTGGATCGGCCGGCGGGGCGCCCGGTTGCAGATTTCTCGCCCGCGGCGCCTCCATGCCCCTCAGCCGTCGATTAGCATGGGGTAAATGCCTCGTTACGCGGCCATAGACATTGGCAGCAACTCCATTCGCATGGAAGCGGCGGAAGTCGCTTTCGGGCAACCCACGCGCGTGCTGGCGTCGGATCGCGAAGTCACGAGGCTGGGCGAGAGCGTTTTCCGCTCCGGCGCGGTGAGCGAGGAAGCCATGCTCGCGGCCTGCGCGGTTCTCTCGCGTATGGCCGCGCTCTACCGCAGGCTGGACGTGGTGGGCGTCCGCGCCGTGGCTACCAGCGCGATTCGCGACACCAAGAACCAGGCGGAGTTTCTGGAGCGCGCCTCCGCCGCGGCGGGCGCGGACGTGGAAATCATCTCCGGACGCGAGGAAGCGCGGCTCATCCACCTGGGGGTGGAGAGCGGCTGGCCGCAGGACGGCAAGCGCGTCCTCATTTTGGATATCGGCGGCGGAAGCGCGGAGATTGTGGCGGCCGAGGATGGCGTCCTTCAGGAGGCGTTTTCGCGGCCGCTTGGCGCCGTCCGCCTGAATGAGATCTTCCTCAAGAACGACCCGCCGCTGGACCGCGAACTGCGCCAGATGCACGAATACATCGAGGAGAAGCTCGCGCCGGCGGTTCGCCGCCTGGCAGGGCGCAAGTGGGACCGCGCCATTGCCACCTCCGCCACGGCCTCCGCCGTGGCCAGCGCGGTGGCTCGGGTGACGCGCTCCAAGCGCGAGGAGGTGGACCGGCTGCGCGTGCCCGCTTCCGAGGTGCGGCGGCTATATGAGAAGCTGGCGGCGCGCAACGTGGCGGCCCGCCGCAAGGTGACCGGCATCGGCCCGCGCCGCGCGGAGATCATTGTGCCGGGCGTCGCCGTGCTTTCCGGGTTCCTCCGGGAGTTCCATTTGCCGGCCGTCTATTATTCGCGCTCGGGCGTGCGGGACGGCATTATTGCGGACCTGGCCGCGCGCAACGTGGGCGCGGAGCGTTCCCGGCTGAACCGCGAGCAGCGGGCGGAAGTGGAGCGCCTGGCGCGGCGGTACAGCGTTCCGCTGGACCACGCGCGGCACGTGGCGGGCATTGTGGGCGCCTTGTTCGCCGGCCTGGCGCCGCTGCACGAACTCCCGCCGGCCTTCGGCAAGCTGCTGGAAGCGGCGGCGTACTTGCTGGACGTTGGCCACTTCGTGAGCAGCACGGGGCATCACAAGCATTCCTTCTACGTGGTGGCGAATTCGGACCTGGCGGGCTTCACCGAGCGCGAGCGGCTGCTGATCGCCA
>DATKOS010000330.1:0-3840 GCA_035524535.1 Bryobacteraceae bacterium
CGCGTGGGGATCTCGTAAATGCCTGGCTCTTGGGAATCGAAGGAGTTATGACTCATGCGGCGCCGCTACCCTTTTTGGATACGCCCGCGCGAAGCAAGGCGGCGGCGGGTACCATGATGGCGATTATGACCCAGGACGCCAGAGGGACCATGAGAAACGTGAACGCCGGCCGCGCGCGAGGCGGTCCAAAAGCGATATTAGCGTAAAAGAACAGGGGAATGAGAAAGGCAGGCATATTTGAGACAATAGAATCCTATATATGAGAGTCGTGGCATTCAATGGGAGCGCCCGCAAGGGCGGCAATACGGCGATCTTGTTGCGCCATGTTCTAGGCGAATTGGAGAAGGAAGGCATTGAAACCGAACTCGTGGAGATGAGCGGCGCGGCGATTCACGGATGCCTGGCTTGCCGCAAGTGCTCCACGCGCCGGGACGGGCGGTGCTCACAGGCGGGCGACATGGGCAACGCGTACATCGAAAAAATGGCGGCGGCGGACGGGATTCTGCTGGGCTCGCCGACGTACGTGACGGACGTCTCGCCGGAGATCAAGGCGCTGATGGACCGCGCGTGCCTGGTGGCGCGCGCCAACGGCGGGATGTTCCGGCGCAAGGTGGGCGCGGCGGTGGTGGCGGTGCGGCGGGCGGGAGCGATCCATGCGTTCGACGCGCTGAACCATTTCTTCCTGGTCAACGAGATGATCGTGCCGGGCTCGTCCTACTGGAACATCGGAATCGGGCGGGAGCCGGGCGACGTGCTGAAAGACGAGGAAGGCTTGCAGACCATGGTTACCCTGGGGCGGAATATGGCATGGCTGATGAAGAAGGCGCTGGCCTAGCGGGGCGGACGCCGCTTCACGGACGCCGCCAAGAAGGGTGACCTTCCGTACGCTCCACGTTATGATGTAGTTACTCCCTCTGTGAAGCGATTTCCTTTTTTGGACTGGATGCGAGGACTGGCCGTAGTCGTCATGATCCAGTGCCACGTCTTCAATGCCTTTGTGCGCCTGGACCTGCGCGATGGCGGCCCTTACGTGCTCTCGCAATTCATAGGCGGCATGGCGGCGCCGCTGTTCCTTTTCATGGCGGGCATGACCCTGGGCTTCCAGATGGAGAGCCTGGACCGCCGCGAAGCGGAACGCACGCGGCGCTGGTGGGTCTCGCTGAAGCGCGCGGGGTACGTGATGGGCGCGGCGTACCTGTTCCGGCTATGCAATTGGGCAGGGAGCTGGCCGAACTCGGCGGCCGAGGAAATCACGAAGGTCGACATCTTGAACTGCATGGGCCTGGGGATGGCGGCGCTGGCGGTAATGGCGGTGGTTCGCCCCGGGGCGCGGGCGCACCTGGCGGCGGCCGCCGGGCTGGCGATTGCGGCGGCGGCGCCGGTGATTGCCAACCTCGATTGGAGCGGCGCGCCGCGGCTGGTGCATGAGTATCTGGCGCCGGGGTTCGGACGGGGGCATTTCGCGTTCTTCCCGAACGCGGCCTATGTGGCGTTCGGAATCGCCACGGGCGTGCTGGTGAAGCGCAGCGACGCGGGACGGTTCGAGCGGCTGATGCAGTGGTGCGTGCTGATTGGCTTCGCGCTGGTGTTCACGGCGCAGTATTTTTCCAACGTCCCGTATTCGGTGTATCCGAAGTCAAACTTCTGGAGCGACAGTCCGGGGTTGATTCTGATTCGGGTGGGAATCTGCCTGGTGGCCATGGCGGCGGCCTACCTGTGGACCGAGTATTGCGCCGGCGCGCGGTGGAGCTGGATGCAGACCCTGGGGAAGACTTCGCTGATGGTGTATTGGATCCACGTCATGATCGTGTACGGGCGGTGGGCGAGCCCGTGGAAGCGGACCATGAACGAGTGGCAGGCGGCGCTGGCGACGCTCGCGCTGACGGGGAGCATGGTACTGCTGGCGGCGTCCAAGATCCGCTACACGGCGTGGCGGGCGGAGAGGCGCAAGGCGGCGGAACAGGAGCTTGAAGCGGCGGCGGCGTAAGGGTCACTCTATTCAGCGCCGCGGGCAGCGGAAGGGCATTTCCGCTCGGCTTGCGCCTTGCAGGTTGACACGCCTAAGTTAGCCCGGAATGCAGACCCGGAGGTCAACGCCACTGGGCTCGGTTATTTGGTCTTGAACTTCTTCGGCTTTTCGGGTTTGCCGGTGAAGAGGGCCAGATCGACGGCGTTGGCCATGGCGGCGTAGCCTGCGTCATTGGGGTGGAGATAGTCTCCGGACTGCATGTCGGCGCGGAAGCGGCGGGGGTTGGCGGGGTCGCGGAGGGCAGCGTCGAAATCCACCACGGCGTCAAAGGCGCCGCTATTGCGGATCCAATCGTTGAGGGTGGTGCGGATGGCCTCGCCGGCGTCGCTGTAATAGCCTGCGCCTTGATAAGGCGTGAGCGTGCAGCCGGCCGCCTTGATGCCGTGCATGTGGGCGCGCTCAATGAACTGATGCATGGCGCCGATCAGGTCCTGCGCGGTGAGGGGCGCGCCGCCGCGGGCGATGGAGCCGATGTCGTTGATGCCTTCGAGAACCATGACCCATGCGACGCCGGGTTCGGCGAGGACATCGCGGTCGAAGCGTTCGAGCGCGCTGACGCCGGAGCCGTCGCGCAGTACCTGATTCCCGCCGATGCCTTCGTTGACCACGGCCAACCGGGCGCCGGACTTCGCGCCTTGCAGCCGGGCGGCAAGGACGGAGGGCCACGCACGGTCGGTTTCCGGAGTGGAGTGGGATCCGTCGGTGATGGAATCGCCCAGGGCGACGATGGCGGCCGATTTGGCGGGCGCCAGCACGTCAATGCTGGAAAGGTAGTAATAGGACTGGACGCTGGCGGGGTCCTGGATGGAGGGCGCGGCGGTGAAGTCGCCCGCCTTCGAGATGTAGGTAGTGTGGAGTCCCAGGGAGTGCAGGGTGGGCGGGCCCGTGGAGCCGGGGAAATAGAGGCTGACGGCGAGATCGGCCAGCGGAGGCGCATCGAGATCGACGGGATCGCTGACGGTAGCGACACCGGAGCGGAGGATGCAGCCGGGCAGTCCGTTGAAGGTGAGCGCGCGGTCGGAGCCGGGCACGATGTCCGAGCCGCGGGCGCGGAGGGCGATGTGCGCCGCGCCAACGGCGACGGTGGGGGAATTCACGGCGCTCGAAAGCTCGATGCGGAAGCGGTTGCCGCCAAGGCTGATGCGGGCGATCATGCGGACGGTTTGGTTATCGAAGCTGGAACCAGGGCCGGGCGCCTGAACGGCGGCGAGCGGGCCGGCGGGTGTAGGTAGTGCGCGGCAGCCGACGATGATTTGCGCGGCGGCGTGCACGGCCTGTTGCGCAGTGGCCCAGGTGGCCACCCAGTGGGCCGCGGCCTGGCGAGCCGGTCTCTCCTGAGCGTGCGCCATGCCGCAGAGCAGCAGCGGCAGGGCTAGATGCAGTCGATTCATGGCCTGCTCCTATGTGTCCGTTAGCATAGCAGGCGCACGGGGAACGGCCGGGAAGTTTGCGCACTCTTGGCGGCGGAGACTTGCGTGCCTGAGGATGGGGCCCAAGCGGTGGGGCGGGTTTCACGGATGAGGCGGGCAGGTCAGGAGCCCGGAGGCCTGCCCCATTGGCAGCGGTTTGCGTTCAGGGGCCTTCGCAGTCCGAAGGCCCTTTGCGGCTGTATTCTCGACGCAGGGCGCTAGCAGTCGGGCCCGAAGTGGGCGGCGAAGGCTTCGGAGAGGGCGGTTCCCCAATCGCCCTTGGGCTTCATTTTGCCGCCGAAGAAGCGGAGGACGGGCGGCTCTTCGTAGAACTCGAGACCGCCGATCATCTTGCGGTGGTCGTGGAGCCACTTGAGGCGGTCGGCCGCGTATTGGAAGTGG
>DATKOS010000331.1:0-9586 GCA_035524535.1 Bryobacteraceae bacterium
TCCTCGCGTCCCTACGAGTTTGGCGATGCGCTGAACCTGGACGTGCCGCGGACGCTCTTCTCCGCCATCCGCCGCAACGGCGTGGGCACGCCCATAGACATCGGCTATGAGGACCTGCACGTCCATCAGTGCGAATACCAGAGTTCTTGCGCCACGGTGCTGATGCTCGATTGCAGCCACAGCATGATTCTCTACGGCGAGGACCGCTTCACCCCCGCCAAGAAGGTGGCCATGGCGCTCTCCCACCTGATCCGCACGCAGTACCCCGGCGACAGCCTCCGCTGCGTGCTCTTCCACGATGGCGCCGAAGAGCTGGATATCAGCCAGCTCGCGCGCGTGAAGGTGGGCCCGTACTACACCAACACCTGCGACGGCCTGATCCTGGCGCGCAAGCTGTTAAGCCGGGAACGCAAGGACATGCGGCAGATCGTGATGATCACCGACGGCAAGCCGAGTTGCATCACGCTGGAGGACGGCCGCACCTACCGCAACGCGTTCGGGCTGGACCCGCTGGTGATTGGGCGAACGCTTGAAGAAGTCAGCCGCTGCCGCAAGCAGGGCATCCTGATCAACACATTCATGCTGGCCACGGACTATGGCCTGGTGAACTTCGTGCGCCAGGTTACCGAGATGTGCCGGGGCAAAGCCTATTTCACCACGCCCTACACGCTAGGCCAGTATCTGCTGATGGACTACATGAACCGCAAGACGCGGACGATTCACTGAGGCGGGAAGACCTCCGCCTGACTATTTGACCTGCGCGCTCAATAGGCGTCCCGCGCGGCCGCGCACCTGTAAGCCATCCGCGCGCCCCTCGAAGTAGCGCGCGTTGATTTCATCCGGCTCCAGGTCTTCGATCGCGGAGAAGCCGAGCGCAACGAGCTGCCGCGCGAGCGCCGCCGGATCGAAGAATAGCTTGAAGGGCTCGCCGGCCTTCGCGACCCGGCTCGCAAGCGCCGTGAAAGCCACCCGTTCTTCCGGACTCAAGTGCGATTCCGCCACCGTGTAATCGAACGCCACGCCGCCGGCCGGAGGCGTGGAGGCGATGAATCGGGCGGTGGCCAGGAACGCTTCTTCGGTCAGGTACGGCACAACTCCGAGCCAGCCGAAGAACGCCGGCAAGTCCGCCCGGAAGCCCGCGGCGCGGAGGCCGCCGCCAAGTTCCTGGCTTTCGAAATCGACCGGCGCGAACGTGAGCGTGGGAGGCGTAGGAATCCCGGCCTGGCTCGCCATTTCCCGCTTCCAGGCTTGCGTCGCGGGGTGATCTACCTCGAAAACGCGCAGGCCGGGATTCGCGTGGGGATTGCGATAGGCGAAGGTATCCAAACCCGCACCCAGGATGACGTACTGCCGCACGCCCCGCTCCACGGCCGCCGCCAGACAATCCTCTGCATATCTGCTGCGCACGGCCAGAAACGCCCGCAGCGATCGGGAAAACAGATCCTGCAGGCTCGATCCATCGCTTGGCAGAGATTCGGCGCCCGCGCCGAGAATGCGCAGGGCGTAGGGGTCTTCGAAAACCAGAGGCCGGTCCAGTATCTGATGAGCCGCACGCCGCCGGGCTACGCGCTCCGCGGTTCGGCTGGGACGGCCATGGGGCAGGGAATCCATCGGTGCGCCCTCTTCAAACTCTCTTCCCGCGCGTCAGCGCGCCCAGAAGAAGATCTCTCCGTAATTGGGCGCCACCGCGCCCGCCAGCAGCGCGGCCAGGCAAAGAAAGGTCCCGAAGGGCAGCTCATAGGTGGAGTCCTTGCGCGTAAGCAGCATGTAGCCGCCCCCGAGAATGGAGCCGAGCAAGGACCCCACCAGCACCGTTAGCAGCGCTCCGGTTAAGCCCAGGAAGCCTCCCACCATCGCCATCAGCTTCACATCGCCGAAGCCCAGCCCTTCGCGGTGGCGGATTTTCTCGTATAGCCAGCCGCCCGCCCAGAGAATGGCTGCGGGTAGCATCGCGCCCAGCGCCGCCTCCACAACCCAATCCGCGCGGCCCTCCAGATTCACGTTGGCGAACCACAGAATGGACCGCGCCGTGGTGTCCGGCGTGGGAACGAACAGCGCGAACGCCAGCCCGGCCAGCGCGCCGCCCAGGGTCAGCTCGTCCGGCAGAATGCGCTCTTCCCAATCGCTGAACGCCAGCCCGGTAAGCGCGGCGGCGAAGGCGCACATCTTCACGGCCGCCAGGCCCGGGCCCAGTGCCTGCGTGAAATACAGAAATTCTAGGCCCGTGAGCAATTCCACAATCGGATAACGAAACGAAATCGGCGCGTGGCAATAGCGGCAGCGGCCGCCCAGCAGGGCGTAGCTGAGCAGCGGAATGTTGTCGTACCAGGCGATCGTCCGTTCGCACGCGGTGCAATGTGAGCGCGGACGCACCACGGAGAGGTCCCTCGGCCAGCGGTGGATGCACACGTTCAGGAAGCTGCCGATCAACAGGCCGAAGAGGAAAGCAAGAATCGCTGCTGTCACCGTGGCGTCCGATCTGGCGAGAGGGAACGAGACAGGAGATTCCCCCGTGAGGAAGCGGACTCCGCGCCAAGAAGGCAGACCAGGAGGTCCGCCCCACTAAGTCCGATGCGAGGTTTCTCAGTCTTCATCGAGAGCCGTCCGGTAAACTTCCATCGTACGGCGGACCATGCGGTCCACGGTGAAGCGCTCCTCCACCGTCCGTCTTCCGGCGGCGCCCAAACCCCGGCGCAGATCCGCGTCGCTCGCGAGATGCCGTATCGCCTCGGCGATGGCCTCGGCGTCGTTCTCCACCAGCCATCCGTTCTCGCCGTGACGCACGATCTCCGGCAATCCGCCCACCTTGCTGGCGATGACCGCCACGCCCGCGGACATTGCCAGCAGCGCGCCCGAGCCGAGCCCCTCGCTCATCGTGATGTAGAGAAACAGCGACGCGCCTGGCAGGCTATCCTCCAACGATCCCGAGAAGCGCACACCCACTCCCGCCCGCTGCGCCGCCGCCCGCATCAGCCATTGCCCCTTAAGCGGATCGCGACTATACGGCGCTACGATTCTCAGCTCCTCCTCCGGTTCGCCTGGCTTCAGCAGAGGCACGCCGTCGTAAACCACGTCGATCTTTTCCCGCGCAACGCCGCGCTCGATGAGCGTGGATTTGACGAACTCGGAGACGGCGATATAGCGCGCCGCGCGCCCGTACTTCCAGCGGGCCGCCAACCCGCTGGCGCCCGGGAACGCCACGCGCCGGGAAACCACCAGCGGAGCGCCGCCGGCCAATGCCGCCACTGTATGGCTCAGCGAATCGTGCGCGTGGACCACATCGTGGCGCCGCGCCAGAGCCGCCGCGCGCGCGATCCCGAGGGGTTCCACCCGGCAACCGGCCTTTTGGGCGGCCTCGAAGAGCGGAGAGCCGCGCCGCGCCAGCAGCGTGGATTCGACTCTCTCACACCCCAGTCCTTGGACCAGCCGCAGCGCTTGCCACTGGCCTCCGCGCATCTTTCTGCCCGCGTCCAGGTGTAGCGCCCGCATCAGCTCATATTTCTCGCTTTGGAGTACTTCAGGAAAGTGTAGAAGGCGGCCATGTAGGCGATGGTCAGCCCCTCGGGCCCATCCAGAAATCCGCGCTGCAGCGCGTAGCTCCGGATGAAGGTCCAAACCGGGTCCGCAATCAGGCGATGGAACGGCACCTTTACCTTCCGCGCCGCCAGCTCCTGCGCGGCCAGAGTGGTGTAACGGTCCAGCGTCTTCAGGTGCTCGGAAAGCGAATCGCACGTGTAGTGCAGCAGATTGTTCTGGAGGCTGCCCACGCTGCCGCGCACGCGCACGCTCTCATGCACGAAATCTCCCACGAAGCTCGCGCGGTCTCTGCGGTAGAGGCGAATCTTGCGGTCCGGATACCAGCCGCCGTGCAGAATCCAGCGGCCCATGTAGCGCGCCATGCGCGGCATGGTGTAGGCGTCTTCGCGTGGGCCGGTCTTCTTCAGGCTCCAGATTTCGGCTTCCAGGGCTTCGCTGAGCGCTTCGTCGGCGTCCAGGGAAAGCACCCAGTCGTGGGAGGCCTGCTCCGCGGCCCAATTCTTCTGCCCGGAGTAGCCGCGCCAGTTGGCTTCAATCACGCGCGCGCCCAGGTTGCCGGCCAGTTCCACGGTGCGGTCCACGGAGCCGCTGTCTACAATCAGTATCTCGTCGGCGCAGCGCAGGCTCTCAATGGCGCGCGCGATGTTGCGCTCTTCGTCCAGCGTGATGATGGTGGCGGTGATCTTCATCGGCCGGACTCGCCTCTCGCGTTTGTCAAAGCCCGCCGGCGGTGATGGGCGCCCAGGTGAAGCACAGGGCGAATACGATCAGGGCGATCAGGCCCAGCTTGCGGCGCCCTTCCGTGAGGTCCGTATCGTCATAAATCGACGGGTGCCGCCGCCCTACCCATAGCAGCGCCAGGCCCCACACCAGCCACCCGAACCAGAACCAGCCCAGCGGCAGCAGCGCGATGCACACCAGCTTGGAAACCAGCTTGTGGCGGCGCGGGAAAAACGCATAGAGGATGTGCCCGCCATCCAGTTGCCCCACCGGCAGCAGGTTCAGCGCCGTGGCGAACATGCCGATCCACGCCGCGCGCGCCACCGGGTGCAGGCAAATGTCCGCCGTGCGCGCACCCGGGAAGATCATCTTGTCCATCAGCCATTGCAGGCCAGGCGTGCTGAACTGCATGAGCCCCTGGTGCGCAATGTTGGGGACCACTTTGGAAAAAGCCAGGCCCACGGAAAGCGCCGGCATCAGAAACACGAAACCCGCCAGCGGCCCGGCCGCGCCTATGTCGAAGAGCACGCGCTTGGAGTAAATCGGCGAGCGCACGCGGATGAAGGCCCCGAAGGTTCCCAGGAATGGCGACGGCATGAAGTACGGCAGGCTCGCATCCACCCGGTGATACATGGCCGCCAGGTAGTGCCCCATCTCATGCGCCATGAGGATAGTGAGCAGCGTCAGCGAAAACGGCAGCCCGCTCAGCAGCAGCGACGGATGCTGCCAGTAAGCCAGGTACTGCGAATAAGAACGCTCGATGTCGAACGGCTGGCCGTGCTGGAAGTCGCTCTGCATGCCCGCTCCCACGATGGTGGTGGTGAGTAGAGTGGCGGCGAAGAGCAGGCCATAGAGCCAATAGCGCTCTCTCGAACGCGCGGCGGGGATGACAAAACTCTGGCCGTCGCCGCCTTCCCCGAAATAGGGAAGCTGCGCGGGATAGAGATCCTGAGAGGACACAACGCCTGCCGTATGCGGGACTTACTGTAGCGTCTGCAATTCCTTGCCCGGCTTGAATCTGACTGCCTTTCCGGGAGGAATGGACACTTCCGCGCCGGTGCGCGGGTTTCGGCCGATGCCTGTCTTACGAGGCTTCACGTTGAACACGCCGAAGCCCCGGAGCTCGATGCGATCTCCTTGCTCGAGGGCCTTCTTCATCGATTCGAACACGGTCTCGACCGCCATCTCGGCTTTCGTCTTGGTGATGCCGGTCTTGTTGACGACCTCGTTGATAATGTCCAGCTTGATCAAAAAAGCCTCCTTCCCCAGGCCAGGGGAGAGCATTGTTCCCGCATCAGTCAACCACATGATAAGATTGAATTTATATCCATGTCAAGCGCCAAGCTTCCGAGGCCCCCCCACGCGGTCTCCGGCGACGAGTTTCGCCGAGCCTCCGGGCGCTTCGCAACCGGGGTGGCGATTGCCAGCGTGGCCGATGCGGCGGGAGCGCCCCATGGCCTGACGGTGAGCTCCTTTAGCGCGGTGTCCCTGGCCCCCCCGCTGGTGCTCATTTGCGTGGCTCACGCCGCCGCCTCCCTGAAGCTGTTTCGGGAGGCTAAGTATTTTGGAATCAATGTGCTGAACGATCAGCAGCAAGCCCTTTCCGAGCGTTTCGCGCGCAAGGGCCACGACCGTTTCGACGGCCTCGACTGGCGTCCCGGAGAAACCGGCGCGCCCCTGCTGAACGGCGTTCTGGCGCAGATCGAGTGCGCCGTTCACCAGCGCATCGCCGCCGGCGATCACGACATTTTTATCGGCGAAATGCTTCGTGCGCACCTGCACAAAGGCGAACCCCTGGTTCATTTCGCCAGCCGCTACCGCAAACTCGCTGAACCGCCCGAATAAGGGCGCCCGGGGCGGAACGCCGCGCCCGGAGACCTCCCTCCCTTCCGCCCGGCGCTATCCTGGGCTTGTGGCTAACCCGCTTGCTTATCTCCGCTCGCAAATCGACCAGTGGCGCGCCGATGGCGCCTACCAGCGCCTGAGGGTCCTTGAATCGCCCTGCGCCGCCGAATCGCGCTTTGACGGCAAGGAAGTAATCAATCTCGCCTCCAACAACTACCTGGGCCTCACCACCCACCCCAAGCTCATCGAGGCCGCGCTCGAAGCCACGCGGAAATACGGCGTCGGGTCTGGCGCGGTGCGCACCATTTCCGGCACCATGCGCCTGCACATGCAGCTTGAGGAGCGCATCGCCGCTTTCAAGCATGTGGAAGCGTGCGTGGTATTCCAATCGGGGTTCGCCGCAAACGCCGGAACGGTTTCCGCCATTCTCACTTCCGAGGACCACATCATCTCCGACGAGCTGAACCACGCCAGCATCATCGATGGCTGCCGGCTCTCCAAGGCCGCCATTCATGTCTTCCCGCACAAAGACGCCGCCGCCGCGGAGAAGATACTGGCCGAGCTGGAAGCCAAGCCCGGCCGCAAGCTGCTGATCACGGACGGCGTCTTCTCCATGGATGGCGATATTGCGCCGCTGCCCGCGCTGGTGGAGGCCGCCGGCCGTCACGGCGCCATCATGATGATCGACGATGCCCACTCCTCCGGCGTCCTGGGGCGCAACGGCCGGGGGACCGTGGACCACTTCGGCCTCCATGGTCGCGTGGACATTCAGGTTGGCACGCTCTCTAAGGCTATCGGCGCATTGGGCGGCTACGTGTGCGGCAGCCGCGACCTGATCGACTTCCTGTACCATCGTGCGCGCCCGTTCCTGTTTTCCACCTCCCACCCGCCCTCCGTGGCGGCTGCCTGCCTGGCCGCCTTCGACGTGCTGGAGCAGGAGCCGGAGCGCATCCAAGCGCTGTGGGAGAACACCCGGTACTTCAAGGCTGGCCTCGTGGCGGAAGGCTTTAGCGCCGGCATGAGCGAAACGCCCATCACGCCGGTGCTGGTGGGCGATGCCGCGCTGGCCCACCGTCTTTCGCGCTGCCTCTTCGAGGAAGGCGTGCTGGCCACCGGCATCGGCTTCCCCACGGTTCCCAAGGGCAAGGCGCGCGTGCGCACCATTGTGGCTGCCACGCACACCAAGGCGGAGTTGGACCGCGCTCTGGAAGCTTTCCGCAAGGCGGGCCGCGAACTCGGCCTCATCTGACCCACGCTTCGCCCGGGCGGAGCGCCCACAGCGGCCGGCGGGCGATATGCAGCCGCGGAGCCGGTGCGGAGCCAATGGGGCGCGGGCGCTTCGTTACTTCTCGTCCGTGGAGTTCTTCTGGTCCAGGTTTCCCACGGCCTTCAGCCGCTGGTAGAGCCGCTCTACTTCGGCCTCGTCTTCGGGCAGAAGGATGCGGAAACGCGGCGGCGCGGCCGGTCTGCGGTCTCCGCCGGAGGTAATCTCGCCCCAGTACTGGCGGTAGGGAACGCCGTCAATCAGGGCGTCGCGGGACATGCGCCGCAGGTGGCGAAGCAGGCCGTTGCAGGAATCCAGGTTGCCGGGGTAAATGAGCGGGAAGCGCGTGTCGTCAATCAGCGTGATGCGCAGAATCAGCGGGGAAACCCAGCCCGTGCGGTCCAGGCGGCGGATATCCATCCACGGCACAATGCGCTTGCCGATAGAGACGTAACCCTCGTGGATTTCGATGGCCGGCAGAGCGGCCAGCACGAACAACAGCGCGGCCGTGATGGCGAACAGGCAGGCCGCAATGTACGACAAAGCCGAGAAGCGCCACCCGCACCAGCCTGAGACGGCAGCCAGGGCAGCCGCGGCGGCCCCAAACCCCAGGTATTGTCGCGCCGGCTCAAAGCGAGTCATTTTACTCCCGTCTCTAATTTAAGACTACTCCCGAGTGGGGGTGGCGTCAATCCATCCGCGGGACCGCAAGGTTCGCCACGTGTAGTGGACCCCGCTGAAGGCCGTAATGGCGGCGCAGGGCCACGGCATGGCCCCCGCGAACCAGCCGCACAAGGGGCCACCGAAGGCCCCTCGCGCCATCAGCGAGACGGCCGTAACGATTTGCACGAATGTGGAAAACTTCCCCCAGGCGCTGGGCGGGAACTGGCGCATGCGCGTCCAGCGCAGCGCCACCGCGGCCCCCAGCAGGATGTAGAGATCGCGGCCGAAAATGGCGCCCACCAGCCACCAGGGGGCCGCGCCGCGCCAGGCCAGGGCCAGGAAGATTCCGCTCAGCAAGCACTTGTCGGCAATCGGGTCGAGGTACGCCCCCACCCGGGTCGTGGCGCCGCAGCGGCGCGCAATGGCCCCATCGGCGGCGTCGCTCACCGCCGCAACGCCGAAAAGCGCCAGCGCCAACACGTACCGGCCGCCCGCCAGCGCTTCCAGGACGAACGGGACCAGCGCCAGACGTAGCGCGGTCAGAGCATTCGGAAGGTTGATCCAGGACGGCAAGCTAGCTGCACCCTCACGCAAAACCCCGCCAGGCGGGCGGCGGCGGACAAAAACGCGCGGATCTGACTCCGGCCGCGCGCTTCCCCCTACTGGATGGCCGAGCCGCTCCACTGGCGGGACGGCCGCGTTCTTCCAGCAGACGCTACGCCGCCTGGAACGCCGGCACGTCCACCCAGGCGCGCTTCTTGTGGCTTTCGAGCTCTGCTTCCACCAGCGTGAGCTGCCGCAGGCCATCCACAAACTGCGGGTATTCCGGCTGCGCGGAGGGGTCGCCAATCGAGTGGTAGAACCTGCGAAATACCTGCTTGAAGGTGTCGTCGTAGCCTTCGCTATGGCCGCCGGGAAGGTCCGCGTAGGAGCGCGCCGCTGGCTTAAGCAACGACGGGTCCTTCACGATGATCTGGTTGGGCGAATTGCGGTGGCCAATCCAAAGCTCGTCCGGCCGCTCCTGGTTCCACGTCACGCCCGCCTTGGTGCCGTAAATCTCCATTTGCAGGCCGTTCTTGCGCCCGGCGGAGACCTGGCTTACGGTGAAGGCGCCGCGCGTCTTCTCGCCCATACGGAACACCACGGCCGCGAAATCTTCTGTGTCGATGGGGATCTCCACGTAATCGTCCGGCGTCAGTGTCTTGCCGGCGAAGGTCTCAATGGGGCCCTTGGGCCGCTTGCGCGTCTCGTGGACGGTCAGCAAGTCCGCGCACAGTGATGTGATGCGCTTCCCGGTGATGTGCTCGGCCATGTCGCACCAGTGCGAGCCGATGTCTGCCAGCGCGCGCGAGGGTCCGTTGTCCTTGGTCTCAATGCGCCAGTTGTAATCCGTATCGTAGAGCAGCCAGTCCTGCGAATAGGTGCCCTGCGCCACCAGAATGTCGCCCAGTTCACCATCCTCGCGCATGCGCCGCATCTGCTGCACGGCGGGATAGTAGCGCAGGTTGTGGAACGTGCAGTTGCGGCGCTTGGCGGCCGCGGCCAGTTCCACCAGCT
>DATKOS010000332.1:0-4975 GCA_035524535.1 Bryobacteraceae bacterium
GGTCACCCTCGGCGCGGTCCGCCGCGACGGCCCAGCCGCGCACTTGGATTTCGAGGCCGAGGATAGAACCTCTCCCTTGCGCCATTGCGAATATTCGCTCGACGCCGGCAACTGGGTCCCCGTGGCCCCGCCCGAAGGCATCGTCGATGGCCTCCGCCAGCGTTTCTCGCTGGACCTCAAGGGTCTCGCGGCCGGTCCGCACCTCCTCGTGGTGCGCGCCGCCGATAGCGCCGGCAACACCGGAACCGCCAAAGCCATGATGCCGTAACGGTTGTCTCTGGCTCCTTCGAGCCGTGTGCGTCCGCGGACACAGGAGCCAAGTCGATTCGCTACAATCGGGTTTAGTGAAGACCGCTGTTTTCATGGTGGTGGCCACGTGTCTCGCGAGCGCCGCGGAAGCGCCCGCAACGCTGGTAACCGGCGACGAAGCCGAGCCGATTCATAGCGCCGTGGTGCGCCAGGAAGCCTGGACCCAGGATTCCGTCCGCCGTCTGCGTCTGGATGCCGACCGCTACATGAAGGAGGCCGGCTGGAGCGTCACCTCGGACCGCCCCAAGGGCGTGAACCTGGACGCCCACGAATACTACAGCGAAGCTTTCGATTTCTGGCCGGACCTCTCGAATCCTTCCGGCCCGTACATTCGCCGCGCCGGGCAGCCCAATCTCGCTCTCTTCTCCGCCAATCGCCAGGCGCTCGATTCCATGTGCGACGCAGTCTTCACCCTCGGAACCGCGGCCTACCTGCTGGATGACGCGCGCTACGCCGCGCGCGCCGCGCACCTGGTGCAAATCTGGTTCATCGCCTCCAAAACGCGCATGGACCCCAATATGGACCACGCTGCCACCATCCCGGGCAGCGCCGCCGCCGAGACGCTTCCCGGCGGCCTCTCCGAGGGCCGGCCCCTCATCCGCGCCATTCAGGGCATGGAATTCCTGGCGAAAAGCGGCAACTGGGACCCCCGGGAGGAGGCCGCCGCACGCCGCTGGTTTGAGGAGTACCTCCATTGGCTCACCCCCGCGCCCGCGCCTGGCGCAAGCCTCCCCCGAGACGGCGCCGTGTGGCGCACCGCCCTGGAGGCCGCCGCCGCCAGCTTCGCCCAGGATGACGCCGCCCAGCGCCGGATTTTCAATTCCTATCGCGGGCGCTATTCGCCCAGAACCCGCGCCGCGTCGGCCAGCCCCTCCGTCCAGCCACTGCCTCTTGCCTCCACCCTGGAGGGGCAGTCCATCGTCTGCCGCATCGCCCAAACCCACGGCGTCGATTTGTGGAGCGCCGCCAGCCGCGCCGGCGCCACCATCGCCAATTCGCTGGATGCCCTGATGGCCGGCCTCGGCGATCCCAAGCAGTGGAGCAAGGACCAATTGGCCGCCTTCGATTCCGACGGCATCTACCTCATGGCCTTTGCCGGCATGGGACTCAACAAGCCCGCCTACGTGGCCGAATACCAGAAGCTGGAGAAGCCCGAAAACGCCTGGCTCGCCCTCGTCGATCTCCTGGTCGGCCGATGGGAAGCCGCGGCCCACCAAACCCGCCACTAGGATTCGCGATTCTCTGTTTCCCCCGCCGCCGCGACAGTTATAATTGACGGTCAAATGACGGCCGATTGGTCTGCGGTTTGGGCAAGTTTTCGCGTCGGCGGCATCGGCGCGCTGGGGGCGCTGGCCCTCGGCGTTTGGCTTGCCTGGGAGCTCAGCGCGCGGGAGTTCCGCGGCGCCGGGTTCGTCGCCGCCCTGGCCGGCTTGCCCTCCAGCATCCCTCTCGTCGTCGGCACGTATCTCGCCCTGGACCTCGCCGGCCACCCCGCCGCCTTCACGTGGAAGGTCGCCGCCCTGGCCGCCGTCTTCAGCGAGCTCCCCGAAGTCTTGCGCGCGTCTCGCGCGGCCATGGAGGCTCTCCCCCGTGAATATGCCCATGCCGCGCGCAGCCTCGGAAGCTCCGGACGCCGCGTCTTCTGGCTCGTCGTGGCGCCCCTGGCCTGGCGCCCCATCGTTGCCGCCGCCGCTCGCGCCTTTGGCCCCGCCGCTGTCGAGTACGTGTTCGCCATCTTCTTCGCCGCTCCCCACGCCGCGCGCGACGCCTTGCTGCGCGGCCCGCTGCTGCCCGTCATGGTGGTGGCGGCGCTGGCCGCCCAAGCCGCCGCCCATCGTCTCTCCCGCGCGGGAGCCGCCACATGACCAGCGCCCGCATCGCCCGCCAAGGCCCCCACGGCTTCTCCCTGGACGTCGAGTTCTCGCTCGAACCCGGAATCACCGCGCTCTACGGACCCGCCGGCGCCGGCAAGACCCTCCTTCTGGAAGCCCTGGCCGGTTTCACCCGCCCCGATTCCGGCCGCATCCTGCTTCAGGATGTGCTGCTCTTCGATGCCGCCGCGCGCGTCTGCGCCCTGCCTCACCGCCGCGCCATCGGTTGGGTCTCGCACGCTGACTCGCTGTTCCCGCACATGACCGTGCGCCAGAACTTCGCCTTCGCCGCGCATGGCCGCCCCCGCGTGGAGCGCGCCCGCCGCGTGGCGGAGGCCCTGGAGAAATTCCAGCTCTCGCCCGTGGCCTCCAGTCTCCCCGCCGCCATCGCCCCGCCGGAAAAGCTCCGCGCCGCCGTGGCCCGCGCGCTGCTGGCCGAACCCAAGTTACTGCTTCTGGACGAACGCCGATGGCAGGAGCCGCTCGTCCGCCAAGTCCGCGAGTCCTTCGGCGGACCCGTCCTGCTCGTCACCGGCGATCTCGACCTCTGCTGCGCCGCCGCCTCGCGCCTTCTGGTGCTTTCCGCCGGCCGCATTGTCGCCGACGCCGCGCCGCGCGATGTCCTGGACCGCCCCGAGACCATCGAAGCCGCACGCGCCCTCGGCATCCCCAACATCTTCGAGTGCGCCATCTCCGCGCTCGATCCCGGCCGCCACACCAGCCGCCTGGACCTCGCCGAGTTCTCCATCGCCGGTCCCTACATCCCCGGACATTTCCGCGGCGACCGCGTCTCCATCGCCATTCGTCCCGAGGAACTCCGCGTGCATGACGGAGCATCCGCCCCGCCCGCCAGCGTGGAGGCGCGCCTGGTTCGCGTCCTGCCCGGCCTGCATCGCGTGCGCCTGGAGTTCTCCGGCGGCATCTTCGCCGATCTTCCGCCGGAAGAGTACGAAGCCAAGAAGGACGCGCAGTCCTGGCGCATCGAGTTCCCTCCGGACAAAGTCCGCGCCCTGCGGCCCGCCGCATGATGCGCTACTACATCACGGACCGCCGCGCCGCCGGCGGAACCGAAGCGCTCCTCGGCTTTGTGGCCCGCGCCCTTCTCGCCGGGGTGGATCTCATCCAAATCCGGGAGAAGGACCTCGCCGCCCGCGAACTCGCCGCTCTGGTGAGGCGTGCCCTGGCCCTTCCCAATCCCCGCGGCGCAAAAATCCTGGTGAATGCGCGCCTGGATGTAGCGCTCGCTTGCGGCGCACAGGGCGTCCATTTGCCTTCGGACGCCATAGCGCCCGCCGAACTGCGCCCCTTGGTTTCCCCCGGTTTCGTCATCGGCGTTTCCACGCACAGTGTCCTTGACGTCCGCCGGGCCCAGGAGGAAGGCGCGGATTTCGCCGTCTTCGGTCCGGTCTTCTTCACCGCTTCCAAGGCGTCCTACGGCCCGCCGCTCGGCCTCGCCGCGATTGCGGAAGCGGCCGGCGCGGTCCGCATTCCCATTCTGGCGCTCGGGGGAGTCAGCCCGGAGAACGCCGCCGCCTGCCTGGGCGCCGGAGCCGCCGGCATCGCCGGCATCTCCATGTTCCAAAACGCATCGGGCGAGTGACTCACGCCCCGCCCGCACCCAGCCTCCCGTACCACAGCGTCATCTCGTACGGAAACTCCACGCGCCCCTCGCGCGCATGCCGCTCGAAAGCGCGCCGCAAATCCTCCAGCATCGGCAGGTGGTTCGGATGCCCCGCCTGCGGCGTATAGCTCGACGAAAGCAGCCGCCCCTTCACTCCCTCGAAATCGAACCACTGCGAGTGTTCATAGAGCGCCCGCCGCACTTCCCCGCCCCCGAAGAACCCGGCAATCGACTTCTCATCGTTCCGCCGCTCCCGAATCGCCCGGTAATCCGGCGCGTGCCGTTCCACCAGCTCTTCGTATTCGTCCAGAAAGCCCGATACCCTCCTGCCGCGCTCGTTCCAGGCGAGAGCCACCCATCCGCCCGGCTTCAGGATGCGCCGGAATTCCGCCCGCGCCGCCGGCGGGTCAAACCAGTGGAACGCCTGCCCTGCCGTCACAAAATCCACGCTCTCCGCCGGCAGCCCGGTGGCTTCCGCGCTCCCCTCCCGCGCGTCGAATTTCTCAAACCTCGCCAGCAGCGCCCGCCCCGCCTCCCGCATCGCGGAGTTCGGCTCCACGCCGTGAACCGCGTTCCCGTTTTCCAGAAACACCGCCGCCAGATTTCCCGGCCCGCACCCGATATCCGCCACCACCGATTCGGGCCCAAAACCGCAATCCCGCGCCAATGTTTCCAGCAAGGCCCGCGGGTACCCGGGCCGGTAGCGCACGTAGTCCTCCACCCGGCTGGAGAATCGCTCCACGCTGTTCATCGCATCTTCCTTCCTCTGCCATACTACCCTGCCCGCGCCCCGCGTTATGCTATTGGCTTGACTCCTCGGATCGACTCGGAACTGGAACCGCAACCGCCGCGAGCTTCCGTCGTGGTGGTCTCTCACAACCGGGCGGAACGCTTGCGCCGGTGCCTCGAATCGTTGGAGAAATCCGAGGGCCGCGACTCCATTCAGATCATCGTCGTTGACAACGCTTCGCGCGACGGCGCCGCCCAGCTCGATGCCGACTTTCCCAAGGTCCAGTTTCTCCGCCTCCCCAAGAATTTCGGCCTCACCAAGGCCATGAACCTGGGCTGGCGGGCCGCCGACTCGCCCTATGTTCTATTTCTGCACGACGACACGGAAGTGCCGCCCGGCGCCGTGATGCGCCTGGCCGAAGCGCTGGATTCGCACGCGGAGGCC
>DATKOS010000333.1:0-5482 GCA_035524535.1 Bryobacteraceae bacterium
GCGGTTTTGAGTTTCTCCAGGTCAGTGGGCAAAAGGCCAGAATCCTCCGATCCCCTATTGTACATTTGGGGCGGCGAAGGGACGGGAGGAAGACGGAGCGGGAAGCGTTAATGCCCCCGGAGCGCCGGCGCGGCATCCCCAAGCGCGCACAGATAGACGTCGCGGCAGTGCGCACAGCCCGCGATGTGCGCCGCCACCGCTTCATCCGCGTTCAGAACCGCGGCGCGCAGCAGAGAGTCCGGCGGACACCCGGCTGAATCGAGCGGCGCGGCGGGCGCGGGGGATTGCAAGCCTCCCGCAGGTGGGAAAGTTGTGGCTGCCATGCTGCTACAACTAGCAACCCGCCGCGAGATGCAAAGTCGCGGCGCGCGCAAAGCTTTCCGTATGGTGCGTTACGCTTGCGGAAACGCCGATGGAGCCGCGGCATCAGCGGCCGGGACCGGCGCGGGCGGCTGCGCCACAGGCGGTGCCGGAGGCGTCTCAACCACGGCGGCAATTGGCGCTTTCTTAGGGACGGGCTTTATAGCCACCTTGGAGGCGCGCTTTAGGGCCGCGGGCCCGGCCGGCTTCCTCACGTTCTTCGAAGCCGCGGTCTTTTTCGGGGTGGCCTTCTTCGGAGCGGCCTCTTTCAGAGCCGCGGCCTTCTTCTTCGGCGGAGCCTTCACCGCTTCCGCTTTGGCCTTGCGAGCCGCCGCCCACCGCTTGCGCTGCGCCGCGGCGATCTTCTTACGCGCCGACGCGCTAACCGCGCGCTTCTCCGCCGGCGGCCGTCCATCGATCCGGCGCCGCAATTCCGCCATGCGGTCCCGGATCTCCCGAGCCTGTTCCTCAAACCCCAGCAGGGCCGCGATCAGGATGTCCACACTGACAGTTTGTGACATACATCACGAGTATACGTCCAGCCGCGGCACTTAGCCGCACTTAGCGCACCTAGCGCCTGAATCCCGCGCCCCGCCCCTGAGATCTGAGTCCAAGGGGGATTGGCATGCGAGTTGGGGTACTGGGATCGGGAACGGTGGGTAGGGTCTTGGGCGCGGGGCTAGCCTGGCACGGCAATCAGGTGATGCTAGGCTCCAGGAATCCGGAAAAACCGGAGGTTCAGCAATGGCTCAAGGAGAACGCCGGCGCGGAGGCGGGCTCCTTCGCGGACGCCGCCAAATTCGGGGAGTTCCTGGTGCTTGCCACGCTTGGCAGGGCTGTGGAAGAGGCCCTGGCGCTGGCGGGCCGTGAGAACTTCACGGGGAAAACCGTGATGGATACTACGAATCCCATTGCGGCCGGGGCGCCGGTGGAGGGCGTGCTGCCGTTTTTCACTGGGCCGAACGAGTCGCTTGGCGAGAGGATTCAGGCGCTGCTTCCAGAAGCGCGCGTGGTGAAGGCCTTCAACAGCGTCGGCTCGGCGAGCATGGTGAATCCCAAGTTTCGCCAGGGCCCGCCCACGATGTTCCTTTGCGGAGACAACGCGGCGGCCAAGGCACAGGTATCGGCCATTGCAAGGCAGTTCGGATGGGAGGCGCTGGATATGGGCGGCATGGTGGCCGCGCGGGCCATTGAGCCGCTCTGCATGCTATGGTGCATTCCGGGCTTGCGCCGCAACCAGTGGACGCATGCCTTCAAACTGCTGGCGGATTGACGCTGGCCCCTACGCCTGCGCCGGACTTGCCTTCAGCGCGGTGCGCTGGGCCAAGTCCCCTATGGTGGCTTTGCGGAGCACTTCCGCCATGGCGCTCTGGGCATCTTCCCAAACCACATGGGCCGGGCACCAGGACTGACGCTCGCAGGCCTTACTCGAGGTGAGGCAAAGGTTCAGGCGGATGGGTCCTTCCACCGCCTCCACGACTTCCAGCAGGGACACAGTTCGCCCGTTTCGCGGGAGCTCGAACCCCCCGGTATTTCCCCGGTGAGAGGTGACCAGACCCGCCCGGGTCAGGCTTTGCAGTACTTTGGACAGGAACTGCTCGGGGCAATCCGCGGCTACAGCCAATTGGGCGCGGTTCGGGCGGCTGCCATCCGGCAAACCAGCCAGATGGACCATCACCCTGACGCCATAATCGGCGGCTCTAGTGAGTTGCACGCTCCGTCAGTAGCATTCCAACTGCCAGATTCAACAGGCCGCAGATTCGGACAATGGCGGTATGAATAACCACATTTGCGGGTTTTGCCGCACCCACAAATGGGGATTTGCCCCTCTATCGGGAAATTCCACGGGCTTCGCAAGGCAAGCTTGCCACGGGTTTCAGCGGCGGCAGATTCCCCGTTCGCGGCGGCCGAAACGGCGCGGCCTCAACCGGCTTCCGTGGCACTACACTGGAGTGATGCTCCCGGCCGGGGTTAAAGACCGCATCGCGTATCTGGTTGGACCGCGCGGCTATCTGGACGAGCCTCAGGACCTGGCGCTTTATTCCTACGACGGCAGCATTGAACGAGGCTGGCCGGATATGGTGGTCTTTCCGCGATCCGCGGCGGACGTCCAGGCGATCGCGCAAGTCGCCAAGGAGTTCGGCGTCCCGCTCGTGGGCCGCGGCGCGGGCACTGGTCTTTCCGGCGGCTCCATTCCGCGCAATGGCGGAATTGTGGTGGCGTTTGCGCGCATGAACCGCATTCTGGAACTGGACCTCGAAAATGAACGCGCCGCGCTGCAGCCCGGCGTGGTGAACCTGGATGTGACCACAGCGGTGGCCGGCCGCGGTTACTTCTACGCGCCAGACCCTTCCAGCCAGCGCGCTTGCACCATTGGAGGCAACGTATCGGAGAACGCGGGCGGCCCGCACACGCTGGCCTACGGCGTGACCACCAATCACGTGTGCGGCCTGGAGATTGTGCTGCCCGATGGCACGTTGCTGGAGACTGGCGGCAAGGAGCAGGACCTCCCCGGCTATGACCTGACCGGCCTCCTCACCGGCTCCGAAGGCGTCATGGCTTTGGTGACGAAAGCCATTGTGCGCCTGATGCCCAAGGCCGAAGCCGTCAAGACGGCGCTTGCCATTTACGACAACAACGAAGACGCCGGCCGCACCGTCACCGGCATCACCGAACGCGGCATCACGCCGGTGGCCGTGGAGATGCTGGACGGCGTCATGCTGCGCATGGTGGAAGAAGCCACGCACGCGGGCTACCCCCTGGACGCCGCCGCGGTGTTGCTTATCGAACTGGAAGGCCTTCAGGAAAGCGTGGAAGAACAGGTGGAGCAGGTTCGCGAAGCGTGCCTGGAATGCGGGGCGCGCCAGTTCCGCGTGGCGCGCACGGCGCAGGAGCGCGAACTGCTCTGGCAAGGCCGCAAGGGCGCGTTCGGCGCGGTGGGCCGCGTGAGCCCAAGCTACTACGTGCAGGACGGCGTGGTGCCGCGCACGAAAATAGCTCCCACGCTGCGCTTCATCAATGAGGTATCGAGCAAGTACGGCCTCACCATCAGCAACATCTTCCACGCGGGCGACGGCAACATGCACCCCATCATCCTGTTCGACTCCCGCAAGCCCGGCGATACCGAAAAGGCGCGGGCGGCGGGCGAGGAAATTCTCACCTACTGCGTGGAACAGGGTGGCTCCATCACCGGCGAGCACGGAGTGGGCATGGAGAAGAATGAACTGATGCCCAAGCTTTTCCCGCCCGAGACCCTCGAAATGATCAAGAGCTTGAAACTGCTCTTCGATCCCGAATGCCGGCTAAACCCCGGCAAGATGCTTCCCACCGGCCGGGGCTGCATGGAGGCCCAGGAGGCTCAGATGTTCTCCCAGGCGTCCCGGCGCGCGGACATGGAGACGCGGGGAACCGCGAAGACGGGCTCTTAAGAGCGGCGCGGCGCGCGGCCGTGCACGCTATTTCAGGGCCGCGTTCATGAACTTCGAAATCTCTCCCTTGGCCTTCTCCAGAGACTTCAACTGCGTATAGATCATGTGCCCGGCTTCGTAGTAGCCGAAGGTGACGTGGTTGCGGAGCTTCGGGTCCAGCATCATGTGGTCGAAGGTGTATTCAGCCGAGAAGAACGGCGTGGCCATGTCGTAGTAGCCGCACGCCACGTACACGCGCAGCGCCGGATTCTGCGTCATGGCTTCGCGCAGCGTTTCCGCGGCGTTGACGTAGCGGTTCTGGAATTCGCGATAGCTCCAGGGGTTCACGCGGTCCGTGAGAATCTCATAGGGCATATCCTCGTCGAACTTCAGCTCCGTCCGCATGTATTGGTTCATCGCCGCGGTAAAGGGCCCCTGCACGCTGGCGTAGCTGGGGTCGTAGTCCGGCGTGGCGCCGGCGGCGTCGCGGTCCTCGCCGAGCATGCGTCCGTCGTAGCGGCCCACGGTCTTTCTCTGGTCGCGCAGGAGTTCCTTGGCGAAGCGCTGCATGGAGACGCGCAGGTTGCTCTCATCCACGAACTGCGGCGAAAGGCCCGTCAGCCGGGCCACGTTTTTCACCACGGCCGCCCGTTCGTCGGCGGTCAGCGTGTCGCCTTTGAATAGCGCGGCGAGATACGGCCCCTCGGCGTACTTGCGGGCTTCATCCGCGACTTTCTCCAGCGGCTCCGCCTCCAGGTCCTTCGCCAGCTTCTTGTGATACCACGCGGTCGCCGCGTAAGTGGGCAGGAAGGTGACGTACGGCAGATCGTTGCCGTTATCGAAGCTGATGGCGCCGAAATTGAGCACGGATGAGATGAGCACAATGCCGTTCAAATCCATGCCCACGGTGTCATGCAGGTAGCCGGAGAGCCCGGCCGCGCGCGTGGTGCCGTAACTTTCGCCCGCCAGAAACTTGGGCGAAGCCCAGCGCGTGTTCTTGGTGGCGTACAGGCGGATGAAGTCACCCACGGACTGAATGTCGCTGGTGTAGCCGTGGAAATTGGCCGCCGTGCTTTCCGGCACCGCGCGGCTGTAGCCCGTGCTCACCGGGTCGATGAATACCAGGTCCGTCAGATCCAGGATCGAGTACTCGTTGTCCACCAGCTTGGAGGGCGGCGGCAGCGCATTGCCCTCGGGGTCCATGGCCACGCGCTTGGGCCCCAGCGCGCCCAATTGCAGCCAGACCGAAGACGATCCGGGCCCTCCGTTGAAGCTGAAAGTAATGGGCCGCGCCGCCAGATCCGTCACGCCGTCCTTGGTGTAGGCCACGTAGAAGATGCTGGCCGTCGCCGTGCCATCTTCTTTCCGCAGCGTCAAGGTACCTGCGGTGGCGGTGTACGCGATGGTCTGCCCGCCGATCTCAATGCTGTGCTTTGTGGCGGAAGTCTTGTCCTCCACGTGAGCCGCCGGAGCGGCGGGGTTCGCGGGGGTGGCCGCCTCCGCGGCCTGGGCCGGGGCGCCGAACGCGCCGCGGCCGCCGCGCCCCTGGGCGAAAACCGGCGCGGTGAGCGCCGCCACCGCTAGAACTGCCGCAATCGTCTTCATTCCCGTATTCTATGCCCCGGCGCGACCCGGTCGCCCGGACACACGCCACTTGCGACGCGCGCCCCTTGCGCCAACGCGAGAGGGCGAATAACCTAGACGTCAGTTGCGCC
>DATKOS010000334.1:0-4992 GCA_035524535.1 Bryobacteraceae bacterium
CAGAGCATCGAGGAGGGCGCGATCCACCTTGCCCGAGGCCGCGATGCGGCCGCCGCGATCGAACTTCAGCTTGCCGCGCGAGTATTCGCGGACCAGGGCGTCCATGACCATGTTGCCGGGGCCGGTATCGAAGGCGGTCACCTGGTCCGGGCGCGCGTTGGGCGGGATCACGGTGATGTTCGCAATGCCGCCGATATTGAGCGCCACGCGCATGCGGCGCGGGTGGCGGAAGAGGAGATAATCGGCGAAGGGCACAAGCGGCGCGCCCTGACCGCCGGCGGCGATATCGCGGGCGCGGAAGTTGGAGACCACGGGGACGCCGGTTCGCTCCGCGATGACGGCGGCCTCGCCGATTTGCAGCGTGTTCCGGCCGCCTTCGTGATAGATGGTCTGGCCGTGGCAGCCTATGAGATCCACGGGGCCGAAGCGGCGGACGGCGCGCAGCACGGCGCGGGCGTAGAGTTCGGCGAGTTGGAAGTTGAGGCGGGAGACCGCCTGGGTGATGGAGACGCCGACGGGAAGGCCAGCCGCGCCGGCCGCTTCCGTTCCCCCGCCGGAAACCGCCAGGATGGCGGCGCGCGCCGCCTCGGAATAGGGCGTGAATTGAAAGCCGATGGTCTTTACGCCGAGGTTCAGAGGCCGCGAGCCGCGGCGGGCAGTCTCGCGGACTTCGACAATGGCCAGGTCGATGCCGTCGAGCGACGTACCGCTCATCACGCCCGCTACTCTCACCCTCGTTTCAACTCCTTCTGCAGGTCAGCCAGGAGCTGCAGCGCCTCGATGGGCCTGAGCTCATCGAGATTCAACCCGCGAATGCGCTCCGCGATGCCATAGCCAACGGGCTCGAACAACTGAATTTGCATGGGCTCGGATTTCTCCGCGTGGGCCAGTTCTCCGGAGACGGCGTGTTCGGCGCCCTCGTGGAGCTTGAGAACTTCGCGGGCGCGTTCGATGACGGGCAAGGGCAGCCCAGCGAGGCGCGCGACCTCGATTCCGTAGCTGCGGTCGGCGCGGCCGGGCTCGACTTTGCGCAGGAAGATGATGCGGTCGCCGGATTCCTTCACCGAGACGCGCAGGTTGCGCACGCCGGCGAGCAAGTCCGCCAGCTCGGTGAGCTCGTGATAATGCGTGGCGAAGAGCGTCTTGGCCTGGGTGCGCGCCTGGATGTACTCCACCACGCTCCAGGCGAGGGCCAAGCCGTCGAAGGTGGCGGTGCCGCGGCCGATTTCGTCGAGCACGATGAGGGAGCGCGGCGTGGCGGTGTTGAGGATGACGGCCGTCTCAGTCATTTCCACCATAAAGGTGGAGCGGCCGCGGGCGAGGTTGTCCGAGGCGCCGATGCGGGTGAAGATGCGGTCGAAAATGGGGAGGGCGGCGGAATCGGCGGGCACGAAGGAACCCATCTGGGCCAGGATTGAAATGAGGGCGGCCTGCCGCAGCCAGGTGGACTTGCCGCCCATGTTGGGGCCGGTGACGAGGGCGATCAAGTCGGTGGAGTCGTTCAAGTAGAGGTCGTTCGGAATGAAGCGGCCGGAATCCTGCTCGGGCAGGCGCTCGATGACGGGGTGGCGACCGGCCAGGATGCGCATCTCCCCATTCGCGGGGAACGACGGGCGGCAGTAGCGATTCTCCGCGGCCACCTGCGCCAGGGTGGCCGCCACGTCGAGCTCAGCCACGGCGGCGGCGGTAGCGCGGACGGCCTGGGCGTGCGCGGCGGCGCGCTTGCGGACATCGGCGAAGAGATCCTTTTCGAGCGCGAGGATCTTCTCCTCGGCATCCAGCACCTTGCGCTCGTAATCCTTGAGTTCGGGCGTGGTGAAGCGCTCGGCGTTGGCCAGGGTCTGCTTGCGTTCGTAATCGGCGGGGGCCAGGTGCAGGTTGGCGCGGGTGATCTCGATGTAGTAGCCGAAGACGTTATTGAAGCGGACCTTCAGCGACTGGATGCCGGTGCGCTGGCGCTCGCGCTCCTCAATGCGGGCGATGAACTGCTTGCCGTTGCGGCTGAGGCCGCGGAGTTCGTCGAGCTCGGCGTTGTAGCCTTCGCGGATGGTTCCTCCATCGGCGAGCGCGAGAGGCGGGTCGTCGGAGATGGCGTCCAGGATGAGGCTGGCGACCTCCGGCAGCTCGTCAATTCGGTCATGCAGATCGCGAAGGCTAGCAGAGGACTCGGCGCCGGGGCGGAGGGCGCGCTTCACGGCGGGCAGTTTTTCCAGGGAGCGGCCGAGGGCCAGTACGTCGCGCGGCGCGGCGGAGCCGAGGGTGACCTTGGCGAGCAGGCGTTCGATATCGAGCACGCCGGCGAGTTGCTTGCGAACCTCGGCGCGCAGGATTGAGCCCGTGAGGAGTTCGCCCACGGCGTTGAGGCGGCGGTTGATTTCCGCCGGATCCATGGCGGGGCGGAGGAGGCGCTGGCGGAGGAGGCGGCCGCCCATGCCGGTTTGGGTTTGGTCCAGCGCGCCCAGGACGGTGGGCTGGGCGCGCTCGCCGGCGTCGGCGGAGAAGAGCGGCTCGATCAGTTCCAAATTGCGGACGGTGACCGCGTCGAGGAGCAGGGAATCGGCGCGGTCGTAGTAGGAGGGGCGGTCCAGATGGTCGAGCGCGGCGCGCTGGGTATCGCGAAGGTAATGCAGAATGGCGCCGGCGGCGCCGATGGCGGCGGGGCGGTTGGCCAGGCCGCAACCATCCAGCGAAAGCAGCTTGAAGTGCTCGCGCAGCGTGCGGCCGGCGTAGTCCGGCGTGAAGACCCACTCTTCCACTTCAGTGCGGACGAAGCGGGGAGCGCGGTCGCCATTGGAGCCGAGAGGCAAGTCGCCGGGGAAAAGGGCTTCCCGGGCGCCGAGCTGTTCCAGCGCGCCGGGGACGTCGGCGTGCTCCATCTCCGTGACGCGGAACTCGCCGGTGGAAAGGTCCACGTGCGCCACGGCGGAGCGGGCGCCAGCGCGGGCCACGGCGGCGAGGTAGTTGTTCTCGCGCGAGCGCACCAGGTTGGCGTCCATGGCGGTGCCGGGGGTGACAATGCGGGTGAGCTCGCGTTTGACCAGCTTCTTGGCGAAGCGCGGGTCCTCCATTTGGTCGCAGATGGCCACGCGGTAGCCCTTCTGGATGAGGCGCGAGATGTAGCCTTCGGCGGCATGGTAGGGCACGCCGCACATGGGGATGCCGCCTTTTTCCTTGCTGCGGGAGGTGAGGGTGATTTCTAGTTCGCGGGCGGCGGTGACGGCGTCCTCAAAGAAGAGCTCGTAGAAATCGCCGAGGCGGAACATGAGCAGCGCGTTGGGCGCCTGCTGTTTGATGCTGTGGTACTGCCGCATGAGCGGCGTAGCGGCGTCGGAGGACATGGCGAAGCGTCCGTTTCATTATGCCAGGATGGGCGCGGGGGGTTCTGGTTCTGGTGGGTTGGGGAGCAGCTTACCTCGGGCAGACTGGGGGCTGCAGCCTGCCCCACTGGTTAGTCCGGAAGGCAGACCAGGAGGTCCGCCCCACTGCGGAGCTCAGGCGTAGATGCCGCGGAGCTTGATGGCGGACGCGACGCGGTCCAGGGCCAGCATGTAGGCGGCGGTGCGATTGTGGACGGCGTGCTTTTCGGCGTAGGAGACGACCGCGTCGAAGCTCTCGTTCATGATTTCCTCGAGACGCTGATTGACGAGTTCTTCGTTCCAGAAGTAGCCTTGGCGGTCCTGCACCCATTCGAAGTAGGAGACCGTTACGCCGCCGGCGTTGGCCAGAATATCGGGGATGACAAAGACTTTCTTATCTTCGAGGATGGCGTCTGCCAGGGGCGTGGTGGGCCCGTTGGCGCCTTCGCAGAGGATTTTGCAGCGGAGGCGGGCGGCGTTCTGGGAGGTGATTACGTTCTCCGTGGCGGCCGGGAGCAGCACGTCACAGGGGAGGAAGAGGGCCTCCTCGCGATCCATGTTCTGGCCGCCGGCGAAACCGGTGATGGAGCCGGTATCCTTGCGGTGCTTTTGCAGGGCGCCGATATCCAGGCCGTCGGGGTTGTAGACGGCGCCATCGTACTCGACAATGGCGACGATCTTGAAGCCCTGGGCGGCCATGAGGCGGGCGGCCATACCGCCCACGTTGCCGAAGCCCTGGATCACCACGCGGGCGGAGCGGGGATCGATTCCGAAGCGCCGCAGAGCCTTGAGGGTGACCATCATGCAGCCGCGGCCGGTAGCTTCCGGGCGGCCGCGCGAACCGCCGAGGGACATGGGCTTGCCGGTGACCACGGCGGTGACGGTATGGCGAGCGTGCATGGAGTAGGTATCCATGATCCACGCCATGACCTTTTCATTAGTATTGACGTCGGGCGCGGGCACGTCGCGCTCCGGGCCAATGTAGTCGATGATTTCGGCGGTGTAGCGGCGGGTGAGTTTTTCGAGTTCGGCATCGGAGAGCACGTTGGGATCGCAAATGACGCCGCCCTTGGCGCCGCCGAACGGGATGTTCACCACGGCGCACTTCCAGGTCATCCAGGAAGCCAGCGCGCGAACTTCGTCGAGCGTCACGTCGGGCGCGAAGCGGATGCCGCCCTTGGCGGGGCCGCGCGCGATGGAGTGCTGGACGCGGTAGCCGGTAAAGACCTCCAGGCGGCCATCGTCGAGGAGTACGGGGACGTTGACGGTGATTTCGCGGGCGGGAGCGCGCAGGACCTTCTGCATGCCGTCGTCAAGCTGCAGGCGGGCGGCGGCCTCGTCAAAGCGGGCGGCGGCGGCCAGCCAGGGGTTTTTCTCGTTGGAGAGCGAGATGGACGGAGTGGTGAGGGTAGCCACGGTTACTTGCCTCCGGTCTCATTATGGCAGCAGGCGGGCGGGGGCGGCGTTCTGGCGGCGCCGAGGAGCGGGGCAGGGGCGGGGTCCAGAAGGGGGGGCGGGATGCCGGGATGTAGAATGAGAGAAGATGGATTCCCGCCGCATGTGCCCGCATTGCCGGGCATTTATTACCATCCAAGATCGAACCTGCCCATATTGCCATGAGCCAGTGGGGCAGCGC
>DATKOS010000335.1:0-9823 GCA_035524535.1 Bryobacteraceae bacterium
AAGCTCCGGTATTGGCGCGCGCCAGCGGCTATCTGAAGAAGCGCTACGCCGATATCGGCGACGCCGTCAAGGAAGGACAGGTTCTAGCGGAAATGGAAGCGCCGGAACTGGAGCGGCAGATCCAGCAGGCGAAAGCCGCCGTGGAACAGGCAAATAGCTCCGAGCAGCAGGCCGAAGCGGCGCTCAAGCAGGGCCGCACGAATCAGGAGCTCGCGCGCGTCACCGCCGAGCGTTACCGCGCCCTGGTGGAGAAGGGCGCCGTGACGCGCCAGGACAATGACGTCTACCAGGCCCAGTGGGCGGCGCAACAGGCCAGCGTCGAGGCGCTCGATAAGGCGGTCTCCGCCGCCAAGGGCGCGGCTGCCTCGGCCCAGGCGAATCTGGACCGCCTCAACAGCTTGAAGGACTACCTCACCGTGCGCGCGCCCTTCGATGGCACGGTGACGCTGCGCAACGTGGATGTGGGCGCGCTCATCACCGAAGGCTCCACGCTGCTGTTCCGCGTGGCGCAGGCCGGACGTTTGCGCACGTACGTGAACGTGCCGCAGTCCGACGCAGTTTCCGTGCGCCCGGGCCAGCAGGCCACGCTCACGCTGGCCAATTTCCCCGGCGTGAAGTTCGCGGCCAAGGTCACGCGCACCTCAAACGCCCTCGACCCGGCCACGCGAACCTTGCTGGCGGAGGTCCAGTTGGACAATCCCGATCCCCGTCTCGCACCCGGTATGTACGCGCAGGTGGATCTCGCCGTGGAGCGCACCCAGCCGTCCCTCACCATTAAGGGCGACACCCTGGTGGTGCGGGCGGACGGCCCGCAGGTGGCCGTGGTGGAAGGAGGCCGCGTGCGCTTCGCCCGCATCCAGCTCGGCCGCGACTACGGCGACCGGCTGGAGGTGCTGTCCGGACTTCAGGAAGGCCAGCAGATTGTGGTCAACCCCAGCGATCTGGTGCGCGAGGGCGCGCGCGTCAAGCCCGTGCCCCTCGCCGCCCCCAGGAAGTAGAGGCCGCGTTGCGCTTCCTGTCAACGCAGTGCGCTTCCCGGCGCGCTGTGTGCGATCCTGCATAGGTGGGCCGATGAAGAGCAACGCTTCGTCCGCGTCCCGCGTTCCCTGGCGAATCCGGCCTCAGACCATGTTGTTGTGCGCTCTTCCCAAGATCCCCGGAGGACGAGTTTCACCGCCAGCATGAAGACAAACATCGAAACTGCCTTGTCCCGCCGCGTATGGCCGGCGTGCGCCGCGCTGTTCCTGGCCGGCCTGGGCACGCGCGTCCTTCTGCTGATTCTGATGCGCTGGCGGCCCTATATCGAGTGGGCCGAGATGGAGCGCCTGGCCAGGAGTCTGGCGGAGACCGGTACGCTGGCCAATCCTTTCTACCTGCCCACCGGCCCCAGCGCGCATCACGCGCCGCTCTATCCGCTGCTGCTCGCGCTGATTTTCCGGGCATTCGGGTATGGCCGGTCTGCGGCGGAAACGATGATTGCGATGAATCTCACGTTCGCGGCGGCGCAATTCGCCCTGCTGCCGGCGCTGGCGCGCAAGCTGCGCCTTCCGGTGACGGCCGGCGTCCTGGCCGGCGCGCTGGGCGCCATTCCGGTTCGCATCCTCAAGGAACTCCGCTGGGAAACCACGCTCAACGGACTTCTGCTGATGGCGTGCTCGTTTCTGGCGGCGCACTGGCTGGAGCGCGCCAGGCGCGGCGCCTACTGGCGGCCGCTGGCGACGGGACTGCTGCTGGGCGCCGCGATGATCGCGCTGCCCATGTATTTGACCGTGCTGCTGCCGTTCCTCGCGCTGGCGTCGGCCCGCGCCTGGCGGCGCCGAGAGACCTGGCTGGGCCTTCAGGCGGCCACTGTGTTGGCGGGCGCGGCCCTCGGCGTGTCGCCCTGGATTGCGCGCAACTACGCCCAACTCGGCGGGTTCGCCTTCGTGCGCGACAACTACCCGCTGGAACTGCGCATCTCGAATCACGACGGCGTATATCTTCTTAGCGCGGGCAACTACGGCGACCCCAGCGGGTACATGCGGAGCCACGAGCCTCTTACCAGCCCCGGCCAGGCCCTACTGGTACGTCAGATGGGCGAACTCGGCTACAACCGCTTGCAACTACGTGAGGCCCTGGCGTGGTGCGGCGCGCACAAGACCGAGTTCCTGCGGCTGACGGCGGAACGGACACTCCTCTTCTGGTTTACCTTCGGCGATTCGCAATTCTTTAAATCGCTGGGCATGGCGCTGCTCTCCGCCGCCGCGCTTTGGGGAGCCGTCCTCCTGTGGCGGCGGCGCGCCGGAATTTGGGAACCGCTGCTGGCCATCGTGATCGGTTTCCCGCTGCCCTACTATTTCGTGGAGATCGACACGCGCTATGCGTACCCTATGGCGTGGTGCCTCTTCCTGCTGGCCGCCTGGGCCGTCTGGGAAACCTGGGGCGCGCCACCGCGCGGGCTATCCCGCCCGGATTCCGGGAGTTAAGTCACCTCACTCCGGATTTGCCGGAAGCCCCGCCTATTCTATGTGTTACGATGCAAAAAGGACGCGCCCCGCGGGACCGCGGCCATTTTTTTCCTTGCGTCCTGAAAGTCAACCTTCATAAATTGATGAATTTACGCTCTCTTTTCAGTCTGTTTTCCTCGGATCTCGCCATCGATCTGGGGACGGCCAATACTCTGGTCTTCGCCAAGGGCAAGGGCATCGTAGTCAACGAGCCCTCCATTGTGGCAATCAACAAGACCACGGGCGAAGTGGAAGCCGTCGGCAAGGAAGCCAAGGAAATGCTGGGCCGGACGCCCGGCAACATCGTGGCCATCAAGCCGATGAAGGACGGCGTCATCGCCGATTTTAAAGTCACCGAGCGCATGCTGAATTACTTCATTCAGAAGGCGCACGGACGCAAGATGCTGGTGCACCCGCGCATTGTGATTGGGGTGCCCAGTGAAATCACGCAAGTGGAAAAGCGCGCGGTTATGGATTCGGCGTACCGCGCCAAGGCCAGCGAAGTGCACCTGGTGGAGCAGGCCATGGTGGCCGCCATCGGCGCGGGCCTGCCCATCACGGAACCCTCGGGGAACATGGTGGTGGATATAGGCGGCGGCACCACGGACGTGGCGGTCATTTCGCTTTCCGGCATCGTTTATTCGCGCTCGGTGCGGGTGGCCGGCAATGAAATGGACGACGCCGTGATGCAGTACCTCAAGCGCAAGCACAACCTGCTGATCGGCGAGCGCACGGCGGAATCCATCAAGATCGAAATCGGCTCGGCGTACGCGCTCGATAAGCCGCTCACCATGGAGATCAAGGGCCGCAACCTGATTGAAGGCGTGCCGCGCAACGTCACGGTGAAGGACGAAGAGATCCGCGACGCCCTGAGCGAGTGCGTGGCCACCATCATCAACGCGATTCGCGTGGCGCTGGAACGCACGCCGCCGGAGCTAAGCGCGGACATCAGCGACCGCGGCATTGTGCTGACGGGCGGCGGGGCGCTGCTCAAGAACCTGGATAAGCGCATTCGCGAGGAGACCGGGCTGCCGGTTTCCATCGCCGACGATCCGCTGGCCTCGGTGGTTTTGGGCACCGGACGCATGCTCAGCGATTTCAAGCTCCTGCGCAAGATTTCGATAGACTAGGAGTAACGGCCCGAGGAAGCATGGAGTCGTTCCTCAACAGGTACCGCGGCATCACGATCTTGCTGCTGGTGCTCTTTGCGCAACTGGTTCTCCTGGCGGTACAAGTAAAGAACGGCCAGGATGTGCGCATGATTCGCGTGTGGACGGTGACGGCGGTGTCGCCGGTGGCGCGCATCATCGAGGGCTTCCGCGGCGGCGGGGCCGGCTTCCTGCGCCACTACATTCTGCTGCATGACGCCGACGCCGAGAACCGGCGGCTGCAAGCGGAAGTGGACAAGCTCAAGATCGACAATATTTTCCTGAAGAACGAGCTCGATACCGCCAACCGGGGCCAGGCGCTCGAGGTGCTGCAGTCCCACATCCCGTCGAAAACGCTGGCGGCCACCATGTTCATGACCGGCGCGGGATCGGGCTCGCGGGTGGTCTACTCGGACCGGGGTTCGCTGTTCGGCGTGAAGCGCGGCATGGCGGTGGTGACGGCGGACGGCATTGTCGGCAAGGTGACGGAGGCCTACCCGACGGCGTCGGAAGTGCAACTGGTCACCGACCCGGATTTCGCCGCGGGCGTGGTTTCGCAGAAGAACGGCGTGCTGGGCACGCTCAAGGGGCAGGGAACGCCGCTGTGCCGCGTGGATTACGTGCCCACGGATGAGAAAGTGGACGTGGGCGAGTGGTTTTATACCTCCGGTGACGACCGCATCTTCCCGCGCGGCTTTCCGGCAGGCGTGGTCAAGTCCGTGCGAAACGGCAGCCCGTATAAGGAAATCTACCTGGACCCGAGCGGCCTGCAGCACGGATTGGAAGACGTACTGATCCTGATTGAGGGGGTTCACATGGAGATCCCCGCCACGCCGCCCACCGGCCAGCCCATGTACATCGGGCCGCCCGTGCCCGCAGCGCCGCAACCAGCGGACGCCACGGCCGCCGGGCAGGCTCCGCCCGCGCGGCCCTCCGGTCCCGGTACGGCTGCCGATACCCTGAAGTCTCAGTATCAAGCGGTTGGCGCGGCGGAGGGACACACCTTCGGGGAAGGCGAGGTGGGCTCCAAGCCGCCCGACTTCACGCATATGGGATTGCCTCCCTCGGCCGGCGCGGCGAAGCAACCGCCAGGCAAGGCTCCCGGCGCCAAGCCGCCGGCGGGACAGGAGCAGGCCGCCAAGCCGCCTGTGGACACCAGGGAAGAGCCGGATCGATGAGTTATTCGGGCGAGCGTATTCTGCTAAGCAGCGAACGGGAAGGCCGCATCTCGCGCTTCCGCGTGTGGATCATGCTGGGCGTCGCCCTGGCCGCCATCCTGTTTCAGGCGTATATCCCGCTGTTTTTTCAGTTCCTCGGGTTTCTGGAATTGCCGCTGCTGGTGGTGGTGTACTTCGCGCTGATGCGGCGCGACCAGGTGGCGGGGCTTTTTATCGGCGCCGTGGTGGGCCTGGCGCAGGACTCGCTATCGCGCAATCCGCTGGGGATGTTCGGCATCGCCAAGACGCTGGTGGGCTACTTCGCTTCTTCCATCGGACTGCGGCTGGATGTGGACAACGTGGCGCTGCGCTTCGTGCTGACGTTTTTCTTCTTCCTGTTTCATCAGTTCCTGTATTGGGTGATGGCGCGCGCGCTGCTGGCGCAGCAGATCGCTCTGGATGTGCAGAAGACCCTCCTGCTCGGGCTGCTGAACGCGGTGGTGGGAGTTTCGCTGTATCACTTCCTGGACAAACTGCGGGAGAAATCGTAGCGACGCGCTAGCTGACGAGCGCCCCGGCCCACAGGCTTGTCAGGATCGCCAGAACCACGGCAGCCGGCACGATGAACACCGATGCGGCGATGATCTGCCGGCGTTCCCTCTGGTTCCACGGGCCGTCCAGGAGAACCACATTCAGCAGCAGCCAGAGGGCATAGAGCATGACGGGGAGCGAGAGCACGCCAAGCGCGGCGGCGCGCAGAAGCCGGTCCGTTTTCTGCTCGCTTTCGGTCAGGATTGGATCGCCGCCCGGCTGGGGCGGTTCCGCGAGGATGGCGCGGGCGTCATCGGCATCCCCGGAAGCTACCTGAAGGCGGAAGCCGCCCAGGACTTTGGCGTAATGCCAGTAAATCCCGGACATGCAGTCATCCGCCAGATTGGCTTGGATGCCGCAGGATTCGAGGCGGCAGCGGGCGAGAATTGCATCCATACGCCACTCGTAGCGAGCCACGGTGACGACGGCGGCGTCGGTCATTGCACGGGCTTTCTCGATCTCGAATCACGGGCGTGCCGAGCCGCGCCGGTCCGGCGAGGCTGCCGCCCGGATCAAGATAATCTTATCCTAAACCGTGCGCCGGCGGGCATTTCCGGCTGGTAGTCCGCGGGGCGGGGGACGCGGTTTTCCGGCGTCCGGCCGGGGCAGTAGGTCTTGCGCGGACGCCATCCGCTAGAATAGGTTTAAGCGCGGCGGCGCGCGAGCGGTGATCCAGCCTCCGGTTGACCATAATTACGAGCAGGGCCTTTCCGACAAGCCTCCCATCCGCGACGACACCAAGTTCGCGCAGAGCAAGATCACCATTTTTCAATACACGTCGGTCACGATTTTCCTGTTCCTGATCTCCGGCTTCTGGCAGTTGCAAGTGCGCAATTCGCAGTTCTATGACGAGCGCGCGCTTCAGAACAGCATCAAGTCCGTGCCCATTGTCGCGCCGCGCGGGCGCATCCTGGACCGCGACGGGCGCGTGATCGTGGACAACCATACCTCGTACAGCCTGCTGCTGGCGCGCGAACTGCTCAAGGATGAGCATTTGACGGCTATCGCGCAGGGCCTGGACCTGGACTACGACGACTTGCTCGCCAAGGTTCAGCGTTTCCGCAGACGGCCGAAATACGTGCCGATCCCCATCAAGGACGAACTCGGACCCGCCGACCTGGCGTTCGTCGATTCGCACCACGATTTCTTCCCGGAGCTGCTGGTCATCAAGTCGCAAAAGCGCCTCTATCCGCGCGACGGCATGATGGCGCACGTGATCGGGTATACGGGTGAAATCAGCGAAGACGAGCTGGACTCTCCGGAGTTCGCCAACCTGGAGCCGGGCGCCGTCATTGGCAAGTTCGGCATCGAGCGGCAGTACAACAATACGCTGATGGGGGTGGACGGCCAGCGCCAGGTGGTGGTGGACAATCTCGGACAGGTCCGCGAGGAACTCAAGAACAAGCCGGCCATTCCGGGCAAGGACCTGAAGCTCACCATCGACCTGGATTTGCAGGTGGTGGCCGAGCTGGCGATGAACGGCAGAAACGGCGCCGTGGTGGCGCTGGACCCGCGCACCGGCGAAGTGCTGGCCATGGTGAGCCGCCCCACGTTCGACCCGAATAAGTTCGCCGTCCGGATCAAGCCCAAGGACTGGAAAGAGATCATGGACAACCCGGACAACCCCATGCTCAACCGCGCCATTCAGGCGCAGCTTGCGCCCGGCTCCACGTTCAAGCCGATTATGGCGCTGGCGGGCCTGGAGACCGGGAGCATGGACGACAAGTGGACCGTGCGCTGCCCCGGCGGCGCCACGTTCTACGGGCGCTATTATCACTGCCACCTGAAGGGCGGCCACGGGACCGTGGCGCTGCACAAGGCCATTGTCGATTCCTGCGACGTGTACTTCTACACGCTGGGCAACAAGATGGGCATCGACAAGATCTCGTATTACGAGGACATCGTGGGGTACGGGAAGAAGACCGGCATCGACCTGCCCAATGAGATGGCCGGAGTGGCGCCCTCGGAGAAGTGGAAGCTGCGCACGCAGCGGCAGAAGTGGTACGCCGGCGATACGATTTCTCTCTCCATCGGGCAGGGCGCGCTGGCCGTTACGCCAATTCAACTGGCGCGAGCCATTGGCGGGCTGGCCATGGGCGGCGTCTGGCGGCAGCCGCACCTGGTGCAGGGTCCGGACTGGAAGGACGATCCCGTGAAATGGGCGCTGGCCAAACAGAACGTGGACGACGTGGTGAGCGGCATGTGCGGCGTGGTGAATGAGGACGGCGCCACGGGCGTGCGCGCGCGCATTCCGGGCTTGCAGGTTTGCGGCAAGACCGGCACCGCGCAGGTGGCCTCCGAGGACTACGTCAAGGCGCACGACAAGAACGACCCGAACCTCAAGGACAACGCGTGGTTCGTGGGCTTCGCGCCCGGCGACGCGCCGGAGATCGTGGTGGTGGCGCTGTTTGAACACGGCGCCGAGAGCAAGTTCGCCGCGCCGATTGTGCGGGACGTGATCAAAGCCTACTTCGATAAGAAAGCGCGCCTCACCTACCTGCAGCAACAGAAAGACCAGGCGGCCAACAAGCTAGCCGGCCTGGAGCAGGAACTGACGCCCGGCCCGCGGCCTCCGGCCGCCGCGCCCGCGCCCTCACCGGAAGTATCCCGCTGACCATGGCCCGCCAATTCACTTTTCGCGATATCGATTGGGTGCTGGTGAGCATCGTGCTGATCATCTGCGGCGTGGGCGTGGTGCAGATCTTCAGCGCCACCATCGATACGGACTTTCACAGCGCCTGGTGGCGGCAGATTCTGTACGTCGCCTGCGGCCTGCTGCTCATGTACATGGCGATGAGCGTGGACTACCATAGCCTGACGCATTACGTCCCCTGGCTTTATATAGCGGCCGTGGCGGCGTTGGGGGGCACGGCGCTGCTGGGCAATACGGTATTCGGCTCCAAACGATGGATCCAGATTCCCGGCATTGGCATGAGGTTGCAAGTGTCGGAATTTGTAAAGCTGGTGATAATATTGTTGGTAGCCCGATACTTGACCGATTTAAAACGGGACGAGTTGGAAATACGGGAAATGCTGATCCTGTCCGGATTGGTGGTCGTTCCCGTGGGTTTGGTTTTGATGCAACCGGATATGGGGACGGCGCTGACCTACCTGGCCGTCCTGGTGGCCGGAGCGTTTGTCGCGGGGCTGCGTTGGAAGTACGTGGCGGCCATCGCTGTGATGGCGGTATTCGTGGTCCCCGTGGGTTGGCATTTGCTGAAGGATTATCAGAAGGCGCGATTGGTGAGTTTCATGGATCCCGAGCGGGATCCGCAAGGCACAGGTTACCAATTGATTCAGTCTCAGATCGCCGTCGGGGCCGGTGGGATGTTCGGCAAAGGCGTTACCAAGGGAACGCAGACCCAGCTTCGCTTTCTGCCCGTGCCGCACACGGATTTCATTTTCTCGGCATTCGCCGAGGAGTGGGGGTTCGTGGGCGTGGCGGCGGTGTTGTCGTTGTATTTCGTGATGATCATGCGCATCGTCCAGAATGCGCAAACGGCGCCCGACAGGGCCGGCATGTACATCTGCATGGGAGTGGCCGGATTGTTGCTGTTCACCGTGCTGGTTAACGTCGGGATGGTGGTGGGGCGGATGCCGGTAACCGGCATTCCTCTGCCGTTCATGAGCGCCGGGGGGTCCAGCATCTGGTCGAATTTCCTGGCTCTGGGGCTGGTGAATAACGTCCGCCTCAGGACCTTTATTAATTAGCAAGGCGTCCGGCCCTGATGCCGGGCGCGGAAAGAGAATTCGGGGAGCCGGTTAGAGAGCCTGGGGAATGGCGGCGCGAAAGCGCTCTCCCGGGGTGGTTCCCGGCCGGACGGCGTAGAGGATCGACCTCCGCCGCCGGTTCGCGTGATTCGTTGTCAGCTTGATGTTTGGTTCCTCCGCCAGCGCGCGGGGGACGGCGGCGTGCACGCACCGGGCCTACCTTCCCTCAGGACTTGCTTCTTCCGCCCCCAATGGGAGGCAGCAATGTCAAAAGAATTGGCGATTTCCGCCAACCGCCACGAAACGCGCGTGGCCGTTATTGAAGACGATCAGGTAGTCGAGGTTACTTACCAGCGGGAGCAGGAGTATTCGCTCGCCGGGAGCATCCACAAGGGCCGGGTGACGCGCGTGCTTCCGGGCATGCAGTCGGCCTTCGTGGATATCGGCCTGGACCGCGACGCGTTCCTTTACGTTTCGGATTTCTTCGAGGACAACGAGGAGTACGACAAGATCGTCACCGGGGTTGAGGAGAAGGTCTTCAAGATGGACCGGAACCCGGGGGCGGCGGCCGTTCCCGCGCCCCAAGCCGCCGTGGCTGTTGAGCCCGCCGAAGCGCAAGCCGCCGGAGCGGAAGCAGCTCCCGCGGCGGAAAGCGAAGCGCCGGCGGGAGAAGCGCCGGCTTCCTCCGCAGTGGGGACGGAGCCCGCGCTTTCGGCCGGGCCCTCCGCGC
>DATKOS010000336.1:0-4721 GCA_035524535.1 Bryobacteraceae bacterium
ACGCCGCATGCCTTGAACGCGGTGATTTCATTCTGCTTGGCCAGCACCCCTAGCGCCACCAGCACCGCTACAAGCACGCTTACCGGCAGCGTGCGGTAAATCAGCTCCGGCGTCAGGAAAAACAGGTAGGTGAACATCTTCGACAGCGGAATCTTGTTCCGCACCATGTCGAGCATGAGGTCGAAGAAGTTGAAGATCAGGGTGAGCGAAACGAAACTCGCCAGCAGGAGCAGGAAATACGTGAGGAATCGCGAGAGGATGTAGGTATCGAGCAACTGCGGCAGCAGGCGGATGCGCCACCGCGTGAGACGCGGCCCGACGGTCCTTCCGCCGGCCAGCAACTTCACCTTGCGGAAACGCGCCCCGAGCCAGCCCCATACAATGGACATGACATCCCGGTCGCCCGGCCTTTCCATGCGGGAGAGCAGCGCCACGCCCGCCGCCCCGAAGATGACGTTGGGCAGCCAGATGGCCAGCGGCGCCGGGATCTTGCCGAGCTTCGCTTGCCCTATCAGCGTCGCCAATGCCAGGTAGTAACAGAAAAACGCCAGGAAGAAGGCGTTCACGTAGCTGGCCGATTTCCCTCCCTTGCGCGTCGCAATGCCCAGCGGAATGCCCACCAGCGCCAGCATCAGGCAAGCCACCGGCAGAGCGAAGCGCCTGTGCAGCTCGATGCGGTTTTCCAGCAGATCCGGCCCGCGCTTATATTTGAGCAGGTCCGTGGTCGTCATCGCCGTCGCCTTCAGTTCGTTCTGCTTGGGCGGCGCGGCGTCCAGCTCCATCTGCCAATGCTCCGCACGCTCATCGTGGGCCACCGCGTCAGAGCCCATCTCATGCCGCGAGAAGCCGTGCATATCGAGCTGCATGCGCCGCTGCAATGGCTCGGAAACCGCCACCGCCTCCTTGGCCACCATGATCAGCGGCCCCGTGGCCTTCCCCTTCAGCCCGCTCTTGCGCGATTCCGGAGGGCTCACGTCGGCGATGAACACCGGGCTCCAACGCACTGGGTCGCCGGGGTTGCCCGGCTTCACGTCGCCCACATAAAGAATGATGTTGGGGAAATCCTCGTCGAAAACCCGCGGCTGGATGTCCGCCGAGAGGCCGTTGCGCATCAGGTCATTGACAATCTCGGTGCTTCGCCGCGCCGCCAGCGGCGTCAGGCGAAGCGAAGCGAATGCCGCCGCTCCCATCCCCAGCAGCGCGAAGCCCAGCACCGGCAGGACCACCTTGCGGCTGGAGACGCCCGCCGCGCGCATGGCCACAATCTCCCCGTCCGCGCCCATCCGTCCGAGGCCGATCAGGATGCCCACCAGCACGCCGAACGGAATCGTCAGCGGCAGTACGGGCGGAACCGCATAAGCGAACAACAGCGCGATCTTTTTGAGCGACGCCGCGTTGCTTTGCACCAGCAGCTCGAACAACTGGTCCACGGTTCGCAGAAAAATGACGAACGTCGCCAGCAGCGTGCCCAGCAGCGCGCTGGTGAATGTCTCCCGGAAGATGTAGCGGTTCAGCAGCCGGAACACGGTTCAAACAAGGGACCAGGCCCGCGCCATTCGGGCTCCTCGGTCCACCTAAATTGGAAACCCGCGCGGCGCAACGTAGTTTCGTTCATGCGCGCGGCCTCTACTTGCTGATGTCCGGCGCCGGAACTATGGGGAGCTTCGGCAGCTCGTCTTCCGGAGCATACAGCTCCAGATCGTCAATCAGGATGGACGGCGCCACCACGCTAGTCTCCGCGCTGAAGCCGCGAGCGCTGTTCATGAATTCGAATACCTGGTTATCGTCTCCCGCCGCCAGAATGTCCTTCAGGGAGCGCACGTCCACTCCGCGGAACCGCAGGCCGCGCACCTGCTCCTCGCGCCCGTCGGGATATACCTTGTAGATCTGAATCGGGGCGCTGATGGGCCGGCCTCCGCTTGGCGGCGCCGGCGCCGGCGCTCCCACCGCCGGGAAATCCATGCGCCGCACCAGCATGGCGTAGGGCTTGGAGCGCTCCTGCGCCAGCTCGATGAGCTTCTTCTTCAAATCCGCGGCGGGCGTCGTGTCCGAGGAACTGATGAACAGATTGCTGATGGCCGCCCCGGAGCTGCCCGGACCGGACGGTAGGCGGGCCCGGCCGTTGGACCCGTTGTAGCCCTTCACCGGCTCCCGCGTAAGCAGGTAGCCCTTCAGCACGCCCTTATCGATCAAGTGGAGCGGCTGCGGCGCAACGCCCTCCCGATCCACATCGTAGCTGCCGAACAGCGGCCGGCCGTGCCATTCCTTTTGCGTGGGATCGTCCACCACCGTGAAGGAATCCGGCATCACGCGCGCTCCAATGCGTCCTTCAAGTTCACTGGTCTGCCCGGCCCCGCCAATGGCGCCGCGGCCGGCGCCGCCGCCAACCGGGCGATGCGAGAGCGGCAGGTTGCGCCCCAGCAGCTCCGCCAGAAGCTGCGGAGCCGCTTCGCCCTCGAAGAGCACGGGACCCGAATAATCCTCGCCCTTGGGCGCCTTTTGCAAGGCCACAATGTTCTGGGCCATGGCGGTGATGCCCGCCGTCATGTCCGCGTCCGAGGGCATCCCGGAGATGCCCAGCGAATAGAATTCCACCCCATCGGCCAGGTTCATGCCGTCCGGCGCTTGCGCCGTGGCGCGGGCGCGCAAGTACGCCACAGTCTCCGGCTCGCGCACCGTCGCGCCTTCCGTATTAACCAGGTAGAAGCCGCCCGCCGTGGCGTCCAGATCCACGGCGGAGAAGTTGATGGTGGGGAACTGATTGAAGATCGCCGAAAGCGTCCGCACGCGATTCGTCCAGGCGTCCTCATCGATGTTCAGCTTCTGGAAATCTCGTTCCAAATGGACGGGCTCGGCATGCGCGAAATCGTCGATCTGCTCGTTCTGCGTCACGTTGCGCAAAGCCGCCCGCTTGCGCGAAAGCGTCTCCACGGCCGCCTTGTACGCCCCGTCCGTCTCCAGCCAGAAGTAGCGCCGCAGCACCTGGTAGTCGTTATCCACCGGCAGGCTCTCGCCGAGGCCGCCGCCGAATCCGCCCGCGAAATTGCTGTTATCGAACTGATAGCTGCCCACCCGCACATCGATCTCCGGCGAGCGGAACTTCTGCCGCCGGCGTTCCACCACGCCGCCCATGCTGGCCGAAACCACGAAATTGTCTTCCTGCTGCACCAGGTATTGGATGAAATAGGGCGCGGGTAGCCCGGAAACGGTGATCTTGGCCGAGCGCTGAACCTCGTCGCGCATGGCCCGCAGCAGCGGATCGGCCTCCGGCGCCTGCGCCAAAGCCACAACCGCCACGGCCAATGCCGCGCCGCCAAGAAGAACTAGTTTGGGAGTGCCCAGGCGTGCCGTCATTGCGAAGCCCCCGTGGATGTAGCCGGCGGGGCCGGCAGCAGCGGCGGCCGGTCGTCCGCCTTGGCCTTCTTTTCGATTTCGATATCGGAGACCAGAATCGCCGGAGAAACCGCCGACACCGGAACGCTTCCGGATTCCGCGCCGCAATAGCCGTTGAACACTTCCGTCTTGTCCGACGTGGCCAGAATCTTGGAGAAGCTCTCGAGCGGCGTTCCCACAATGTCCGCCCCGCGCACCAGCTCGTCCGGACGGCCGTCCGGGTACACCCGGTACACCACAATGGGCAGCACCTTGAAGGCCTGCATGCCCGCGCGCTGCGTGGTGGTGAAGCCTCCGGTGATGTCGCGGAAGAACAGGCCGTACGGCTTGTTCTGCCGCTTCACTTCGTCGATCAGCATCTGCCGTAGCTTGGCGTCGGAAACCGTCTTGGAGGACTCCACAATCAGGTTCGATTGCCGCGACACCACTTCGTAGCCCGGCTGGCGGCGGCCATGCCCGTTCGAATGGTCGATGCCCTGTATGGGCGATCGCGACATAAGGAACGTCTTCAGGATGCCCTTATCCACCACCGTGACCGGGCGCGCCTTGACGCCTTCGTCGTCGTAGTCATACCACCCGTTCAGGTCCACGCCGTCGATCTTGCGCTTGGTCGGGTCGAAGACCACGGAAAGGAAATCCGGCAGGACCGGCGTTCCAATGCTCTTGGTGAACGTCTGCCCTTCGCTCTCATCCTTCTGCCGATGCCCTTCCACGCGGTGGCCGAATATCTCATGGAAGAACACCCCCGCCGCCCGCCCGGAGAAAATCGCGGGGCCCACGAAGGGTTCGGCCTCCGGCGCGTGCAGCAAAGCCGTCAGGTCGCCGCCCACGCGGTCGATGGACGCCGCCAGCGCCTCGTCCTTGGGCAGGCCGGAGCACTCCACGGCTTCAAAGGTGTCGAACGTCTCCAGGTCCTCGCCATCGGCCGCCTTGGATTCCGCCGAGATCACCACGCGCGCGAACCCGCGCCCGTCTACCACCCGTCCGCCCTCGGTATCCGCCATATAGCGGGTGTTGACCTCGCAGGAAACCGTCACGCGGGAACTCAGCACCGCCGGAAAGTTTGCGAAGCGCGCCGATAGCTTCCGCACCCGGTCGGTCCAGGAGGCCTCGTCGAACTTCAGCTTCTCGGGCGCCTCCACCCGCACGTTCGGCGGCTCCTCGGAGAAATCCGCCGAGGAATCCGCCGCCGCCACGCGCACCTGCGAGTTGGTCTTGATCTGGATGAGCCGCTGAGCCGCCGCGCGGTAGGCCCGGTCGGTTTCGAGCCACAGCCGGCGCTGGATAGCGCTGGGCGCGTCCTCATACGAGATCGCCGCGCCGGACGT
>DATKOS010000337.1:0-3203 GCA_035524535.1 Bryobacteraceae bacterium
ATGACGTCGGCGAAATTCGGCGGATAAAGATAGCCGTCTTCCCCCTCCAGAAACACGCTGCCCACCTGCTCCGCCATGCCGTAAAAGTTGTAGATGCGCGTGAGACCGGTTTCGGCCTGGAAGCGCCGCCGCAGTTCCTCCGGCGTGACGGCCTTCTCAATCAACTTCTTCCAGCCGCCGGTGTGGATCAGCACGCCGTTCCGGAAATCGAGGCCGCGGCCGGCCAGCGGTTCCAGGAAGAACTGCCAGGCGACAAAGGTAAACCCGAACATGAGGAAAGGCTCTCCGCCGAAGCGCCCGAGGAAGGCCCGCACGGCGTCCAGATCCAGTTCCAGGCGCTCATTGAGGGCGTAGACGTGGTTGCGGCCGAAGTTCATCATGCCCAGCACGCCGGCGGCGCGGGCGTTGAACTGAAGGCGGTCCGCGATGACCGCGGGGCTCTCGATGAGCAGCATGGGCAGGCGCCGCGGACCGAGCACATGCGTCAGAATGCGGCTGAGGGCCAGCGTTTGACGCTGCGCGGTTTCGCGGTCCAGCGCGATGCGGCTGGGGCGCTGGCCGGTGGTGCCGCTGGATTGCAGCGTCTTGAAGACCTCACTTTCCGGCACGCTGCGCAGCGCATGAGACTTGAAGAGGCCCACGGGGAGAAACGGCAAGTCCTCCAGGCGCTCCGGCGGGCGCCCGCGGCGCGGATCCAGAAGTTGCGCGAGGCGGGCGTACTCCGGGCAGCGCCGCCGGTGGTGTTCCGTGAGTGCGGAAAGCTGCTCCAGCAACGCCGCGCTCTTTTCCGCGGGCGGCAAGGAGTATTGCGGTGCGCGCACCAGTTCCTCGAAGGTCATTGCGTTTCCAGTTGCGCGTAGTCGATTTTGCCGCTGGCGCTTACGGGCAGCTTGGCGATCCGCCGGAAATCCAGCGCGCCGGCGTGCAGGCGGAGTTTGGCGGAAAGGGCCGCGCGGATTTCGCTGAGTTGCGCCGGGCTGCCAAACTCGCAATAGACGATGAGCTTGTCTCCGGCCCCCACCACGGCGGCGGCGCCGTGCGGCTTCACCATGGCCTCCACGTCATCCATGTTGATGCGCAGCCCGAACACTTTCACATCACGCTTGGCGCGGCCGAGGATGGTGACGTAGCCGGCGGCGTCCAGGCTACCGCGGTCGCCGGTGCGGAGCACGCCGTGGAGTTCATCGCCCCTGGAGAGATCGGCCCGGGAGGCCGCGTAGCCCATCATCACATTCGGGCCCCGATAGACCAGCTCGCCGGGCGTATCCGCGCCCAACACGGAGCCGTCTTCGCCTTCCACGCTCAAACTGCCGCCCGGTATGGCGATGCCCGCGGTTCCGAGCTTCTCCGGCAGCATGGAAGCGGGTAGCACGGCGATGCGCGCGGTGGCTTCCGTCTGCCCGTACATCACCCAGAAGCTTCCGTCGCGCGCGGCCATCCTGGCATGGAAGTGCGCTACTGACTTTTCATCGAGCTTGCCGCCGGCCTGCGTCATGGCCGAGATGGACTGAGCGGGGAGCTTGTCGATATCCAGCCGCCGCAACATCTGGTAGGTGTAGGGCACCCCGGAAAACGAAGATACGCGCTGCTCCGCCACCTTCTTCCAGAATTCCGCGGCGATCAGGCTCGCGGAGGTGAGAACCGTGGCCGCGCCTGCATTCAGGTGGCTGTTGACGACGGAGAGACCGTAGGAATAATACAGCGGCAGGTGCGCGATGGGCCGATCCGCGGCGGAAAGGCCCAGGGCTTGGCGGATGGACGCGGCGTTCGCCTCCACGTTGCGGCGCGTAAGGCGGACGTATCGCGGACTACCGGTGCTGCCGGAGGTGGGCAGCATGATGGCCAAATCGGGATGAATGCCGGGGACATCCTCCGCCGCGCGCCGCCACAGGCCCTGCGGAGCGCCGCCCGCATATTCCGGGCCGGGATTTTCGGAAAGGACCACGAACTCGGGACGGAAGGCGGCCAGCAACCCGCCGCGCAGGCTGGGGTCAAGCTTCTCCGCCGCGAGCGCAATGGCGTGCCCTGCTTCGAGCGCCGCCAGATACCAGGCCACGGCGCTCAGCGTGTTGCCGCAAAAGTGGAAGACCAGAGCCTTGCGCGGCGCGCCGAGCGCATCGCGGCGGCGGCGCACTTCCTCAACCAGGCGGCCATACGTCCAAGTTTCGCCGGCCGCCGCATCGATGAGGGCCGGGCCGGCGCGCTTGGCTTCCTCGTCGATGCCGAACATCATGCCGGGCATTCAGACAACCATCCCGCCGTCCACGCCAATCACCTGTCCGGTCACATAGGAGGCCATATCCGAGGCGAGGAACAGAATCGCCTGAGCCACCTCCTCGGGGCGGCCGATACGGCCCATATGAATGGAAGCCAGGTTGCGCTCGTAGAACGCCTGGGGCAACTGGCGCGTCATATCGGTGTCGATCATGCCGGGCGCCACGGCATTGACGCGGATTCCCTTGGGCGCCAGTTCCTTGGCGGCCGAGAGCGTCATCCCGATGAGGGCGGCCTTGGAGCTGGAATAGACCATTTGCCCCACGTTGCCCATGCGCCCGATGATGGAACTGAGGGTCACAATGGATCCGCTCCTGGCGCGCCCCATCAGCCGCGCCGCTCCCTGAAGGTGGAGCAGCGCGCCGGCCACGTTGGTGCGGAGCAAGTTGTCAATCAGCTCGGGCGGAATCATGCCGACCAGCGCGTCCTGCATCACGCCGGCGTTGTTCACCAGCACGTCCAGCCGCTTGTGGCGCTTGAAGATCTCCGCATAGCAGGCCTGTACGGCGGCGGGCTCGGCGGCGTCCGCCACAATGAGGGAGAAAGGACGGCCGTGGCGCTGCTCCAGGCATTGCTGCTTTTCTAGGAGCGCGGCTTCGGAGCGGCCGTTCAGGATCACCTCGGCGCCCTGTTCGGCGAACAACTGCGCGGTAGCCCATCCGATGCCGCGATTCGCGCCGGTGATGAGGCAGACCTTGCCCGCGAGCATCACTCGAATTTCGCTCCGTAGCGAGTCAGGATTTCCCGGGCCTTGGCGAAACTGCTCAGGCCCACGACGTCATCGGTATCCAGCATGACGTCGAATTCGGATTCGAGGCGCGCAACCAAGGCCATGTGAGCCACCGAATCCCATCCGGCGGTCTTGCCGTATTCGAGGGCTTCGTGATGGGCGCCGGCGGGCAGGGAAAACGACTCCGTGAACGCGGTTT
>DATKOS010000338.1:0-8942 GCA_035524535.1 Bryobacteraceae bacterium
GGAGGCGATTGAGGCCGCCGCTTCGGAGGGCGTGAGCCTGATTGTCAGCGTGGATACGGGGATTCGGTCGTCGGATGTGGTGCGGCGCGCCACCGAGCTGGGCGTGGACGTGATTGTGACGGACCATCACCTGCCGGAGGAGGAACTGCCGCCGGCGCTGGCGGTGCTCAATCCGAATCGCGTGGATTGCGGGTACCCGGAGAAGAACCTGTGCGGCGCGGGCGTGGCGTTCCAGTTGGCGCAGGCGCTGTTCGCGCGGATGGGCTGGGAGGAGGAGCGGCGGCGGCGGATTGCGGAGTCGTTTCTGAAGATGGTGGCGCTGGCCACGGTGGCGGACGTGGCGCCGCTGACGGGCGAGAACCGCATCTTCGTCAAGCACGGGCTGAACGGGCTGCGCGACGTGCGCAACCCCGGACTGCGCGCGCTACTGGACGTGGCGGGATTCCGCGCAGCCGCGCCCGACGCGCGGCAGGTGGCATTTCAAATTGCGCCGCGCATCAACGCCGCCGGGCGCATGGATACGGCCCAGGGGGTGATCGAGCTCTTTCTGACCGCGGATCCGGCGCGCGCGCGGGAACTGGCGCGGGAACTGAATGAGCGCAACGCCGAGCGGCAGCAGGTGGAGGCGGAAATTCTGGAAGCCTGCCTGGCGCAAAAGGCGGAGGATTCCGCGCGCGCGCTGGTTTATTACGGCGAGAGCTGGCACCGCGGCGTGCTGGGCATTGTGGCCAGCCGGCTGGTGGAGCGCACGCGCCGCCCGGTCTTTGTGCTGGGGCGAAATCCGGCGGACGGCCTGGCGCAGGGCTCGGGGCGGGGAATCCCGGCGTTCCATCTTCTGGACGCGCTGGAATCCATGCGCGATCTCTTTGTGCGCTTCGGCGGGCACAAGCACGCCGCGGGCGCCACGCTGGAGGCGGGCCGCGTGGACGAATTCCGCGAGCGCTTCCAGGCCTACGCGGCGGCGCATCTCACGGCCGAGGACTTTGCGCCGCGCCTCGAAATCGACGCGCAGGCAGAGCCGGCGGAACTCGACGAGAACGCCATCCGCGGGATCTTCACGCTGGCGCCGTTCGGCCACGGGAATCCGCCGCCGCTATTCGCCGCGATGGGAGTGGAGGTGGCCGCTCCGCCGGTGGTGATGAAGGAGAAGCACCTGCGGGTGAGCGTGCGGCGGAATGGGCGGGCGCTCACGCTGAAGGCCTGGAATTTCGCGGATCGCGCCGAGGAACTGGCGCCGGGCTCGCGAGTGGACATAGCCTTCGCCATTGAGGAAGACGCCTACTCGGCGGCGCGCGGGTATCCGGGATGGTCCGCGACGTTGAAGGCTGTTCGGGCTGGGGGGTAGGTAGGGGCGGAGGTTCGGGGCGGGGCCGAGATGGGGTTAGTTTCGTTTGCCCGGAAAGCAGACCGGGAGGCCCGCTCCACCGTTCGCGAATTGGCTTGGGGGCGGAGGCCGGCGCGATGGGGGCTTCAGTTGACCACCTCTTCCTTCAGGGTCGCCATATTCGTGTCGACCAGGCGCAGGGTGATTGGGAGACCGCCCACGACCGGGGCCACTTTGCGGACGCCTCCCTCAAAGGCCGGGCCGGCTTCGGGCTTCTTCCAGGTGTCGCCGTAGACGACGAAGGAGATGGTTGTGCCCATGCCGGGGCCGGCCTCCTTGCTCAGCAGCACGGAGGCGCCCGCGCCGTTCAGGTAGAGGCCGGCGATCAGGACCCGGCCCATGGCGACGGCCTCGGCGGGCTTGGCGGAGCCCAGGTAGTAGACCTCGTCCTTGCCGAAGATTCCGATCTTGCCGACAACAATCTCGCGGCGAGTCTTCTTGGTCTGGTCCATCATGCGGACGGTGATGGGGAACCCACCGAGGGCCGGGGCGATGCGGCGGCCGATTTCCTCGAAGGCGAGCACCGTCTCGCGATGGTCCCAGGAGCCGTCTTTGGAAGCGAAGGAGACGACGGTTCCTCCTTCGCCTTTCGAGAGGATGACCTGCGCGCCGCGGTCGTTAAAGAAGCCGACGCCACGCAGCGCCATGCCGAGCGCCTTGGCGTCGTCCGCGGTGGCGCCGTGGGAGGTGTAGATCTGGTCATGCTGTCCGATGATGACGAGCGGATTGGCGCCGGACTTGGTTAGCTTCCCGGTGAACAGGGAAGAAAGGAAATAGATGCCCACGCCCAGGGCGAGGGCGTAAGGAGCGATCCTTTTGACGACGCGGGCGGCGGACCGCTTCGGAGGAGTAACAGCCATAAGTAACGATGGTATCTTCACGCACCGGCGCGAGGCAAAGGTCTGAAGCCGGGCGGCGGCGCGGAGGCGTTGCGCGCGCCGAATCCAGGGGCGAATTGAGGTAAACCGGAGTGGAGCCCCAGCCGCGGTGGGATAAAATAGGCCATGACCATCTCAGAGGGGAAACGCAAGCGCATGAATGCGCTCTCCAACGCCCGCGGCGTGATTGCGGCCGCCGCCATGGATCAGCGGGGAAGCTTACAGAAGTCGCTAGCCTCCGCCAGGGGCGTAGGAGCCAAAGAGATCGCTCCCGCCATGATGAGCGAATTTAAGACCATAGTCGCGAAGGTGCTCACGCCGCACGCCAGCGCCATCCTGCTCGACCCGGAATTCGGCCTGGAAGCGGCCGCCGCGCGCAGCAAGAACGCCGGTTTGCTGCTGGCGTACGAACTCAGCGGCTACGACAACACGCAGCCCGGACGGCTTCCCGATCTGCTGCCGCACGTTTCGGTGAAGCGCATTGTGGATTGGGGCGCGGACGCGGTCAAGATTCTGATCTATTACACGCACCTGGAAGACGCGGCGGTGAACGACATCAAGCACGCGTTCATCGAGCGCGTCGGCGCGGAGTGCGAAACCTACGACATTCCCTTCTTTCTAGAGTTTGTCGGGTACGATCCGAAGGGCGGCGATGAGAAGGGCCTCGAGTACGCGAAGCAGAAGCCGCGGATTGTGCTCAAGAGCATGGAGGAGTTTTCCAAGCCGCAATACAAGGTGGACGTGCTGAAGGTGGAGATTCCGGTGAACGCGGAGTACGTGGAGGGCAGCAGCGTGTACAAGGGCCAAAAGGCCTACACGCGCGCCGAAGCGCTGGGGCACTTCCGCGAGAGCGCCGCGGTGGCGGCGAAGCCGTTCATCTATCTGAGCGCCGGCGTGGGCAACGCGCAGTTCAACGAGTCGCTGCGCATGGCCGCGGAATCCGGGGCGGCGTTTTCCGGGGTGCTCTGCGGGCGCGCGACCTGGAAGGAAGGCATGCCGGTTTACGCGAAGGAAGGCGCCAAGGCGCTGGAAGCGTGGCTGGAAGACCAGGGCGTGAAGAACATCGAAGCGGTGAACGAATCGCTGGCGGCGGCCACCCCGTGGTGGACGCGATACGGGATTGGGGCGCAGGCTTAAGAGGCCGGCGGACTATTTCTTTCGCAGGGGCGAGGCCAGCGCGGGCGCCTTGGAGGGCAGCCCCGGCGCTTCGAGCTTGGTCTCGCAGCCGCAGTTTTCGCCCGCGTCCTTGGCGGTTTCCTGGTAGGCGATTTCGTTGTCGATCACGCGCTTGAGCGTGGGCCAATCCTCAGCGGCGGAGGCCGGAACGCGGCGGCCGTTGACGAAGAGCGTGGGCGTCCCATCCACTTCGAGCGCCGCGGCCTCGGCGGCGTTATCGTTGACTTCCTTCTCCGTGGCCTTGTCGTCGATGCAGCGGCCGAGTTGCAGCGCGTCGACATCCTTTTCGCCCTTGGCCCACTCCATCACCTTGTCGCGCAGGTTCTGCGGGGTAATGGCGTCCTGCTGGCCGAAGACCCAATCGGTGTAGTTCCAGAAGGAGCCCGGGTTGTTGCCGAACACGCACCGCCCGGCGATGGCCGCCTCCTGGGCCCACGGATGGATATTCGTAAGCGGGAAGAATTTGAAGTAGAGACGGACCTGCGTGGGGAAGACCTGGATGAGATGCTCCCGCAGGAGCTGGTTTTCGGCCTTGCAATGCGGGCACTCCAGGTCGCTGAACTCGACGATGACGACCGGCGCTCCGGGCGTCCCCAGGCTGGGGGTGAAGGTTGTGTTGAGCTTCTCCAGGGTGCTCTTGTAGGGATTGCCGCCGGCGTTGTAGACGCTGCCCTCGACGATTTTCGAGCCGTCGGCCGTGACGATAAGCTTCATCTGCTGGCTGGCCTCGCCCTGAGACACTTTGATGGAGATTTCCTTCAGGCCGGGAAGATCCGTGGAGGGCTTCGGGTCTGAAATGGCGACTTTGTAGTCCGGATCGAGCACCCACAAGTGACGCACGTAGGTTTCGAGCCAGGCCTTGTCGAAGGCATTCTTCCTGGCGGTGGTCTGCCCGGAAATTGTGAGCGCCAGCGCGAGCGCGGCGGCGAGCGTGAGAATCGTACGTCGCAACATCGTACTCCTATTGTAATGGAGAGGCTAGAGCACGGGCCCGATGCGCCAGGGGACGAATTCCTTGTGGCCCAGGCGCTCGGCGCAGGTGCGGCGGCCGGAGGCTGTCTCCATGACGAGTTCAAAGATCTCGCGGCCCACTTCGGGGACGGTCTTTTCGCCGGCGGCGATGGCGCCGGCGTTCACGTCCATATTGCCGGTCATGCGCCGGTACGTGTCGTTATTGCTGGCGATTTTGATGACCGGCACGGTGGGAAACCCGATGGCGCTGCCGCGGCCGGTGGTGAAGGCGATCAGGTTGCAGCCGCCCGCGGCGAGGCCGGCAAGCGAGACGGGGTCGTAACCCGGCGTATTCATGAAGACGAAGCCCGGCGAGGTGACGGGCTCGGCATAATCGTAGACATCGATGAGCGGGGAGGTTCCACCCTTGGCGGCGGCGCCCAGCGACTTCTCCAGGATGTTGGTGAGCCCGCCGGCCTTGTTACCGGGCGAGGGATTGTCATCGAAGTTGCCTTCAAAGCGCGCCAGGTAGCGGCGATACTCGCGGATGAAGCCGAGGAGGCGTTCGGCCACGGCGCGGTTGCGAGCGCGCTTCACCAGCAGGTGCTCGGCTCCGAAAATTTCGGGCGTCTCGGCCAGGACGGCGGCGGCGCCGATTTCCGCCAACAGGTCGGAACAATATCCGAGAGCGGGGTTGGCGGTGATGCCCGAAAAAGAATCCGAACCGCCGCAGTTCAGCCCCAGCACGATCTTGGAGGCGGGCGCCGGCGCGCGCTTTTCCGCGGCCGCGCGCTCCAGGAAGCGCGCGATCTGGCGGCGCGCCGCTTCCACGGCGCCGCGCGTGCCGCCGCTCGACTGCAGGGTGAGCCCGGCCAGACGCGCCGCGCCGCCGGGCGCTCCCAGATAATGCTCAACCTGGTTATCCTCGCAGCCGAGGCCGACAATCACCGCCGCGGAAACGTTGGGATGCGCCAGCGCGCCCCGCAGCGTGCGCTGCAGCAGCCTTATGTCCGGGCCGCCGGCGTGGCCGCAACCTTCGCCGTGCGGGAACGCGACCACGCCATCGACTCCTTCCGGCAGGGCCTCGCCTTCGTAGCTGCGCGCAATCTGCTCCACGGTGTGCGCCGCGCAATTGCTGGCGGCCGCCACGGCGATGTAGTTGCGCGTGCCCACGCGGCCGTCTTCGCGAACGTAGCCCAGGAACGCGGGCGATTCGCGCCGCTCCGGAATCGGCCCTTCACCGGACGGGAACTCGTAGGCGAGTTGCAACTCCTCATAGCCCAGGTTGTGCGTGTGCACGTGGCTACCGGCCGGGATCGCGCCCTTGGCGCGCCCAATGCCCTGGCCGTAGCGCAGAACCATCTCGCCCGCGGCGATCTCGCGGAGCGCGATTTTATGGCCGGCGGGGATGGACTCGCGCGCCGTGACCGTCTGGTCCGCAAGGCGCAAGACGCTTCCGGCGGAGACCGGAACGCGCGCCACGGCGATGTTGTCCGCCGCGTGCAGGCGGATGGCGGAATTTTCAGCCGAAGCTGTCTTGCTGATTTCGACGAGCATATCCCACCCGAATTGTACCCGGTTCCGGCGCGCCGTGACGGGAGCGGGGAAGTGGCGGTGGGGCTTCGGCCGAGCTTGAGCCGTCTTGGTTCGGGAAGCACTCCCCATGCCCCTATAATGGAGCGATGCCTCGGAAATTCCCGCGCCTGGTTTGGCTGGCGGCTCCGCTGGCGTTCGTCCTTTATTTTTACCGTCTCAGCGCTTTCGGCCTGCTTGGGCCCGACGAACCACGCTACGCCTCGATTGCGCGGGAGATGGCTCGCTCGGGGGACTGGGTCACGCCTCGACTGTGGGGTTCGCCATGGTTCGAGAAGCCTGCCCTGACCTATTGGCTCTCCGGCGCGGGCTTCCGCCTCGGTCTGGGACCCGAACTCGCCCCGCGCCTGCCGGTGGCGCTTCTGGCGACGTGCTTCCTGGTCTTCTTCTGGTGGATCGTGAAGCGGGAGTTCGGCTGCCTGGAAGCGGGAATTGCGACGCTGATCCTGGGAACCTGCGGCGAATGGATCGGCTTGAGCCAGGTAGGTACGACGGACTTGCCCATGACCGCCACGTTTTCGGCGGCCATGCTGCTCGCCCTGCCGTGGCTGGCGCGCCGGGAGGCGCGGTTTCTACCGGCGGCTTCGGCGCTCTTGGGGCTCGCCGTCCTGGCGAAAGGGCTTCTGCCGCTGGTTCTGGCCACGCCGCTCCTCGCGGCGGCGTGGTGGTTCCGGAGGCAGGCCGCGGGGCCGGATGCGTCCGCGCCCGCTCTTGGAGATCTCATCCGGCCGCGCGTCCTGGCGCCGTTCCTGGTGGCGGCGCTGCCCTGGTATGCGCTGTGCTACCTGCGGAACGGCAATCCCTTCCTGGTCGAGTTTATCTGGCGGCAGCAGATCGGACGCTTCTTTTCCAGCGAACTCCAGCACGGTCAGCCGTGGTGGTACTACGCCCCTGTACTGGCGGGCGCGTTTCTGCCATGGACGGCGGCCTTGCCGATGCTGGCGCGCCGCGAGGCCTATCGCGACCGGCGGCGGCTGTTTCTGGCGCTGTGGTTTCTCTTCGGCTTCGTGTTCTTCTCGGTTTCGCGCAACAAGCTCGGCGGTTACCTGCTGCCGCTGCTTCCGCCCCTGGCGCTGCTGGCGGGACTGGCCATCGCGGAGGCAAAGGATGCGCGCGGATGGCTGGCGGCCTGCGCGCTCCTGTTGATCGCCTATCCCGTGACGTTCCAGGTCCTCCCGGATGCGCTGGCTTGGGGACTCTCACGGGCGCCGCGCCCGGAGTTCCACTGGTCGTGGCTGCTTCCCGGAGCCGCGGCGGCGTTGGTCTGGATGCTGGCGGCTCGTGGAAAGAGAGCCGGGGCAGTCGCCGTGGTTGCGTTGGGGGTGGGGGCGGGTGTTTTTTGCGTCAAACAGTTCGAGGCGGCGCGGGTGGACGAACTGGCCTCGGTTCGCGATTTATGGAGTCATATCAAGGGCCAGGCCGGCGATATCTGCTATGGAGACATCCGGCGCGATTCGATTTACGGGCTAAAGTATTACGCCGGGGCTGAGCTGCCGGACTGCTCCGCGCAGCCGCGACCACTGCAACTGGTACAATCGCAGGGTCACGGTCTGGGCATCGAGGCCAGGCCGCGGAAGTGAGCGGGCTGTTTGCCCGCGGCGGCCGCCAGCGCCGGTTGATCTTTTGCCCCCCATGGGGGGAGCATGGCGTAGGACCATAATAGACAGGTCTAAGGAGGATCCCGTGAAAGCTTCCGGATTAGCAGTTCTTTTGCTGTCGCTGCCGTCCATCTCCGCGTTATTGGCGGCGGATTTTACGCCGCTCGATGTGAAGCCCGGCCTGTGGCAGGTAACCACGGGGACCGGGGAGGTAACCACGCAGGGCACGGGGGCGCCGACCATGCCGGCGATGCCCAGCATCCCCCCTGAAGTCCTCTCCAGGATGCCGGCGCAGCAGCGCGCCCAACTGGAAAGCATGATGAAGGGCCGCGGGGCCGCCCCGCCGGCCGAAACCAAGGTCTGCTTCACGAAGGAGTCGTTGCAGAACGCCGCCTCGTTTGGACGAACGCAGAAGGGGTGTACGTACCAGGTGACCAATTCTTCGGCAAGCAAGCAGCAGGTCCATGTGGATTGCCAGCCGTCGAGCGGAGTGACCTCCGGGGATATGACGATTGAGCGGTCCGATGCGGAACACGTGAAGGGCGACGTCACGATGAAGTCCCCGCAGCTTCCGCAGCCGCTTCACATGAGCTTCTCGTACGCGTGGCTTTCGTCGGATTGCGGGGACGTGAAGCCGGCATCACCTAAATAGAAAGAAGGAGGCGAGACGCCGGAAAACACTTGTCCGACGGCCGGCGGGTGGACGGTTTACGGTACGGCCCCCGGTTGACCCGGCCTTGTCCGGCGTTGTACCCTTCCCTTTCCGGATCGAATTGCGATGATTCTGCCACACACGACTAATTTCATCTTGGTCCTCATTGCTCTCAGCATGCTTTGCATGGGGAGTTGGGCCAATACCTTCAAATTCGCCGGCAAGTGGCGATTCGAGTTGTTTTACTTCGACTTTGCGTTTGGCGTGATGCTGCTGTCGATTGTTTTTGCGGCCACTTGGGGCAATATGGGGTTCGACGGATTCGGCCTCATGGACAGCATCATGAACGCGGGCAAGCAGGAGTGGGCGTTCGGATTCGGGGCGGGGGCGGTGTTCTTTTTCGCCAATTTCCTGCTTATGGCGGTGATTGCGAACGCGGGAATGGCGGTGGCGTTCCCGGTGGGGATGGCGGGGGCCATGATTGTGGGTGCGCTCTTGAGCCTTTTCGTGCCGGGAGTGAACCTGGTTTTCCTCAGCGCCGGCTGCCTGCTGGTGGCGGCCGCGGCGGTAGCGGACGCGTATGGCTACAACCTGCTTTGCCGCCTGCGGCATGAGGATCTGGCGAAGGCGGGCAAAGCGAAGAGCACGGTGCGCCCCAGCGGCGTAAGAGACATTGTGATGGCCGTAGTGGGCGGACTGCTGTTGGGCGC
>DATKOS010000339.1:0-23312 GCA_035524535.1 Bryobacteraceae bacterium
CCGCCCAACACGTGGTTGCCAAGCTGCAAGGCGTAATAATCCGGGCTGAAGCGATTGATCCCGACCTCTTCAGCCAGGCTCACTGAATCCTGCACCTGGGTGGGGTCCGGCACGTTGGCGGCGGAAGCCTTGTTGGCCGGAACGGCGGGCAGGGTAACGGCCGGCTTGTCGCCCTCGGCCTTCCAGGCGCCGAAGTACTTCTCGATCACCGGGCGGGCTTCCTCGGGCGTAATATCGCCAATCACCGCGATGGTGGTCATATCGGGCCGGAAGACCTTGGCGTAGTAAGCCTTGATGTCGGCGAGGGTGAGGGCGTTCACCGTGGCGGGCGTGGTTTCGCGAAGCGAAGGGTCATCCTTCGGCATCAGTCCGAGGCTCAGCGCGCGTCCGGCGCGGTATTCGGGGCTGGCAAGCGTACCCGCCGCCACGTCCGCGGTCTGCTTGCGCACAATCTGGAAAGCCTCCTCGGGCATGGCGGGATGTAGTTCGTTGTCCGCCAGGAGCTCGACGCCCTGGGTGAAGTACTGCTTTAGAACGCGCAGATTGAAGCTGGTTCCGCCGCTTTCCGAGGCGGCGATGTCGTCCAGAGCTTTCTGGAAGGCCAGCCGGTCGCGTGTTTGGGAACCGTAGGAGAAGAGCTCGCCGAGCACGGAATCGGCGCCGTCCTTGCCTGCGGCGGTCTCCATGTCCGGCTCATTCTTGACCTCGCCCACAACGCTCACCGTAGGACTGGCGGTCACCGTGCGGACGATCAGGCGCAGGCCGTTGGGCAGCTTCATATCGGCCGGGGCCGGGGGCGCGGCGGGCACTTTCAGGCTCTTCACCGAGACTTCGGCCCAATCCGGCAGCGGCACCGGCTTGGTGGGCGCCACCGTGGTGCTTTCCGCGCCGCCAAAGCCCTTGGCGGAAACCGGCTCGCCAGAGGCGGAAGGTTTGAGGACGGCCACCACGGCGCTGTCCAGCTTGAGGTACGTCTTGGCCACGCGGTTCACGTCCTCAGGCGTCACCTTCTTCATGGCGTCCACGATCTCCTGCGGCGATTCGCGGCCTTCGGCGGCGAGCGCCTGGGACCAGTCCGCGGCAAGGTCGGAGATGGAGTTCTTGTCGAACTCCACGCTGGCGACCTCGGACTTCTTCGAGGCCTCCACCAGTTCCGCGGGCACGCCTTTCTCCACGTAGCTCGCCAAGATGTTCTTCATCTCCGCGGTAATGGGACCTGCGTCGGCGGCGGAGGGAATGGCTGCCACGGCGAACCCGACGCTCGCCTTGGGATAGGTTTCATCCAGGCCGAACTCGGAGCCCAGTGCCTTGCCGGCCGGCACCAGCCCGTAGAGGTCGGCGCGCTGGCTGCCGATGGCGTCGGCCATAATGCGCGCCGCGGCGAAATCCGGGCTGGACGTGCCGGGCATGCGGAACGCCAGGAACACCAGTTCGTAAGGCAGGTTGCTGTCCAGCGTGAAGCTGTCGGCCTTCACGGCGGGAAGGTTGACCTCGGGATGCGCGGGCACCTGGCGGCGCGGAATCTTGCCGTAGAGTTCCTTGACCTGGGCCAGCGCGGCGGCGGGATCCACGTCGCCGGCTATGACGAGGATCGCGTTGTTCGGGGCGTACCAATCCTGGTAGAACTTGTGGAGCATTTGGCCGGTGGTGGCCTCAAAGGACTCGCGCGTGCCGAGGGCGTCGTGAGCGTAGGGCGTGCCGGCGAACATATCCTCGTTGAGGCGGGTAATGAACTTGTAGGTGGGGTTGGAGAGGTCTCGGGAGACCTCCTGTTCAATGGCGCCACGCTCCTCGTTCCACTGGTCCTGGGAATCCTCCACGCCCTGCATGCAGGCGGCGTCCATGCGGAGGGCGACGCCGAGATCGGCGGCGGGAACGGTGACGAAGTACTGGGTGATGTTCTGCTGCGTATCAGCGTTGTTGTTGCCGCCCAGTTGGGCGTAGACGGCGGCGATCTGGTCCGCGGTGAGGCCGGTGCAGCCGCGGAAGGCCATGTGCTCCTGAGCGTGGGCCGTGCCGGGGAAGCCTGCGGGGGTTTCGTCGCCGCCGGCGAGGTAGTTGTCCTCCACGGTGACCACGGGGGCGAGCGGGTCGCGGACAATCACCACGCGGAGGCCGTTATCGAGCGTGGCGCGGACCACGGAATCGCGCGGGGCGCCGCCTTGCTGCGCGGCCAGGGTGGCGATGAGAACAAGGGTGAGGGCTAGCAGAATTCGACGTGGCAAGTTGGCTCTCCGATCTATTGGCCGGGCCGAGAGCGGCGCACGCGTACGGGCGCAACTCCAGGGCTCCGGCTACCAGACTAACCTATACAGACGGATGAAGCGGCGGAAAGGGTCCGTTCCAGTTGCATGTTTCTGCTAGGATTAGGGCATTCGAATGCGCTGGCTCTTCCTCCTGGCCTCCGCCGTGGCGCTCCAGGCGCAAACCGGGCGGCAGGTTCTGCTGGTGGTAAACGGAAGCGACCCGGTTTCGCGCCAATTGGGCGACTACTACCGGCAGAGGCGGGCGGTGCCGCCGAGCAACGTCTGCGTGCTCCAGACGCACACGGGCGAAGAAATCGATTGGCAGACCTACGTGGTGCAGGTGGAACGGCCGGTTGAGGCGTGCCTGCAGAAGAACGGCTTGCGCGACCAGATTCTTTACATCGCGCTGACCATGGGCGTGCCGCTCAAGATACAGGGCTCCGGAGAGAAGTGGACGGCCGAGTACGGCTCGGTGGATTCCGAGTTGGCGCTGCTTTACGGAAAGATGCTGGGGGATAAGTTCGGAAGGGCGGGGCCCGTGCCGAACCCGTTCTTCATGCAGCGCGACGCCCCATTTCAACATCCGCGGTTCCGAATCTATCTGGTGACGAGGCTGGCGGCTTACGACCTGGCGGGGGCGAAGGCCATGATCGACCGGTCGCTGGCGGCGCGCAACCGCGGCAAGTTCGTGATCGACTGGAACGGGACGAACGGCCCGGGGAACGAGTGGCTGGCCACGGCGGCCATGCTTCTGCCGCGGGACAGAGTGGTACAGGATTCCACCCCCAAAGTGTTATACGGCCAAAAGGATGTAATCGGGTACGCGTCCTGGGGGTCAAACGACGGGAATCGCAAGCAGCGCTGGACGGGATTCGAGTGGCTGCCGGGCGCGATTGCCACGGAATACGTTTCCACCAACGCGCGCACCCTCAAGCGGCCTCCGGATAGCTGGAACATCACCTCGTATGAGGATCGGGCTCATTTCTTCGCGGAGTCGCCGCAGAGCATGAGTCTGGATTACATACAGGAAGGGGCTAGCGGGGTCTCCGGAAATACGTATGAGCCATTCCTGACGGGCTGTGCGCGCCCGGATTACCTGCTGCCGGCGTACTATGAAGGGCGCAACCTGGCGGAGAGCTACTACCAGGCGATTCCGTTCCTGAGTTGGCAGGGCGTGGTGATTGGCGACCCCTTATGTTCGCTGGGCAAGCCTTGAGGCCCGTGGCGGGGCGCCCGACCGCGCCGCGTGGAGCAGACCCGGGGGCTTGCTCCACCGGCGGCCGGACCATGCAGGTAGCTACTGGCCCAACGCTTTGAGATTCTTGAGGGCTTCCTGGAGTTTGGCTTGCATGGCGGCGAGCTGGGCCTGCTGAGCGGGCGTCAGCACGGCGTAGACCTTGGCTTGGGCCGTCAGGCGGATGGAGGTAAGCTGGCCTTGCAGAGAGCCTTGCGTGGCGGCCAGGCTCTGGATCTGCCCGGTGTTGTCGCTTTTCACCGCCGCTTGAAGGGCCTCGCGGTTCTGCTGGACCTGCGTCTGGAGCGGAGCGGCGTCCGCCTTGGCTTGCTGCTGGATCGCCTTGATCTGGGTCTTCTGATCGGCTGTGAGGTTCAGCTTGGCCATCATCCGCTGGCGAATCCGGGCCTTCGCGCCTCCCGCCGTCTGCGCCGGCGAACTTTGCGCCACGGCCAGACTGGCTGCCAGCGCCACGGCGGCCAGGATCTTGATGACATTTCGGTTCATGTGTCTTATTGCACCTGCCTCGCTTTGTAAAACACGCGGAAGGGGGAAATGTTGCGGCGGCGAGTGAGCGCCAGACCCGACGCGAAACCCAAAATGCGCTAGCATCGTCAACAGAGCCATGAAGACCGCGACAATTTCCCCCCGCTCCGTTGCCCTAATTCTTCTTGTAACGTCTGCTGGTTTTGCACAGATGGGCCCCCGCCGGACGGTCGCGCCACGGGCCGCGCACTCGCCGCAACTGGCCTATACTCCGAACCGTTACGCCGTATTTCTCACCGCCGAACCGGTGATCGCCCGCTATACCGCGCGGGAAAGCCTTCGGACAGCGGCTGCGGTGTCCTACAAGGCGCAGGTGGAACGGGCGCAGGCCGCCGTGAAGAACGAGCTGGCAAGCCGCAACATTCGGGTGGTAGGATCGGTATCCACTCTCTTGAACGCTGTCTTCGTGTCGGCTTCCCCGGACAGACTCGCAGAAATCAAGGCGATCCCCGGAGTGGCGGGAGTCATGCCCATGCGCACGGGGCGGAGATACCTGAACGTGGCTACGCAGTTGATGAACGCCGCTCCTCCGGGAAATACCCTGTCTACTTATACGCCAGCGTGGAGCCTGGCGCCGGGCGGGAGCGCGCAAGCGGGCGCGGGCATCAAAGTCGCGATCATCGATTCGGGGATTGACCAGAACAACCCGGCGTTCCAGGATTCCTCGCTGGCGATGCCGGCCGGATTCCCGAAGTGCAATTCGGATCCGACGTGGTCTTGCAGCAATTTCACCAACAACAAGGTGATTGTGGCGCGCAGCTATGTGCGGCAGATTTCGGCGTACTCGGTGAGCGACCCGGCGAATCCGCTGCCCAGCACCACGCCAGCGCCGCCTCCGGCTACATCCGCTCCCGATGATTTTTCTCCACGCGACCGCGATGGCCATGGTACGGCGGTTGCTTCCACGGTGGCCGCCATGTATCCCACGGCGGGCGTCACGGTGCCCATCAACGGCATGGCGCCGAAGGCCTACCTGGGGAACTATAAGGTCTACGGCAGCCCCGGAGTGAACGATTATCCGCCGGAAGACGTCTACATTCAGGCTCTGGACGACGCCATCAATGACGGCATGGACGTAGTCAATTTCTCCTCCGGCGCTCCCGCGACCACGGGCGCGACGGATACCGGCGCCGCCTGCGGCAATGCGGCGGGCGTGCCGTGCGACCCCCTGGCGTACGCATTTGAGGCGGCCGCTGCCAGCGGCGAAATCATCGTGGCGGCGGCCGGCAACTCCGGCGTCAACTATAGCGCGCTTTCGTTTTACCCGATCTATAGCTCGGTGGGCTCGCCGGCCACGGCGCCTTCGGTGATTTCGGTGGGCGCCACGGTCAACGGACATGCGTTCGGGCCGAGCGTGAGCGTGGCGGGGCCGGGAGCTCCAGCCAATTTGCAGAATATTGTTTCCGTGCCCAGCGATTCCCAGGCGCTGAACCTGGGCGGATTGCAAGCGCCGCTGGTGGACGTCAGTTTTGTAGGCGATGCCTACGCGTGCAGCGCGCTGCCGGCCAATTCGCTGGTCAATTCATTCGCACTTGTGGAACGCGGACCGACGGCCAGCCCATGCGCTTTCGCGACCAAGGCGGCCAACGCGCAGGCGGCGGGAGCCATCGGCATGATTCTGTACGCGGCGCCGGACTCGCCGTCTTCATGGAATACACCCGATCCGACCTATAACTACATCGAAACCGTGGATCAGTTCGTCGGACCGCTTGTGGGCATCTCGAATACGGATGGGGTCAACCTGAAGAACTATATCGATGCCACGGCGATCGCAACATACATGGCTAACGGAGCCGTGGATCCGTGGCCGCTCGTGACCATGGATATGTCCGGCGCGGTGCGGCCGCCCGATCCTCCCGGGCTGGTTGACAGCGTGGCCACCTATTCCTCGGTTGGACCCACGGTGGCCCAGTACCCGACCTGCGCCACCTGCGCGGCGACGCTGCTCAAGCCCGACATGGTGGCGATTGGAGGCGGCGACTACCAACTCTATCCTGATCCGAATGACTCGAACCTCTTCGGCTTCGCCGGGCTCTATACGGCGGCAGAAAGTTACGATCCGAACGGCGAAGTGTACAGTTCCACCGGGTTCGCGGCCGTGAATGGCACCAGCTTCGCGTCGCCGATGACGGCCGGCGCGGCCGCTCTGGTAAAGCAGCTCCACCCCACCTATACCGCCGCTCAGGTCAAATCGGCTTTGGTCAATTGGAGCAACCCCACGGCAGCGGCTTCGGACGATTTCGGGAACGCCGTGGATGTTCGCCAAACCGGCGCTGGATTGCTGGATGCGGGCGCGGCAGTGCAGGCCACGGTGACGGCCAAGCCTTCCGTCATCTCGTTTGGCGCGATCAAGACGAACGGAGCGCTGCCGGCCGCGCAGGTCGTTACGATTACGAACTCGGGCACATCGGCCGTGAACCTCACTGTCGCCGTGGCGGCGCAGTTGTCCGCCAACGGCGCAACGGTTTCCGCTAGCCCGGCGACGCTCCAGGTGCAGGCGGGCGGGACCGGCACGATTACGGTGTCCATTACGGGCTCTGTACCGGCGGCCGGCGCTTACTACGGCAGCGTGAACGTCACTGGGTCGGGCGCAACTCTGCACATCCCGTACTTGTTCCAGGTGGGCGCTAATGTTTTGGGAACCGGTACCAGCATCACGGGGAACGTCATCCCTATTTTCGGCACCAGCTTCGATGGAATCGAGGGGCAGGATATCGGCGCCATCGCGTTTCAAGTGGTGGATGCCAGCGGGCTGCCGGTTAGCGGCGCGCCGGTGAGCTTCTACTCGAACGGCGGTCTCACAATGAAGAGCGTGGCCGGAGAGCCGGCATGCTCGCCCGCCAGTTCGAGCTCCTCCGTGATTTGCAACACGGACAATTACGGGATCGCCTATACGGATCTGACGCTGGGGGCGTCGGTGGCCACGCCGACAATCCGCGTATTTACGGCGAACTCGTCGGTGACGGAGATCGATGTGTCGGTCAACGTGCGGGCGCAGCCCACTATTCCGGCGGGCGGCGTGAGGGATGCGGCGCAGGCCAAGACCACCATTGCGCCCGGCTCCTACATTTCCATCTACGGCACGGGTCTGTGCGATTACATCGGTCTGGCGCCCAGCGCCACCTTGCCGATGATGCTGAATTACGCGACGGTAAGCTTTGACGCGCCGGCGGCGAACATCAGTGTGCCGGGAACGATTCTCTACACCAGCCCCACGCAGATCAATGTGCAGGTTCCCTGGGAATTGCAGGGTCTCAACTCGACCGTGCAGATGAAGGTGACGCTCAACGAATACGAGTACGGCAACGTGGTCTCGGCCACGGTGGCAGACGTATCTCCGTCCTTCTTTGAGACAACGCAGGGCAGCGAGGTGGCCGCTCTGGTGGCCGGGACGTATATGGAGGTCACGCAGTCCACGCCCGCGCCCAGGGGCGCCAAGGTGCAGATCTACGCGAATGGCCTGGGGCCGGTGAACAACCAGCCGGCTTCCGGGGCGCCGGGGCCATCCACCCGGACCGCCAGCACGAAAAACGCGGCCACGCTGACCATCGGCGGGCTGCAAGCTGCGGTCTCCTACTGCGGGCTGGCGCCGGGCTACCCGGGACTCTACGAGATCGACGCAACGGTGCCGACGGGCATCGGCGTGGGGGCCATGCCGGTCTCGCTGAGCATTGGAGGCCAGACCGCCACTTCAACTATCAACGTGAATTAGAGTTCGTTGGCCGGCGGCGGGCTTGCTTCACCGCCGCCCGGCGCTCCCTCTCCCGGGAACCCATCAGACCGTGCGCGGAATGCCAGTTGTTACAATCGGGCTTCCGGTATGGCGAATCCCAAGTACGCGGAGTCCGATAAGCCCATCCCCGTTGCGGAGTTGGTGGCTACCCTGAGCGACGGCACGAAGGTGAAGCGGCGCATTCCACGGATGCGGGCTTGCAATGAGAAGGACGAGAAAGGCAAGCTCTGCGCCGGGCATTTGAAGCGGTGGTACTTCTTCGGCGATGAGGTGAAGAGCCAGTTCGGCGCCGCCGCGGAGATTTACCGCTGCGAACGTTGCCACACGCTGTATTTGCCGAATCAGGAAGAAGATCCGCGGACCGGGACGCTCAGCTATTAGGCGGCCCGCGATAGCGCGGCAATCGGCCGCCGCCGGGTTCCTCTTCAAGCGCTGTGGGCGCTGTGCTTACTTTCGCTTGAACTGATCTCCGGGCAGCCAATCAGGGAGCTTGTCGGCGTTGGCGATGGTTTCTCCCAGGATGAAGCCGTATTCGGCGGCCTGCTGGAGAGCGGTGAAATCCCAGTCGTTCTGGAACTCATCCGAGGGCTGGTGATAGTGCTTGTTGTTGTAGTCCTCCCAGGCCTTCTGGCCCCAGCCGGCCGGCTTGCCGGCGTACTCCGTGGCGTGGTCGATGGAAAAGGCCGGGACGCCGGCGTGGGCCAGCGAAAAATGGTCGGAGCGGAAATAGTGTCCCTGTTCGGGCGTGTCGTCCGGAGCGATGGCGAGACTCAGGCGCCTGGCTACGTCCTGCGCCAGAGGCCAGACGGTGGTGCGCTCGGCGCCGGTAACGACGATGTTGAGGGCGCGGCCCCAGGGGTAGAGAGCGTCGTAATTCAAGTCAATGGCGGTCTGGGCCAGCGGGAAAATCGGATGCGCCGCGTAGTAGGCCGAACCGATTAGACCCGCTTCCTCCGCCGTCACCGAAAGAAACAAGGCCGAACGCTTCGGCTTCTGCGGCAGCGCGGCCCAGGCGCGGGCCAATTCCAGGAGGACGCCGCAGCCGGTGGCGTTATCCACCGCGCCGTTGTAGATGGCGTCGCCATTGACCGGGGCTCCGATGCCGAGATGGTCCCAATGCGCGGAGAAGATGACGTATTCTTTCTTCAACTGCGGGTCGCTGCCGGGAACCACGGCCGCCACGTTGCGCGTTTCAATCTGGCGCACCTTGGACGGGAGGCTGCCGCGGATGATGACGCCGAGCGGGATGGGCTTGAAGTCGGGCTTGTTGGCGGCCGCGAGGAGTTCGTCCACGGTCTTGCCCGCAAGGGCGAGAAGCTTGTCGCCGGCCTCGCGCGTCACCCAGCCCTGGAGGGCCAGGGCCTTTTCGCCGGGGGCGAGCTTGATGAAGGGCGTTTCGCGGCCCCAGGAACTCTTGACCACATCCCAGCCATAGCCGGCCGTGGGCGTGGTGTGGATGATGATGGCGCCGACGGCGCCGCGGCGGAGAGCCTCCTCGTACTTGTAGGTCCAGCGGCCGTAGTAGGTGAGGGCGCGGCCGTCGAAGAATTTGGGGTCGCTCGAATCGGGTTCGTTGGTGAAGAGAACCAGCATTTTGCCACGGACATCGAGGCCCTTGAAATCGTCCCAGTTCCACTCCGGCGCGGCGATGCCGTGGCCCACGAAGACGGCTTCCGCCTCGAAGCGGGTTTGCGGCTGCTGCAGGGCGCTGACGCCCACGAAATCCGTGAGCCAATGGAAGTCCACACTCTTGCCCGCGGCGGAGGCCGAGATCTGCGCGTCGGGCTGCGTTTCCACGCCGACGAGGGGCACGCGCTGGAAATAGGAACCATCGTCGCCGGCGGGTTTCGCGCCTGCCAGGGCGAACTGGGTGGCGATGTACTCGGTGGCCAAGTCGCCTCCGCGGACGCCGACGCCGCGGCCTTCGAGGAGGTCGCTGGAGAGGAACTTGGTATCCGCCCGAATGTGTTCGGCGGAGATGGCGGCGTCCTGCGCGGCCAATGGGAGGGCCGCCAGGAGCGGGACTAAGAACAACTTCGGCATAACCGCATTATCGCGCGGGCGCGGCGCCCGGAAGGCCGTATTGCGCCACGTTTTGCGCCGGCGCGGCGCTGTGCGCCGGCCGGTCAATCGAGTCCGAGCGTCTCGGAGAAAGCTTCCGCTTCGGATGCGCCCACGCGGATAGGCGCATCCATTGCAGCGGGTGAGGGACGTTCGTCGAAGGCTTGAAAAAGGGCCATCTTCACCAGCGCGTATTGCTCGGCTGAGGAGAGTTCGCGGGAGTGGCGCCGCTGCCAGGCCGCAAGAGCGCCGTTCTCCAGGAAAGCGCTGCAAGGGCGCGCGGGCAAGCGGCCCGAAGCGACGGTGAAAACGAACTCGAGGGCGGAGCCCGACGCGCGGCGGCCTTCATAGTAGTAGTGGTACACGTAGCCGCTTTGCGCGGAATACGTCTTCATGCGGCGGGTCGCCGGCGCGCCCTGAAGCGGCGGCTTTTTGGAAAATAAACTCTTAAACACGAATTTGATTTGCCGGTCTTCAAACCCCGTGATTGCGGTACTTCGGTAACATTGACAATACCGCAGTCCGGCGCCAAACTGTAGTTGGAACCGCACCGGTGAAGGTTCCGAGGCCGGCCGTAGGGGCCGGCGGGAGGTGCTCCGATAGAACCGGACAGCGAAGAGGGCGGCCTCATTCGCGGGTGAAGGACAGTTGTTGGGAACCCCGAGCGGTCGGAATGGCGCGGTAAATGGCGCCCGCGCTTTATGCGCGAATCGATGACAGCCAACGGAGGTTTCCGGTTCCCTCGCTCCGGATGGCCGCCCTTTTCCATTGCGCCGCGCAGCGATGTGGACGCGCAGTGTTGTAGACTGGGAAGTTACTATGACATCGGCCCCTCCCGTGGAGATTGTCAGCGCCCACAGCCCCGATTCCGACGATGCATTTATGTTTTACGGCCTTGCCACGCGCAAGGTTCGCTCGGCCAGGGTTTCCTTCCGGCATGTACTGGAGGACATTGAAACCCTGAACCGGAAGGCTCTGGAAGGCGTGTACGATCTGACCGCCATCTCCTATCACGCCTATCCCTATGTAGCGGACAAGTACGTGCTCATGGCCAGCGGCTCTAGCATTGGAGACGGCTATGGACCGATGGTCATCGCCATGCGGCCCATGGAGCCGGAGGAGCTGAAGGGCAAGCGCATTGCGGTGCCGGGCACCATGACCACGGCATACCTGGCGGCGCGGTTGTTCCAGCCCGATTTCGAGCCGGTGGTCACGCCCTTCGATAAGATCACGGACGCCGTGCGCGAGCATTCCGTGGACGCGGGGCTGATTATCCACGAGGCGCAGCTCACCTTTGACCGCCAAGGCTTCCACCGGATCGCGGATCTGGGGCGGTGGTTCAAGACTTCCTACGGGCTGCCCCTGCCGCTCGGCGCCAATGCCCTGTTGCGCTCCATGGACGAGGAAATCAAGAGCGAGTGCTGCCGGCTGATGCGGGAGAGCATCCAGTACGCGCTCGACAACCACGCGGAAGCTCTGGAATACGCGATGCAGTTCGCGCGGGACATGGAGCCGAGCCTGGCGGAGAAGTTCGTGGGCATGTACGTGAACCACTTCACCGTGGATGCCGGTGAAATTGTTCCGCAAGCCGCCCAGAAGCTGCTGGATATGGGCTACGAGGCCGGGTTAATCGACCGGCGCGTAACCGTGGAATTCGTGCGCTAACAGCGGAGCCCGAGGACGCCGTGCGCCTCCGGTGAGGGCCTAGGCGGCTTCCTGGCCCGGTTCCGGTTAGCTATCGATATTTGACCATCGAAAATTGCGCCCGCCCTGCCGATATGCAGGGATATGGAACGCACTGTCATGGTCGAGTCACAGCAAGCGATTGTCACCCCACCCCCGCCGGCCCCGGAAACGGACTTCCAGACGGATCTCGTCACGATCCCGGTGAAGCTGTGCAATCTGCCTCCGTTCAGCGCGATCGCGAACCGGGTAATGGCCCTCTCCACCGATGACGACGTCGACCTGCAGCAGCTCGCGAAGGTAATTGAAGGCGACCCGGCGTTTGCGGCTGACGTCCTGCTGCTGGCCAACTCGTCTCTATTCGGCTTCCCCTCGCGGATGCACAGTTTGCGGCACGCGATTGCGATTCTAGGGTTGGACCGCATCAAGGCCCTGGCCATCACGGTAGCCATGCGGGCGTTCCTCGGGCAGCGGAATCCGCTTGTCCGGCAGTGCTGGCAGCACAGCGTGGCGTGCGCCCTGGTTTCCGAGGAACTGGCCGCCATTTTCGACATTTCGAGCGACCGCGCGTACACGGCCGGCATCATGCACGACATCGGGCGGCTAGGGTTGATCCGCAGCTACGCCAAGGAAATGGGGCCGGTGCTGGCCGCGCAGCATGAAGACATGGACGCGGTGCTGCGGGCGGAACGGGATGCGGTAAGCGTGGACCACGGGCGCGCCGGCTCCTGGCTGGTGAAAACGTGGGCGCTGCCGAGCGACTTCTCGGAGGTTTGCGAACGCCACCACCAGCCGCACGGGGCGGGGGATTCCGATATCCTGACGCTGGTGCAAGCCTCCTGCAAGATCGCCGACGTGGTGGGATTCCCCGCGGTTTCGTGCATCCGGCAGCCCACGTATGAGGAATCCGTCGCGGCGCTGGCTCCGCGGTTGGGCCGGCAGGAATTGCCGCTGGAAGAAGACCTTCGGGCCAACGTAACGGCGCGGCTGGCGGCGCTCCAGTACTGAGTCCGCGCGAAGAGCCGCCGGCGCGAACGCTCCCGTGCGCCGAATTCCGCGCCGCGCGGACAAGCGGGAGGTGCCTGGGCCACGCCAGCCACGAGCGCCAGGTGTTCCCATGCCTCCCTATTCGCGGCGGCCGCGGATCCAATCCGGGCCGGATTAGGTCTGCGAGGGCTTTCGGGTGGCCACCAATTCGCCCAGTGTGAGTCCGGATCGAATGGCCACGCGGGTGGCGCTCTTCACCCCGATCTCCACGTTCTTGCGGGTCCAGCCGGTCGGGCTGCTGGAATCCTGCACGTATACGAACGGCTTGCCGTTGTCCTGAAACAGCGCGGAGCGCGGCACAAAGAGCGTGTCCGGCTCGGATTGAAGCGTGATATCGGCGCTCGCCGTCAGGTCGGGAATCACGCGGGGGTCGGTCTTGTCCAGCCGGAGCTCTAGCGGCACCACGCTGACCCAGTCGGCGCGGAAAGTGCTGTCCTTGGCCATGGCGCCAACTCCGGTCAGCGTGGCCGGCAATTCCAGATTCTCATACGCGTCCAGCCGGACAATCGCTTTCATGCCGATCTTCACGGACTGGGAATCCACTTGGTTCAAATCGGCGTTGACCACCATGGACGCGGGGTTCTCAATGTACATAATGGGCTGGCCGGGGCGGACCTGATCGCCGACGCGGACGGTGCCGAATTCGCCGTTGCGCACGAGGGTGGCCATTACCACGAAGCCGTCCATGGGCGCCTCCATGCTCATCTTCTTAATGTTGGCCTCGGAACGCTGCAGTTCAAGCTGCGACTGGTCGCGGTTCAACTCGATGGCCTGCACTTCGGCGCGCTGCTGCTGATCCAGCAGGTCGTCTTCGTACACGAGTTGCTCGTACTGGTCCTTGGCCTGCTCCGTGGCGACGTCGTTCAACTGGGCGTTGATGGAGGAGACGACCTCATTGGTCTGCTGGTTGAGCATGGCGTTCTGCCAGGCGGCCTTGGCGGCGCGCACCTGCTGGAGGTGCGATTCCTTTTGCGATCCCATGCTGGCCATGCGGTTCTTGATGTTGGCGTCGAGCTGCACCAGGGAGTCCTTGTAATCGTCCAGGCGCTGCTGTTGGAGGAGGGTATCGAACTGGACGATGACGTCGCCCTTCTTGACGTGCGTGCCGGGTTCGGCGAGTTTGGTGAGCACGAGGGAGAAGTCATTGGCTTGGGCGGCACCAAAGCCGGCGGGTCCGCCGCCTCCGCCGCCCACCGTGAAGGCCTGGCGGGTGGTGAGCATATTGGCCGAACCGCCGCGGCCCACGTCCGTGCGGCTGCCCTGGATGCGCGGCCCAAGTATGGCGATTTGTTCCTTGGCGGCCAGTGTGCCGCTGACGCGCAACACATTCTGGACGTCGCCCCGCTGCACGGCGGCGGTGGGGACCGTCACCAGCGGCGTCGCTGGCCCGGCCGTCTGGAGGCGCAGGTAATACGCCAGGCCGGCTACGGCCGCGGCGCCCACAAGGACGGCCCACAGTTTGCCGCGCCTGCGTGGCTCCGGCACTGGCGGCACTAGCGCCGGACGCTTCCCGGGACTTGGGGCGGGCAACTCCTGCGGGTGACCCGGCTGCAACGGAGAGGCGTTTTCAGACTGCCCCATGAGAGACCTACCTCCTGCTTGCTGTGTTAAAGAAAATGACGAGCGGCGCATCGGCGCGGTTATTCCTGTCGGGACAGTAGCGCGCGGGGACCGGCGCGGAGACGTGAAAGTCTTCACGAGCCGCGCACCGATCCCGTGAGATTCCACACGGAAGGCGCGGCCTCACGACATGTGCGCGGGAGCCAATAAAATCGGGGCTGCGGAGACTGCCTCGCTAGAGCTAATACGCGGCGCCGCGAAGGCGCTAGAACGAAAGAACTAGCGCAGGTAGAAAAGGCTGAGGCGCGGCAGGCCGCTCTTCTCCAGGAGGTGGCGTTCGAGGTATTGTTTTTCGATCATGGCAAGCTGTTCGGCGGTCATCTTGCCTCGGTAGGGGCGCAACTGGCGGTCCAATTCGCGCCGCGATTCGAGCAGCGCTTCTTCGCTCAGGCGCGTGCGCGCGGTAGCGATCGCCTTCTCCTCCAGCACTGTGAGGCGGCGCTCGAGTTCCTCCAGGTCGGAGAGGTGTTGCTCCACTTCGGCGGCGAGGCGCTCCAGCGCGGCGGCGATTTCTTCGTAGCCGTGACCGAGCGCGGCTGCGTTGCGGCGGAGATAATCGCGAAGCTCGTCCTGACTGAATGGCGCGGCGGCTTCGCGGCGAGCGGCGGGCCTCTCCGAGCCGGCCATCACTTGCGCTTCAGCCAGCACGGCCTGGGCGCAGAAGGCCAGGGAGTTGACCATTTGCGTTTTGACCTTGCGGCCCCGCCACTTTTCGAAAGCGGCGTCGATACCGCGGAGCACGGCTTCGAGCGGGACGCCCGAGTTCTTCCAGGATTCGATGAGCGCCCAATCGAGCGGAGAGAGGAGGAAGAGGCTTGTGCCGCGGACAAGCTGGAAATGCTCTTCGATCTCGGTGAAGTAGTTGAAATAGTTCACCAACCAATCGGATTCTTGGGGGCTCGCAGCGTGGTTTTCCATGAGCGTGCGCGGCGGATCGAGGCGCTCTTTCAGGATGCCACGCCGCCGGGCGGCGCGGGTTTTCCGCAAACAGGCTATACTCCGAAATGGGAGATTCAGATGTCACAATCTGCTTCACGGCGTAGGTTCTTGACGGCGGGATTGGCGCTGCCGGCGGCGGGGTTCGCCATGCCGCAGCAGGGGGGCCGGGCCGGCCAGCCCGTTTCGAGCGAGGTCAAGCTGGCGTACCGCACGCTGGGGCGCACGGGGCTCCGCGTTACGTCGCTCTCCTTCGGCTGCATGACCACCTCGGACGCGAGCGTCATTGAACACGCGGCGGATATCGGGATCGTGCATTTCGACACGGCGCGCCTCTACCAGAACGGCAACAACGAGCGGATGGTTGGCGCGGCGCTGAAGAGCCGGCGGCAGAAGGTCATCATTTCCAGCAAGAGCCAGGCGAAGACCGGCAAGGAGGCGCTGGCGGACCTGGATACCAGCCTGCGCGAGCTGGGCACGGATCACCTGGACATCTGGTATCTGCACATGAAGAACGACCCGGCCGAGGTGACTGACGATCTGCTGGAGGCCCAGCGTTCCGCCAAGCAGGCGGGGAAGATCCGGTTCGCCGGTGTGAGCACGCACTTCAACATGGACAAAATGCTGCCCTATCTGGCCAAGCTGGGGCAGACGGATGTGGCTCTGACTACGTACAACTTCTCCATGCGCTCCGTCGCCGCGGACGACAATACGAACACGGCTGCCCCAAAAACCGACATGGGCGCGGCGATACGCGAGGCGCGCAAGTCCGGCATGGGAATCGTGGTGATGAAGACCATGGCGGGCGGAACGTCGCGCGTGGAGCGGGGCGACCGGCTGTACGGCGCGGATGCGAAGGCGCTGGCGAAGCGCCTGAGCCAGCCGGGAGTGCCGCTGGCGGCCATCAAGTGGGCGCTGCGGAACGAATCGGTGGATACGGCCATCGTGTGCATGACGGACCACGACCAGGTGGAGGAGAACGTGCGGGCCATGTCCGAGGCGTACACGGGCCGGGATGAGGCGCTGCTCTCCGAACAGCTTGCGCTGATCGGGCCGAGCTATTGCCGCATGTGCGGCGCCTGCAACGGCGTCTGTGACAAGGGCGTGCCTGTGCCCGATATGCTGCGGTTCCTGAGCTATGCGGAAGGGTACGGCCAGTTCGCCATGGCCCGCGAGCGGTATCTGGAGCTGCCGGAGGAGGTGCGGGGGATCCGGTGCTCGGATTGCTCGGCGTGCTCGGTGGATTGCCCGAATGGGGTTCTGGTTAGGGAGCATGTGGGGCGGGCTCAGGAGATGTTTGCCTAGAATCTGAATGAGGCCAGCGTTGTTCGATTGCCTGACGAGGCAGAAAATGGGTCTCCGGACTTCAAGGGACCAAGAAGTTCATCCCTTCGTGCCGCGACTCGGGATTGTCGTCGGAACGATGGCGTTGCTAGTTGTTTCGGCGGGCGCAGTTCGGGAATTCGTGGTCCTCGATGAGCCTCAGCCCGCGCAGCGTGTCGAGGGTGTTGTTCTCGATCCCAGTGAATCGCCGATTCCGGAGATGACGGTTACCGACCGTGATTCTAAGTGGGCCGTGGTCTTGCGTTCTACAAAGACTGACAGCCAAGGACGTTTTCACTTCTCGCGCGAACTCGGCAAGAGTATCTATTACCTTCGCTTCGATGGCCGCGGCTGGAATCCGCTGGGGCTTAAGCTCAAACTTGATAAGCGTGCCCGGCAAGGCGGGATTGTCGCAAGACCGGAAATCGGCGGATGAGTGGCGGCTTACAGCGCCCGCGGGCACATCAAGCCGAAGAAGGCAGACCAGGAGGTCCGCCCCACCGGTCGCAGGCCTGCGCCAACGTTACGAGCCGAGTTCGAAGAGGTTTAGTTGATGCGGCTTCGGCCGCTTGCCGTCCATCACGGTTCGCCCTCCTAGCGACGAGGAGATGGCTCTTTCGTGCTGCAGGACGGCTTGGAAATCCGCTCGCGGCTCCAGGCGGTTTTCGATCAGCTTCACGAAGCGGTCCAGGCGGCGGAAGCCTTCCATTTTTGCTCCTCCGTCGAGCTTGGCTTTGTCGAGCGAACTTCGGAGGACGGCGATCGATTCATCGTACGTCTTGAGCGGTACGGGGAAGGGGTGGCCGTCCTTGCCGCCGAGGGCGAAGGAGAAGCGCGCTGGGTCGGAGAAGCGCACCGGCGTTCCGTGCACCACTTCCGCGACCATGGCCAGCGTCTGCAGCGTACGCGGGCCGAGATTTTCGACAAGGAGCAGATCGGCGAAGCCTTTCAGGTCGCGCTCGTAGGCCGCGGCCAGCACTCCGCCGAGGCGTTTCAAATCCACGTCTTCGGCGCGCACTTCATGATGGCGCGGCATTTCAAGGCGGCGGACCACGTCGAGCGTTGTGTCAGGCGCGGCATGGGCGAGCGAAACGAGCGCTTCGCGGGCAGGGGCGGCGTGCGCATCGACGAGGTTCATGATCGTACCCTGATGTGCGCCGGCGATGCCGGTGTGCGGCTCGTCGACGAAGTCGCGCACGTTGGCCGAATGCCAGTGGTAGCGGCGCGCCAGGCCGGAGGCGTCATTGAGCCCCTGCTGGACGATGGCCCACTCGCCGTTGGCCGCCACGATGAAGGAGTGCAGGTAAATCTGAAAGCCGTCGGCGATGCAGTTGTTGTCGATCTTGGCGGCCAGGCGGCTGGTGCGCACCAGCGCCTCGCCATCAAGGCCGCGGGTTTCGGAGATGGCGCGCAGCTCGGCGGGCGTGTTGCGCGAATGCCGGCCGCGCCCGCCGCAGACATACAGGCCGAGCTCCGCGGCGCGCGGATTGAGGCCGCGCTTCAGCGCCCCCACAACGGACGTGGTGATGCCGGAGGAGTGCCAGTCCATGCCCATCACCGAGCCGAGCGCCTGAAACCAGTACGGATCGCTGAGGCGCGAGAGGAACGCGGAAGGGCCGTAGTGGAGCAAGATGCTCTCGACGATCGCCGTTCCAAGCTGGGTCATGCGATCGGCGAGCCAGGCGGGCACGCGTCCGCCGTGGAGGGGCAGGTCCGCGATGCCGGAACGCTTCACAACTTCAGTATCGCCGCTTCCTGGGAGCTCAGAAGCGGCGCAGGGGCTGGGCGTCTTCGATTCAGACAGCGGAATAGCGCGGGCGCCGAGTAGACAGACCTACAAGATAGGCGACTTCTGAGGCCCGGAGGGCAGACCGGAAGGTCCGCCCCACTTAACGCCGGTTCCGCTCCCAGATCATGCGGAGGCCCTCCAGGGTCAGGGTTTCATCCACGGTCTTGAGGTAGCGCGAGGCGCCGGCGATGAGGTGGGCCTGGCCTCCGGTAGCGACCACTTTAGTCTCCGGGCCGAGCTTCGCAATCATGCGTTCGAGGATGCCATCGATGGCGCCCGCGGCCCCGTAGTAGAGGCCGGACTGCATGCTGGCCACGGTGTTGGTGCCTACGACGTCGGCGGGCGGCCGGAAATCGACCAGCGGGAGCTTGGCGGTCCTGTGGAAGAGCGCTTCGATGCTCATGGCAATGCCCACGCCGATGGCGCCGCCGAGATATTCGCCGGCCTTGGAGACGACGTCGAAATTGACGGTGGTGCCGAAGTCCACGATGACGGCCGGGCCGCCGTACTTGTTGAAGCCGGCTACGGCGTTGACCAGGCGGTCCGCGCCCACTTCGTTGGGGTTGTCGTAGAGAATCTTGAGGCCGATATCGGTGGAGGGGCGCACGAAGAGGGCCTCGGTGCGGAAGTAGCGCTTGGCCATGAAGGCGAGCGTGCGGTCGATGGGCGGGACGACGCTGGAGATGATCATGCCGTCCACGCTTTCAATATCGAGGCCGGCCGGCGCGAAGAGGTTGTGGATCAGGATGCCCCACTCGTCGGCAGTCTGCTCCTGTACGGTGCGGAGCCGCCACTGGGAGAGCAGCCGGCTGCCCTGAAATGCGCCTATGGTGATGTTGCTGTTGCCTGCGTCAAGAGCCAGAAGCACGTACGCCTCCCGCAAGGATCAGGGTATCGGTTCCATCGTCCTTGCGCACAATGAGAAAGCCGGAAGGGTCCATGCCGGCGGTGGTTCCTTCCACGGTTCCTTCCGCCTGTTCCACTCTAACGCGGCGGCCGCGGGCATAGCTGGAGGCTTGCGCGAAGAGGTGGAGGATCTCGTCCTTCGAATGGGCGGTGAACGTCTCGACGGCGGGCAGCAGGGCGAGCAGGATTGCCGTGGCGTCAACCCGGGCGGCGTGCTCCCCCGCCTCCATCGCGAGCGACGTGGCCAGGCCGGCCAGTTCGGCCGGGAACTCGGTTTGATTGACGTTGATTCCGATTCCCCCGACGGCGGCCCGTTCGGAGGACTGCACCAGGATGCCGGCGACTTTCTTCCCGCTGAGCAGGAGGTCGTTGGGCCACCGGATGTCGCAGTGCAGGCCGGTGGCTTCCAGAATGGCGCTTTGCACGGCGAGGCCCAGCGCGAGGGTCAAGACCGGCGTTGGGCGCAGCACAAGCGAACAGTAGATGCCGTCGCCGGCTTGCGAATGCCAGGCGCGGCCGAGGCGGCCCTGGCCGGCAGTCTGTTCGCCGGCGAGCACCACGCTGCCGATGGGAAGCCCGGCGGCGGGCCGCATCGTGGAATCGATGCTGGCGTAGTAATCGATGCGGCGGTCCGGGAAGGCTGTGCGCAGGCGGGCGATATCCACCGCGCTCACGCCAGCTCCAGCCGGAAGCTCAGGTCCATGGCGCGCGCGGAATGGGTCATGGCGCCGGAAGAGACAAAGTCCGCGCCGGCCTCCGCGTAGGCGCGAACGTTATCGATAGTGACTCCGCCGGAGAGTTCCACGGTGGCGCGTCCGTTGATTTCACGCACCCAATCGGCGGCCTCATTGGGGGTGAGGTTGTCCAGCAGCATGCGTTCCGCGTTGGCGGCAAGGGCCTCGCGGAGTTCCTCACGCGTGCGGACTTCGATCTGGATGGGCAGGCTGCTGGCGGCCCGTGTCCGCTCAATCGCCTTGCGTACGCCGCCCGCGGCGGCAATGTGATTGTTCTTGATGAGCACCGCGTCAAAGAGGCCAAGGCGGTGGTTGGTGACGCCGCCGGCCTCCGTCGCGAGCTTTTCGAGCATCCGCAGGCCCGGGGTGGTCTTGCGCGTATCGAGCACGCGGCAATTCGTTCCGGCCACGCGGTCGGCGAAATCCCGCGCCGCGGTGGCGACGCCGCTCAGCCGCTGGAGGAAGTTCAGCGCCACCCGCTCGCATTCGAGCAGCGTGTGGGCGCGGCCGTAAACCTGGGCGATCACTTCGCCATCCGCGCAGCGGTCCCCGTCATTCTTGAGGATCACCAAGTCGAAAACGCCGCCGCGGAGACGGTAGATGAGCGGCAGCAGCGGCGTGCCGGCAAGCACCAAGGGTTCGCGCGCCAGGAACTTCCCGCGTGCCGCGCGGGCTTCCGGGACGCAAGCCTGTGTGGTCACATCGCCGGTTCCAATGTCTTCTTCGAGCGCGCGTCGCAGCGTCTCGATGATAGCCGGCGCCGACCAATCGTTGCGGTTCATGCAGTGCCTGCGAGCGCTCCCTCGATTTTTCGAAGCTGCTCCTCGTAACCGGCGAGCTTGCTTCGGATGCTGTCCACAACTTGCGGCGGCGCTTTGCCGAGGAACACGTCGTCGCTCAACTGGCGCTTGGAGTTGGCGATGTTCCTGGCAAGCTGGTCGCGGTCCTTTTCGAGGCGTTTGCGCTGGGCGTCCTGCTGGGCCTGGGGCAGCTCCAGCACCAGATCGAACTCGGCGGTCGAGCGCATGGCGGGCGCCTGTGGAGCGGCTTCGGCCTTGTATTGCAGGCCGGCATTGGCCAGTTTTTCGATCGCTTCGGCGCGGCGGCGCGCAACATCGAGGGCTGGCCCGCGGGAATAGAGCACGCCGCTGAGGCGCTGTTTGGGGTCGAGCTTGCTTTCGGCACGGAGCGTGCGCGCCATGGTGACAATCTCCTGGAGAGTCTCGATCTCAGCATCCGCGGCGGCGTCCGCCAGTTCCCCGCGCGGCTGCGGGTAGGCGGCCAGCGCAATGGAAGCGGGGCGTGGCGCCTGGCCCTTAAGGCGCTGCCACAGCTCTTCGGTGAGGAAGGGCATGGCGGGATGCAGCAGGCGGAGCGCGGTTTCAAACGCCGCCAGCATGTTGCGCCAGCCGGCGTCCAGACCGGAATTTTCGCGGAAGCGCAGCTTCTTCAGCTCCACGTACCAATCGCAGAATTCGTGCCAGAAGAAGTGCCAGAGAGCTTGCGCGGCCTCGTGGTAGCGGTACTGCTCAATGGCGCGGTTCGCCTGGGCCGCGGCGGCGTTGAGGCGGCTGAAGATCCAGCGGTCCTCGATGGGGACTTCCTGGCCGGGCTCGGCTTCCGGCCGGAAGGTCTCGAGACTGTCCGGAACCCACGGATCCACGCCGGAGCGCTCCATGTTCAGGAAGAGGAAGCGCGCGGCGTTCCAGATCTTGTTGGCGAAGTCGCGCGAGCTGGCCATGCGCTCTTCGGTGAGCACGATGTCGGTGCCGGGCGCGGCCCCTTGCAGCAGCGCCATGCGCACGGCGTCCGTGCCGTACTTTTCGGTGACCACGAGCGGGTCAATGGTGTTGCCGCGGGTCTTGGACATCTTCTGGCGCTCGGCGTCGCGCACCAGGCCGTGGATATAGACTTCACGGAACGGGACTTCGCCATCCATGAATTCGATGCCCATCATGGCCATGCGGGCCACCCAGAAGAACAGGATGTCGAAGCCGGTGATGAGCAGCGAGGTGGGATAAAACTTGGCCAGATCCGGCGTGCGGTCCGGCCACCCGAGCGTGGAGAACGGCCAGAGGCCGGAGCTGAACCAGGTATCGAGAACGTCGGTATCCTGCGTGAGCCTGGCGGCGCCGCACTTCGCGCAGGCAGAGGGGGCTTCGCGCGCCACCATCACCTCGCCGCAGTTGCCGCAATGCCAGGCCGGAATGCGATGGCCCCACCAGAGCTGGCGGGAGATGCACCAGTCGCGGATGTTGTACATCCACTCGAAGTAGGTTTTCGACCAGTTCGCGGGGATGAACTTGATGCGGCCCGTCTCGACGGCGTCGATGGCCTTGTCGGCCAGCGGCTTGATTTTGACGAACCACTGCTTGGAGACGAGCGGCTCCACGGGGGTCTTGCAGCGCTGGCACGTGCCCAGATTGAGCGCGTAGTCCTCGGTCTTGACCAGGAGGCCGCGATCTTCCAGATCGGCCAGGACGCGGCGGCGCGCCTCAAAGCGGTCGAGGCCGGCGTAAGGGCCGGCGCCTGGAGTCATGGCGGCGTTCTCATCGATGACTTGAATGAGCGGAAGCTTGTGACGGCGGCCGGCCTCGAAGTCATTCATGTCGTGCGCGGGAGTGACTTTGACGACGCCGGTGCCGAACGCGGGATCGGCCAGCTCATCCAGGATGATGGGAATCTCGCGGTCCATCAGCGGGAGTTGCACGGTGCGGCCATGGAGGTCCGCGTAGCGCGCGTCCTTGGCGTTGATGGCGACCGCGGTATCGCCGAGCATGGTTTCCGGGCGCGTGGTGGCGACCACCACATAGCGGCCCGGCATGCCGTTGACGGGATACTGGATGTGCCACAGATGGCCCGCGGTGGCGACGTGCGCGACCTCCAGATCCGACAGCGCCGTTTTGCACTGCGGGCACCAGTTGACCATGTACTCGCCGCGGTAGACGAGGCCCTTCTCGTATAGCCGGACGAAGACTTCGCGGACCGCGCGGGAGAGCCCGGCGTCCAAGGTGAAACGCTCGCGGCTCCAATCGCAACTGGCGCCAAGGCGGATCATTTGGCGCTTGATGGTATCGCCGGATTCGGCCTTCCACTGCCAGACACGTTTTTCAAATTCCTCACGGCCCAGGTCGCGGTAGTTGATGCCCTCCTCGGCGAGCTTGCGCGAGACGACCATCTGGGTCGCGATGCCGGCGTGATCCGTGCCGGGCAGCCAGAGCGTATTTTCACCGCGCATGCGATGCCAGCGGATGGTGACATCGATTTCGGAATGCTCCAGCATGTGCCCGATGTGCAGCGAACCGGTGACGTTCGGCGGCGGAATCACCAGGGAAAATACCGGAGCGGAACTCTCCACCGAGGCGTGGAAAACGCCGGAATCGATCCACCACTGCGCCCAGTGCGGCTCGAACCGCCGCGGTTCGTACACTTTCTCAATTTGCATTGGAAATAA